>NZ_JBXYJE010000009.1:0-141970 GCF_057396285.1 Psychrobacter sp. CX97 | reverse complement strand
TGAACTGACCCCCAAAAGTTGGACGGTTTAAGTCTATCTCAAGGACTGAATTCTGTACTTCACAGGACTCAGTCCTTTAAGTTTAAGCTGAATACGCTCATGATTGTAATAATGAATGTACTCATGAATTTGCTTTTCTAGTTCATCAATAGTTTTAGGCTTTTCAATATAGATGGTCTCACACTTCAGTGTGCCAAAGAAGCTCTCCATTAACGCATTATCTATGCAGTTGCCTTTTCTACTCATGCTTTGTCTTATCTTATGCTTTTTAAGCGTCTTTCTAAAAGGCTTCATTTGATAATGCCAGCCTTGATCAGAGTGAAGCATTAACTTTTTATGACGACTTGTTTTCGTCTTATCTAGCGCAAAATCTAGCATTTTACTTACCACATCATAGGTTGGTCTTTTAGATAAGGTATAACTGACTATTTCATTATTATAGCAATCAAGAATCGGAGATAGATATAATTTATTGTCACCCACCTTAAACTCAGTAATGTCTGTTAACCAGCGTTTATTGGGTTTACCAGCATGGAAGCGACGCTTTAAATAGTTCTTTGCTATTTTTCCCTGTTGACCTTTATAGGATCGATACTTCTTTCTTCTGATCTTCGCATTAAGATTTAACTGCTTCATAAGCTTGGCAATAAGCTTATGGTTATGATGCATGCCTAACTGCTTTAATGCGGCTGTGATTCTACGATAGCCATACCGACCTTTATGTTGGTAATATAGCTCGATGATACGCTGCTTTAAATCAGCGTATTTGTCTTCAGCATCAAACTGACACCTATGGTAATAAAAGACACTTTTAGGCATATCAGCTATCTTAAGTAAAGCTGATATGCAATATTTATCCCTTAGTCCTTCGATGAGCCTTGCTTTGTCTCGGCTTGTTCCCTCTCCCTGAGCAAGGCATCGAGCTTTTTTAGGTAGGCATTCTCCGCACGAAGATATTCATTCTCACGTTTCAGCTCTGCTAATATCTTTTCATCATCTGGTTTGTCTGTGATAAATGGTTTGCTCATGGCCGCTCTACCTTTACGTTTAGATATGAGTCCAGACATACCCTGTAGTCGATAAGCTTTGTGCCACTGGCTGATTAAAGCTGGTGAGCTGATGTTATACCTTAGAGCAACTTCCAATTGACTTAGGCCTTGGGTAAGCATCGTTGTTAGTACGTTAAGTTTAAACTCACTACTGTATTTGGCTTTGCTTGTCTTTGGCTTAATAGCCTTTATACCACCGCTTTGATATTGCTTGACCCATTTACTTACAAATCTTGGATTCACTTTAAACTTCTTTGCTGTGGCATGACCGGTATGTCCTTGCTTATAGTATCCTATGACTTTGATCTTAAAATCTAGATTGTAACGCATAAAAATACCCCATAAGTTGTGTCCAACTTTTGGGGGTCAGTTCATACTTAGATAAGTAATGGGCTTCCTTTTATTTAGCCAACCTAATGTATTTGATATAGTCGGCGAACTTATAAATCGCTGCGGTATTAATAACCTTGTTTAGCCCATAATGGTAGAACTTTCACTCGGTTGCCTTGTATCGATTTTAAAGTTCTTTGACTACATATAAGTATTATTAAGTGAGTAAATAATTATTTAGCAGCAGCCTGTTGAGCAGCAGCAACTTCAGCAGCGAAGTCTTCTTGTTTTTTCTCGATACCTTCGCCTACCTCAAAACGTACAAAGCCTTTAACCGTTACGCCGTCAGCTTTAAGCACATCACCAACTTTTTTATCATTGTCCATGACGTATGCTTGACGAACCAATACAACTTCGTCTAAATACTTGCGTAAGCTACCTTCAATCATTTTTTCAACAATGTTGTCAGGCTTACCAGATTCACGCGCTTTAGCTTCAGCGATTTCTTTTTCACGCGCTAAAATATCAGCTGGAACATCGGTGTCGTTAACAGAAACTGGATTAAATGCCGCAATATGCATGGCAAGGTTTTTGCCTGCTTCTTCATCGCCACCTTCAGATGAAACAACCACACCAATACGCAAACCATGACGGTAAGTGGCTAGGTTATCGCCTTCAATAATTTTGGCGCGACGAACTTGAATGTTTTCACCAATTTTTTGGACTAAAGCAACCCGCGCTTCTTCAACAGTCATGCCATCTTCGTACTGGAGTTCAGCAATTTTTGCTGCATCTGTTTCATTGTTTTTAAGAGCGACTTCTGCCACTTTATTTGCAAAAATAGTAAAGTTGTCATCTTTAGCAACAAAGTCAGTTTGGCAGTTAACTTCTAATAAAAGTGCTTTGTTATCTTGTTGTGCAATAACAATTGCACCATCAGCAGCTATATTACCTGCTTTTTTAGCTGCTTTAGCTTGACCAGATTTACGAAGGTTATCAATGGCAGTCTCTACATTTCCCTCTGTTTCTTCTAGGGCTTTTTTACACTCCATCATGCCAAGACCAGTACGATCACGAAGCTCTTTTACTAATTTTGCTGAAATTTTAGACATTCTATTACCTCTTTGTGTGGTTATATTTTATTCTCACAATTTAAAAATAAGCTTGCATAGCCAAAATAGATAACTCTAAATAATTATCGAATCTGAACTCATACTTATTACTGTTTTACTTTTTGAGAATGCACGAAAAATGTGTGAAATAAGTCTTCAATGAATTACTTTTAATGCTGTTTTATACTTTGATTATTACGTATGATTATAGAATCTTAAAATGACAAGGGCATGACGAGGGATTCCACATCATGCCTTATTGCGTCATATATCAATCTAAAGTATCGGTAAAAACCTGCAATATTAACGCTCTAATTTATTAACTCATTAACCTGCAGGCTTATATTTAAGTTACTTAGGTCAATTATTCAGCAGATTCAGTTTGTGCTTCTTCTGCTACTTCTTGCTCAGGTGCTTCTTCAGCAGGAGCAGCGTCAGCCGTACCACCAGCTTGTGATTTAGCGTACTCTTTACCAGCAATGATTGCATCAGCCATGCGAGTCACATATAGTGTCACAGCACGGATAGCATCATCGTTAGCAGGAATAACATAATCAACATTATCTGGGTTAGAGTTAGTATCAACGATACCGATAACTGGGATACCTAGATTTTTAGCTTCTTTAATGGCGATAGCTTCATGGTCCACGTCTACAACAAAGATCGCGTCTGGCAAACCGCCCATATCTTTAATACCACCTAAAGAACGCTCCAGTTTTTCCATCGCACGGGTACGCTCTAATGCTTCACGCTTAGTAAGCTTAGCAAAAGTACCGTCTTCAGCCTGCTTCTCAAGCTCTTTTAAGCGGTTGATGGACTGGCGTAGCGTTTTCCAGTTAGTTAACATACCACCCAACCAACGATGGTCAACATATGGCATACCAGCACGTAGTGCTTGCTCACGGATGACTTCACTCGCAGCACGCTTAGTACCAACAAATAATACTTTATTGCGCTTAGCTGCTAAGCCGTTTACGAAAGTTAACGCTTCGTTAAATGCTTTAACGGTGTGCTCAAGGTTAATGATATGAATTTTGTTACGGGCACCAAAAATATACTGATTCATTTTTGGGTTCCAAAAACGAGTTTGGTGACCAAAATGAGCGCCTGCTTGTAGAAGGTCGCGCATTGGCATTTTAGTAGGACTATTTGACATATAAATTTCCTTTGTAAAGTTGGGTTATGCCTCCACATTACAAAAATTACCGATTTATCGACACGCATCTGCCCGTTTGTATTTTTATTACTTGTATTCTGGCTGAAAAATACCGTAAAAAACACAAAGTTTTGGCAAATTAGTCAAGCCGACAAACACCCAGTAATCTTTAAGCGCAATGTGTGTGTCATTGGTTGATGGGTGAATGAGTTAAAAAACAACTTATTTTTATTTAAGTTTTAATAAGCGAAGTGTAACCCTTATAAAAAACTGAAACAAAATAAGGCAGATATTTTACCATAAATGCAGAAATAGGTGAAGTATTATGCCGATAATTGTTTTGCAGACAATCCTCTTATAACTTATGACTTTATAATTACGTGTACTTAAGGTGTACTCTACAATTAGCGAGGTTTTTAGTCTGCTAAATTATTGAGAGGTAGTCATCTGCCGTATATAAATACGCTTGTGTTATAATGTAGACTTAAATACAAAGTGGTATACATATCTATAAATTTTAATCCCAAAATCTATGACTTTTTAGAATAAAATACGCTCTTAACTTATCCAACTATAAAATCAAATACTATGAGTAACAATAAAGACTTAATCCTTGCCCCTGAGGCAATCGAAAAAATGCGTATTGCTGGTAAACTAGCTAGTGATGTTTTAGTTATGCTAGATGAGCATGTGAAAGAAGGCATCACCACCGAAACGTTGAACACTATTGCACATGATTATATTGTTAATGTACAAGACGCTATTCCTGCGCCACTGAACTATGGTTCCCCCCCCTTCCCCAAATCAATCTGTACCTCAGTAAACCATGTGGTTTGTCATGGTATCCCAACGGATAAAAAGGTTTTAAAAGAGGGTGACATCATTAATATTGACGTCACGGTTATCAAAGATGGATATTACGGCGATACTTCGAAAATGTGGATTATTGGCGAAGGTTCAATCATGGCTAAGCGCATTTGTAGTGTGGCACAAAAAGCACTTTATGCCGGAATGAGTGTTGTAAAAAACGGCGCTTACCTTGGTGATATTGGTGCGGCAATCCAAGAAGTAGTTGAACCTGAGCGGTTTAGCATCGTGCGAGAGTTTTGTGGACATGGCATTAGCAATCAATTTCATCATGAACCTCAAGTTATGCACTATGGCAAAAAGGGTACCGGTATGCGGCTTAAAACTGGTATGACCTTTACCATTGAGCCAATGATTAACCAAGGGGTTTGGCAGACTAAAATTCTGCCAGATCAATGGACAGCCATTACTAAGGACCGTAAACTTTCTGCTCAGTGGGAACACACTCTGATGGTCACTGATAATGGCTGTGAAGTGTTTACCACTCGCCCAGAAGAAGACTTAAGTTTCTTAACAAGGTAATTTATATCAAAAAAAGACTGCCTAGGCAGTCTTTTTTTTGGCAGAATATAAACACAAACTATGATTATAATTCAGATGCGCCCTCTTTGTTTTATTCCTCACGGCACATAATGCACTACTGCTCTTTGATTGGAACTTGATATGTTTATTAAAGAACCCACTAACTCACTGCTGACGCCACTACCTAACTTACGCCAGAATACGAGTCGTAATCTTGGCATACCAGACTGGATAAAACAAATTGAAGCAGATATCTCTGAGGCGTTAAATCGCGGCGAAGACATCAGACAACTTGTTAAAGCCCGTTCAGATGCAGCAGACAACTTATTATCCGCACTTTTTGACCTACATGACCTGCACAATACCAGCTTAGCAATGTTTGCTGTTGGTGGATATGGCCGAGGTGAACTGTCTCCTCATTCAGATCTTGATCTTTTATTATTAGCCCCTCAGACATTAACAGTAGAAGAAGCAAGCAAAGTTGACGCTTTTGTTGCACGGCTTTGGGACGTCGGTATTAAACCCGGTCTTTCAGTTCGCACCACTGAGGAGTGCTTTGGTATAGCGTCTGATATTACTGTGGCAACTAGCTTATTGGAAGCAAGGCTGTTGGCGGGCAATGATGAGCTAACTGCTGTACCAATGAACATTGTCAATGAGACTTGGTCACAAGAGGCATTTTATGATGCAAAAATGGAAGAAGCACGCATACGCTACTTACGTCATAACAGCACGGAGTATAACCTAGAACCGGATATAAAAAATGCCCCTGGCGGTCTGCGTGACATCCATACTTTAAGCTGGGTAACCAAACGCTATTTTAGAATAAACAAACTATACGACTTAGTTCCACAAGACTTCTTAACTGAAAAAGAGTTTGATGAACTCACGTTCGCCGAAGGTTTTTTGTGGCAAATTCGTCACCACCTACACCATTTAACAGGACGGGATGAAAATAAGCTACTGTTTGATTATCAGCGTGATATAGCTCAGCGAATGGGTTATGAAGCCTTACCTGATGATGAGCCTAATGCTGCTGTTGAGAGCTTTATGCGGGATTATTATCGATGTGCCATGCAAATCTCATCATTATCTGAGATGCTAACCGCACATTATTATGAAGTCCTTATTGAGGCTCGTCTACCAGACGAGAAACGTCCTAAAAAAACAGTCTTAAATGCCCGTTTTAATAAAATCGGTAATCATATCGCCATCTCAAATCATCACGTTTTCGCTCAGCATCCTGAAGCCATTTTGGAAATGTTTTTACTAATGGGTCAGCATGATATAAAGCTTATTCGTACGCGCACTCTACGCGCTCTAAAAATTGCCGCGCGTGGTATTGACCAAAATTATCGAGAAAACCCTAAGCATCAAACTCTGTTTTTAGACAATTTAAAAGAACAAAACTATTTATATCATCGCCTACGTTTTATGCAGCGATATGGTGTACTAGCCAACTACCTGCCGCAATTTGCCAGCCTTATTGGACTGATGCAATACGACTTATTCCATCGTTATACCGTTGACGCTCATATTCTGCTTTTAGTACGCATGCTGCATCGTTTTACCGATCCAAAATATAAAGATGACTTTGCCTTAGTCGGTTCAATTTACAAACGAATTAAACGAAAAGAGATCATTATACTGGCAGCCATATTCCATGATATCGCTAAAGGCCGTGGCGGTGACCACAGTGAACTTGGCGAAATTGATGCTATTGAGTTTTGTCTTGCGCACGGCATGACCGAAGCCGATGCTAAATTGGTAGGTTGGTTAACTCGATATCACTTATTAATGTCATTAACCGCACAGAAAAAAGACATCTCAGACCCAGAGGTAGTAGCGGAGTTTGCAAATTTAGTAGGCAACGTCACTCATTTAAATCATTTATACGTTCTAACCGTAGCCGACATGAATGCGACTAACTTGCAACTATGGAATAGCTGGCGTGCCACACTTATGAAGCAGCTTTACACTCAAACACGCCGTATTTTAAGAGCAGATTTGGATGCACCGACCAATCGTCAAGATATGATTGCTTCAACCCGTCAACAAGCCGAACTATTGCTTGATAAAGTAGACAATCAGCATATGAAGAAAGAGGAGGTGTTGGTATTGTGGGATGAGCTTGGCGATGAGTATTTTTTACGGGAAATTCCTGAAGATATTATATGGCATACTGAAGCCATATTAAATCATCCGCCCATAGGCAAAGCATCCTCTCGAGATAGCGAGCCTCTTGTCGTATTACGAGAGCATCGTGAACTTGCGCTAGATGCTGTACAAGTATTTATTTATACACCAGATCAAGCCAACTTATTTGCCGTTACTATGGCAGTGTTCGATCAGATGAGCTTAGATGTGTTAGATGCTCGCATTATTACTGGCACACGAGACTTTGCATTGGACTCTTATGTGTTGTTTGACCAAAAAGGCATCCTAATTAACGACCCAGAGGCGCGTAAGGAGCTCACTGAAAGGCTTATTGATGCTTTCAAACATCCAGAAAAACCAAAGTTAGTGCAAAAGCGTATGCCTCGACAACTTCGTAATTTTCAAGTGCCCACCGAAATTAGCTTTCAATATAATGAAGCCAATAAGCAACATGTCATGAGCTTAACAACGCTAGATCAACCTGGGCTATTAGCGCGTATTAGTCAGGTATTTTTAAATGAATCTATTGAGGTGCATGCAGCACGTATTACAACGCTAGGTGAGCGGGCTGAAGACATGTTTTACCTAAGTGATAAAGGTGACGCTCAGCTTAGTAATGAAAGGCTTGCGAAACTTGAGCGCTCTCTTCAGGGGGTATTACAAGCTAATGATGAGACTCTGGCAACGACTCAGCAGACAACGTAAAACGCTGTATTTAATATTTACCAGTTAAATCATAGAACATTACAATAATGAATTCACACAAAGCTTAATAAATTCTATGGATTGAATTTTATTAAAGGTAAAACATGAACAATCAACTTAACTTACTACACCCCTACCCTTTCGCCAAAATGGCAGTATTGTTAGCCGACTCAACGCCAGCTAATCAATACGAAGCAATCAAACTGGGAATTGGTGAGCCGAAACATACCCCACCCCACTTTGTACTAGATATTATTCAGGATAATTTGGATAAAGTACAAAAATATCCAACCACTGGTGGGCTTCCTGAACTCAGTCAAACCATTGCACAATGGTTAAAAAATCGCTTTAACTTGAACCGTATTGATGCTGCCACAGAAGTAATTCCTGTTATGGGTACTCGTGAAGCAATTTTTAGTTTTGTGCAAGCGGCGGTAAATGTTGGGCCCATTAGTTCAGTAAATAGCAAAAACTGTATTGAAGACAAACCTATTGTTGTCATGCCAAATCCCTTTTATCAAATTTATGAAGGGGCAACTTTTCTAGCAGGTGCTACTCCGTATTATGTCGCTTGCACTGAAGAGAGTGATTTTAAGTGCGATTACAAGTCAGTGCCCAGTGAGGTTTGGGAACGCACACAGTTGCTGTTTGTTTGTAGTCCGAATAATCCAACTGGCTCTGTAATGAATGAATCAGATTGGCAGACATTGATTGACTTGTCTGATAAGCATAACTTTATCATTGCCAGTGATGAATGTTACAGCGAGTTGTATTTTGAACAGAAGCCACTTGGTCTACTTGAAGTATGTGCTAATTTAGATCGCCATGATTACAAAAACTGTGTGGTTTTTCACTCTTTGTCCAAACGCTCTAACCTACCTGGATTACGGTCAGGGTTTATTGCAGGTGATAGTGCCTTGCTAACACCTTATCTGCAATATCGAACGTATCAAGGTTGTGCAATGCCTATCCATCATCAGCTGGCCTCAATTGCAGCATGGCAAGATGAAAAACACGTTGAACACAATCGCAAGCTATATGCAGAAAAATTCGATTTATGGATAAGTGAGTTGGGCGAGCTGTTAGGCTTACGAAAACCTGATGCCGGATTTTATTTATGGGTTGAAGCCCCTAAGCCGTTTGTTGATGCACAAGGAATGCCTGATGATGAAGCTTTCGTCAAAGCCTTATATGAACAACTTAATATAAATGCATTAGCTGGGCGCTATTTATCACGAGAGGTGGATGGGGTTAATCCTGGAAAAGGCTTTGTTCGCTTAGCTTTAGTGGCCAGTGTGGAAGAAAGCCGTGAGGCCATTGCCCGTATTAAGACTTTATTAACTTAAATTTTAGCAATAACAACTTGGACAACAAACTTAAACCGCTAAGTCATTTTAGTCTTACAGCTTGTTAATCGATAAGCGTATTATAAATACCATAGCCTAATTATGTATAAGCCAAGGAGTGGCATATGACTCGTTTAGATTTCTCACAACCACCTTTTGACTGCCTGACCCCAGTTGAGCGAGAAAGTATTAAAAAACATAGTCAAGTTCGCTACTTAGGCAAAGGTAACTCGCTTAAAGATAACGAGCTTAATTACTTTTATGTGATACTCAAAGGTCATATACAGCAAACACTAGCAGAAGAGTATGTCGGCGACTTTCATGCATCCAGTGTGAGTAATGACTGGTTTGATGGTCGCAAAATTGCCGCAGAGCAAGACATACATTTCCTTGCTAAGACCCAACCCGCCAGCATTTCAAACAAAACATTCAATAACAACACATCCAGCAACCAATACACCTCTGAAGAAGAGCGACACAATGGTTACCAATACAAAGCGCTGCAAGATACCTTGTTATTGCAAATTGAACCAGACGCTATCGATCGTATCGCCGCTCAAAATCATCATATCAGGCGCTTATTAAGTGGCGACTTGACCGAGCGGGTGCTTGCGTTGGCTGGACGCAAACATTCTGGCCAAGCGTCTAACGCTTTATCAAACCCATCAAACACGATGCGTCCAGCAGAGGCTCAACAACTGATGTTGCAGCCTGTGACAGCAGTTCAATTACTTGACGTCCATAGTGTTGATGAGTCAGCAACCCTATTTGAAGCCGCTACTACCATGACACAGGCTGGGTTAAAACATGTATTGGTTAAACGGGCTTCTTCACAAAACCCAGACCCCTCTGAATCGCATAAAAACAATCTCGGTATTATTACCGATGCTGACATCTGCCGTGCCGTCAGTGAACGACGCGACTTTCAAGCTACCTTATGTCGTGACTACGCCAAGTTTAAACTACGCACCATTCAACACAACCGCGACATTAGCGACGCCCTATTAGCGATGATTCGATATCGTGTACACCGCCTACCTGTTTTAGACGATAGCGGCAAAGTGATAGGTGTTCTAGGTCAGAGTGATTTGCTCGCTTTTTTAAGTCATCACTCGCATCTAATTACCGTACAAATTGATCAAGCTACAAACGTCGAGATGATAGCAAAAGCTGTTGAGCAAATTGGACAATATATTCGTGCTCAGCATCAGGATGGTATCAAGGTGGGTGTTATAAGCCGTATGGTTCAAACCTTAAATGCTCACGTATTTACTAAGCTTTGGCAACTTATAGTACCTCAAGAAGTGTTTGATAACACCTGTGTCATCGTCATGGGATCTGAAGGACGTGGCGAGCAGATCATGCGTACCGACCAAGACAACGCCTTACTTATCCGCGACGATTATAGCCACCCCAATCTGGCGGAGTATGCGGATGAATTCAACCAAACCCTCGGGCAGTTAGGCTACCCGCTTTGCGACGGCCATATTATGATGAATAACCCAATCTGGCGTCAGCCGATTAGTCAATTTAAAGCTCAAGTGGCATCTTGGTTTGCTGGACGCGAAAAGGAACATGCTATCTGGCTATCTGCGGTATTAGATGCCGATTATGTTTGTGGCGATGAGCAGCTCTTTACAAGCCTTCGTGCCTATTTAAAAACTGCACACCAACATGCCGACCCTATGTTTATTCGAACCTTTGTCCGAGCTGCACTACAATTTGGCGATGTCAATCAGTGGTGGCAGAAGTTTGTCCCTCTTATTGGTAAACCTATCGATCAGGATATTGATCTTAAAAAAGCAGGTATTTTTCCTATTGTGCATGGCACAAGAGCCATGGCACTAGAAAACGACATTTATGAGGTCGCAAGTACCAAAGCCCGTTTAAAAGAGCTTGCTAGACGAGGTGTGATGACACAGAAGCGAGCAGAGACACTGAATGAAACGTTAGAATTTTTCTCATCACTCAGATTGGATGTTGCGCTATCAACCGATGATAAGTTTGCTCGTCAAGTAGACCCAACGACTCTGTCGGCACTCGAACGCGATCTATTGAAAGAGTGCTTAAATATTGTCAAAAGCTTTAAGAACCAACTAAGCTCACACTATCAACTTGAGCTGGCTTAGAGGCATAGAAATATGGAGAACTTAAAGCCTAGAAAGACGAACTTACAAATTAGAGAAAACGTTAATCACAATTTCAAACTTTGACTATACACAACTATCCCCTTGCAGGTCTAACATTGCAACCTGACTATTGAGCAACCGATTATGAGCATGCTGCATCGCCTAAAATCTATCTGGCATAAAAAATCTCTTACTCGACCTGAATTGAGCAGTATTTTTGAACCCGCTAAGCCCAATGAATGGGTATCAATTGATTGTGAAATGACCGGCCTAAATCATAAAAAGCACCATCTCTTGTCGATTGCTGCTATTCATATCAATGGCAATGTCATTGATACTGGTAATGGTTTACACCTTGTTTGTCGACCACCTATCATGCCAGCCGAGGACACCATCATTATTCATGGACTACGCCCTTTTGATGTTGAGCATGGATTAAGCTATGAGCAAATGCTAGATAACATGTTACCTTTTATCGGCAATCGACCTATTGTAGGATTCTGCCCGCAGCTGGATATGGGGTTTTTAAATACCTTAGCTAAAGACTATATGGGTGCACCTTTGCCAAACGAGGTTATTGACATTCGTAGTCTTTATACCAAACGAAACGGTAACCGTACTAACGGGATTGCTCATAAATCTCAACATTTAGACAGTATTATGAAAGAGCTAGATATCCCAGACTTAGGGGCACATGATGCCTACAACGATGCAGTAATGACCGCTATGACATTTCTGCATTTACGCTAAAGCAATTGCTCCTCATTGAAAAGTTGTGACACCCTATTGAAAAGTTGTGACACCCTTAACGTTGTGAATCATACCAATAAGCAATAAACTGTACTGACAGTAGACTATTAGACTCTGCTAACCGCTAGAATAACTTTGGTTATGAAACCTTTTTAAAGCTCATGTAAGTTACAAAGTTCACATTGTATGCTACTAAAATCGCCTATTAAAATAACCTGCATAATAGTAATGTTCAACTTACTTTTTTTGTAAATCATCTGTTGATTATCATGCGATTGTCAGTCATTAAATTACTCTCTCCACCATCTCATTTTTTAACGGTAGCACTACAACCTCTAAAGAAATCTTTTGTAGGTTTTCACATAGGGTTAGTTTGTAGTGTATCAGCCATGGCTACTTTGCCAGAGCCCGTTGAGGCAGCGCTTGCTAATGCTAATATTGCTTCAGATGATATCAGTATTGTCATAACGCCTGTAAAGCATCTCGCTTTTTCTACACACAAAAGTGATTCAAACTTAAATCAGCATAGTCTTGTGAGTGTACTTGAACCCATTCCTCTTTCTGAAGCCCCAACCCCAAATCCTCAAGTCATTCAAGATGAAGGAATGACGCAAGCTGAAACAGTGGTAGATTCTGAGCTTTCTGATAGTGAAGACTCTAATGAAAGTGCGGTTGATGACGACAGTAATCATAAAGCCAACAACTCTATAAAAAATAATGCCATTAAAACTACTCCAACCCAAACGAATGCTACCGAAAATTTTGTCAATCATCCTCAACCTTTATATTTACCCATAAGACATCTACCAGATATGCCTCGCACGCCTGCCAGCACTATGAAGCTAATCCCAACATTTATAGCGTTGGATATGCTTGGTGCAGATTTCGTATGGTTAACTGAGGTTTATCATACGGGGTTTATCTTTGGCAATACCTTGTACGGCGACCTAATTATTAAGGGCAGTGGCGACCCTAAGCTGACCCACCAGCGTTTGGCGGTGTTGCTTGCAAAAATTAATAGATCAGGTATTCGTCATATCAAAGGCGATATTGTCTTAGATACATCCATTTTTAGAGAGGTAGGTAAAGATCCAGCCGCTTTTGACAATGAGCCCCTTCGACCATATAACGCAAGCCCAGATGGCCTGTTGATTAATTTCAGTAGTATCAAAATGACCACAGTGCCGTTACTTGCCTCAGGCAATAGTCAGGATAAGGGTCAATTAGCCCGAATTTTTTATTCTCCTATGCTATCTGAATATCAGTTACCTTCCTTTGTGCCTATGCGAGAAGGAACATGTTCATCTGTTATTAATAGCTTATTGCCTAGCTGGACCACTCATTCATTAAAATTCCAAAACAGTATGCCAAAGTCTTGTGACGCTCGTACCTTGTATCTTGCCTATCCAAACGTCAAAGACTTTGCTAAAAAGGTAATTAAGTATCAATGGCTGCAAATGGGTAATACTTTATCTGGCGATATTATAAGCACAGAGCATCCGATAAAAACCAGATTTAATACCTATCTAGATATGAACGTTAACACTAAGTTCAATACGCCACCAAAAGCTGCTGTGATGTCCTCATCGCCATTTCCCATGCTTACATATCAATCTTTACCTCTCTCCAATCAAATATATGATATTAATCATTACTCTAATAACGTCATGACTGAACAGCTGATACTCTCTTTACCTATTTACCGTTCATTAGGTACCACTAATTATGTGCATGAGACAGCATCTTATCAAACAGCCATGAATAACTCACAACCCTCTAAGCAGATTGCCGTAACCCCTCAATATTCGGATTATTCAAAAGCTATAGCAACCATTGATGACTGGTGGCAATCAACACTCACAACGCCACCCCCATATATGACCAATGGATCTGGGTTGTGTCGAGACTGCACCGTTACGGCTGATAATCTAGCTGAGCTTCTAGAGTATGCTTATCATCATCCAAGCTTTGACGTTTATGTCAATTCACTCGGCATAGCAGGCATTAGTGGTACTATAAAACAACATGCGGATAGATTACCAAACTCTGCTGCCATTGGTCGTGCATGGGTCAAAACAGGTACGCTTGATAACGTGACTGCTATGGCAGGCTATGTTCACGGGCAATCAGGACAGGATTACGTCGTCGTTAGTATTATTAATAGCTCTGAAAAGCTAAATACCTATCAGGCTCGCTATGCATTGGACACCTTACTCGATTGGACAGCAAAGCATTAATACAAGTCTGTTCTATAGTCTTGTAAACGATCACAATTTTTCTCCCCTGCCACCATTACGTTACCCTTCAATTTAAAGGGTAAAATACGCTTGACCCAATGTTCATTAGTTAAAAATGAATGGTCAAAAATAGAACCTACTGTTTACGTCCTCTTTTAAATAGCTAAGGAAAACCTCATCATGGATATGATTTTATTTGACAGCTTAGACACCTTATTACGCATCGTTATTTCGGCCGTCGTGGTTTACTTTTGCATTGTCGTTTTTTTAAAGATCTCTGGAAAACGCTCTACCTCACAGCTTAATAACTTCGATTGGGTAGTAACTGTAATGATAGGCTCTATTGGCGCCAGCACTATTTTATTAAAAAGTGTACCCCTTGTTGAAGGCATTGCATCGATTGTAACCTTGCTCAGCTTGCAATACATAGTGACCAAATATGCCTCTATTTCTCCTGAGTTTGCGAGCGCGATTTTATCAGAGCCCTGTGTGCTGTTTTACGAAGGTCAGTTTTTACCCGATGTCATGCGTAAAGAGCGACTAACTCGTCAAGAGTTAGAGTGCGCAATTCGTAGTGAAGGGATTCATGATTTTAATGAAGTGGCTGCCATTATATTAGAAAGCGATGCCAAGCTTACTGTGCTTCCAAAACGTGAGGAAAGTAAACGATATGATGACGAGGGAAACATCAAACCTTCAGACACTTTAAAAACCATAGCTTAGTGGTGTGTGCTCATCTATGTTAACTATTGATAATTAACAACTTAAAGGATGTGACATGAAGCCTATTATCTTATTAGCACTTGGCTTAAGTTTAACCTTGCCATTGACCGGTTGTGTCTCAACTACCTCCCCTCATTATATTATCGACAGTCAAACCTATCACGCCCAAGGCAAGGACCAACGTATCTCCTCTATCATCCTGCATTACACAGCTGAAAATGCAGCAGAGTCACTGCGTCTTCTAACCACAGCCAATGTCAGCGCCCATTATTTAATCCCGTTAGCCGAGAACAATACCATTTATCAGCTGGTACCTGATAATGAACGTGCTTGGCATGCTGGTAAGGGCGCTTTTGCTGGTCGGAACGTTTTAAACGATACCTCTATCGGCATAGAAATCGTCAATGAAGGCATCAAAAAAGAATGTCGAAGCGCAAAAAATACAAATAACGATGGTTATCATCCGCCAGAGCATTTTGTAGAATTTACCGATACTCAGGTACAAAAAGTGGCCCAATTGATTCAAAAATTAAGTGACAAATACGAGATTCAGCCAACCCATATTATTGGTCATTCAGATATGGCACCGTCACGTAAGATTGACCCTGGCGCTAAATTTCCGTGGGCGCGTTTATATAAAGAGTATGGTATCGGAGCATGGTATGAGGAAGCGGATAAACAGCGGTTTATCAAAGATGGCTCTTTTGAAACTATGACTATTGTTGAGGTCAAACAGTTATTTAGAGCGTATGGTTATGCTATCAATAACACCGATGAATGGGACAAGCCCAGCCGCGACGTAATTTATGCGTTCCAGCTACATTTTAGACCGCATAAGCTTATTGGCAAAATGGACCTAGAAACTTATGCTATCTTAAGAGCCCTTAATGCTAAGTATGTGGATATAAGCTAGGGTGTGTCTTCAATTCATCTTACAATGGACGATAGTACACGCCAGATAAAGCATTGACTTATTGCGAGCTAACTTTTCATAGCGAGTGGCGATACTACGAAAGTGTTTGAGCCTTGCAAACATATTCTCTACCAAATGGTGCAGTTTGTATAAGTAGCTATAAAATTCTGGATTCGGCGCTTTAGCATTACTTCTTTTGGGAGTTATAGGAATCATGTCATGCATGCAAGCTTTATCCCTGATCGCTTGTGAATCATAGCCTTTATCAACGATAAAGTAATCTGCATGCCCAATCATGTCAATCAATTTACCTGCAACTTGGCTGTCTGGACGTTACCTCCATTTTAAAATGGAGCGGATATCTGTCAGCATCATAGGATAGATGTATCTTTGTAGTTGCGCTGCCACGGCTTCGTCCAATTGCTCGATCTTCACCACGCCTAGCTCCACTTGCATGCTGGTGACAGCGAACATAGCTTCCGTCTGTGAATACCCATTCCGTATCAACTTCTTTTCGTAAGCTAAAAAAAATTCGCCCATAAGCCAGTTTTCGACCAGCGGTTAAAACGACTATAGGCTGTTTTCCAAGAATATAATTCTTTAGGTATGTCACGCCAAGGCGCGCCTGTACGTAGCTTCCACAGTATGGCTTCCATGACCTCTCGGCTGTTTTGAGTTTGATAGCAACCATGCTTTGTCATTGTTAATTGTTAATTGCAATTGATCCCAAAGCGTATCTGTTAGTGCTGTTTTTGCCATGACTTGTACTTCTCGCATCGTCTCAATAGATGCAGTATTGTAACTATTATTTATGGCTTATCCAATTGAAGACACGACCAAGGAAATCAAATAATAATGTACATGTCGTACCTCAAACGATATTGAGAACATAATCCCGTAAAATTCAAACAATCCTAACGCAACCAAGCCCTAGCATTCCTAAACATGCGCATCCACGCACCGTCATCCGCCCATCCCTCAGGCTTCCAGCTATGATTAATTGCACGTAGATTACGCTCAGGATGTGGCATCATTAAGGTCACACGACCATCAGTGCTACAGATACCCGTTACCCCGCCGATTGAACCGTTCGGGTTTAGCGGATAAGTTTCGGTTGGGTTGCCACGACTGTCTACATAACGCATTGCAATTTGACCGTGGCTTGCCATGCCTTCGATATCTGTCTCATTCAACGTTGCCAGACCTTCACCATGTGCCACTGCAATTGGCAAGATGCTGTCTTGCATTCCCTTAAAGAATAAAGATTTGGTACGCTCAATTTTAACATTGACCGTACGCGCTTCAAATCGAGCTGACTTATTGTAGGTGAAGCGAGGGAAGTTCTCAGCGCCTGGAATTAAGTCTTTTAATTGCGCCATCATCTGACAGCCGTTACATACGCCCAAACTAAAGGTATCAGGACGGGCGAAGAAGCGCACAAATTGCATGCGTAACTCGTCATGGAATAAGATGGAGTTTGCCCAGCCAGAGCCTGCGCCCAATACGTCACCATAACTAAAGCCACCGCAAGCGACTAAGCCATTAAAGTCACGTAAGTCTATACGACCTGCCAGCAAGTCACTCATATGCACATCGACAGCATCGAAGCCTGCGCGTACAAAGCCTGCAGCCATTTCTAACTGACCGTTGACCCCTTGCTCGCGTAAAATCGCAACTTTTGGTTGTTTAGGACGGGTGGCGAGATACGGCTCTTCTACTTTTTGATTGAGGTCGAAGTTTGCTTGTGCGATTAAACCGTGATAATTGGCATCAGCAATTAAGTCAAATTCTTGTTGGGCACATTCTGGGTTATCACGACGTTTAGCAATTTGATAACTGACTTGCGACCACGTTTGTTGTAGCTCACTACGGTTAAAGATGAGTGCATCCTTACCCTGATGCAGTGGCGTAATAATGGTTAATGGGTCTTGGTTAGCACCGCCTACTGGCGTCTCAAAGATTTGCCCGATTAGACTCATCATATTGGCAACATTGTGCTCATCAGCCAATGTCATTACTGCTTCAAGGTGCTCTGGCAAGACTTGAATGACCGCACCCAATTCTTCGGCAAATAACTGTCCAAGTAAGTTATCATTGGTTATATTCAGGTTGATTGCTACACGGTTAGTAAATTGCATCTCTGCCACAGTCGCAAGTAAGCCCCCATCACCTATATCATGGTAGGCGCTGATAACGCCTTGCTCACTGCCTGCTTGAATAAAGTTAAAAAAGTTAATTAAATCTTGCGGACTAGCCAAGTCTGGACATTCGTTACCGAGCTGGCTTTGCGTTTGCGCTAATATTGACCCGCCCAAACGGAATTTTCCATGGGATAAATCTAATCTATATAGGGCGGAATCGGTATTGATTAGCTCTGGGGTTAACGTTTTATTCACATCGACAACAGGTGCGAAAGCGGTAATTACCAGACTCATTGGGCTCACAACAGATTTGTCCTGCCCGTCCTCTGTCCAATTGGCACGCATAGACAACGAGTCTTTACCCACTGGAATGGCAATGCCTAAAGCAGGACACAGCTCTTCACCAACCGCATAGACAGCATCATACAGTGCTGCATCCTCGACATCTTCGCCGCAAGCTGCCATCCAGTTTGCCGATAAGGTAATGTCTGAAATCTTGTTAATACGAGCGCCTGCAATGTTGGTAATCGCCTCAGCTACGGCTAAACGTGCTGACGCTGCTGGATTAATGAGTGCCACTGGAGGACGCTCGCCCATACTCATGGCTTCACCAGTATTGGCCAATAAGCCTGAGCTGGTTACTGCGCAGTCTGCCACGGGTACTTGGTAACGTCCAACATACTGATCTTGAGTGACCATGCCAGTGATAGAGCGGTCGCCAATACTAATTAAGAACGATTTGCTGGCAACCGTTGGATGACGTAATACATCGTATATCGCTTGTTTAATATCAAACGTTTTCCCTGCATCTGCTAAGTCTAATGGTGCAAGCTCTCTTGTTTTACGCGCAAATGAACGCTTCATTTGCGGAGTACCGCCAAGTAATACCTGCATTGGCATATCAACAGGTTGATCATCTAGCAGTTCATCATCAACTTGTAACTGACGTATTTTAGTCGCAGTCCCCAAGATAGCGTACGGGCAACGCTCACGTTTACAAATGGCATCAAACAACTCTCTGCTTTCTGGACGAATCGCCAATACATAGCGCTCTTGCGCTTCATTTGACCAGATGGCCATTGGCGACATACCCGCTTCAAGTGATGGAATATGGCGTAGGTTTAGATGCGCGCCCATGTCATGATCATCAACAAGCTCAGGCATCGCATTGGATAGACCACCTGCACCAACGTCATGAATTGACACGATTGGGTTACCATCTTTACCGGCATTACTGGCGTCAACATCATTGTTAGCTAACGCCCAGCAGCGATCGATAACTTCTTGGCAACGACGTTCCATCTCTGCATTGTCACGCTGTACAGAGGCAAAGTCTAGACCTTCATCAAGCTCTCCACTGTCTACCGACGACGCAGCACCACCGCCTAGGCCAATTTGCATTGCTGGGCCGCCCAGTACGATCAGGAGATCGCCCTCTTGAATGCTATTCTTCTCTACCAAATTACGTTTAATATTGCCATAACCACCAGCAATCATCATTGGCTTATGATAGCCACGCATCTGACTACCGTCTTTATCAGCGCTTAAATCCAACTGAAACGAACGGAAGTAACCGCATAGATTCGGACGACCAAACTCGTTAGAGAAGTTAGCAGAACCGAGCGGTGCTTCGGTCATAATCTCTAAGCTGGATGCCATACGATCTGGCTTGCCATAATCTTTACTGTTTACTTTTCCTGACTGCTCCCACTTCTCTGGTAGATCTGGCAAATGTAAGTGCGATACATTAAAGCCGGTTAGACCTGCTTTTGGCTTACCCCCACGCCCTGTGGCACCTTCATCACGAATTTCGCCACCCGCACCCGTTGAGGCACCTGCATAAGGAGCGATAGCAGTTGGATGGTTATGCGTTTCCACCTTCATTAAAATGTCGATGTTTTCCTCATGAAAGTCGTAACGGTGCATCTCTTTAGATACTGCGTCATCTCCTAAAGAACCGCCAAGTTGTACGATCGGTAACGGATAAAAACGCTGAGCTTTAAAACCTTCCATCACTGCTGCATTATCTTTATAAGCAGATAAAATACCCTCTGGATTCGTCTCATGCGTGTTTCTAATCATCTTAAACAACGATTTCGGCTTTACCTCATCATCAACGGTCCACTCTGAGTTAAAGATTTTATGACGGCAATGTTCAGAGTTGGCTTGGGCGAACATCATCAGTTCAACATCGGTAGGATTGCGCTTGAGCTCTCCTTCTGGATTGCCATACGCATTCATCAAATAATCGATGTCATCACTAGATAAAGCAAAACCAAACTTTTGGTTCGCTTGCTCCAAGGCACTGCGACCCTGCCCCATAATATCAACATAATTTAAGTGGGCTGGACTATGATCATCAAATAACAGTTGAAGTTTATTCATGTCATACACTAAGCTTTGGGTCATGCGATCATGCAAGATTTGCTCAGCATCTGAAGGCAGTTTAGTCGGTAGATTATCACCCGTTAAGGTAAATACAATGACCCGCTCGACCCGCTCTATGGCAAGCTCGCAGTTATTAAAAATATCCGTTGCCTTACTTGACCATGGAGATATTGTGCCAAAGCGTGGGCTAACGATAACTTGTACTTGGTTAGATCCTGCACGGATGAGACTCAGCTCTTCGCCTTGATTTAATAAATCTAACGCCTTTTTATGCTCTGTATCATTTAGCTCACGTGATAAAACATACACTTGTTGGGTATCTATTTTTCTCACTGCGCCAGTCTTATTTAGCGACGTTTGGCTATTCAACTGCTCAATCAATTGATTGGTTTTAAATTCGGTTAAAAAACGGTGTCCAGCGAGGGTCATCATAAGGCTATTTCCGCAGAGTAGAGTTTTAGACAGTTTTCAGACAATAATGAAAGGCATGATAACATCAGTCAAAAGCAATTAAAAAAATTCTAAAGTTATGTTGGCTCAATATTATAGCAAGAAGTTGGCGGTAGCGTTGCATTGTAGAGACAACTTATATGGTAATTCATATCTTTATAAACTTGCATGGGGCCAATTAGGCTTGGGTAACATATAAATATTATTCAACCTTATTCAGATCTATCCAGTCTACCTAAAGATGTCATTCAACACGCTTAATTAACTATGACATTGGTTTAAAACTTTCAGTCTCTCAATTTTAAATAAAACAAAAAAATAATTTTAATTAGATTTCTACTTAGAAGGTAGTTTAAATCATTTACTTAAACCAGCAGGTTCTTACAAAGCCTAACAGTAGCTTACGTTTTAATCATACTGGTAAATAAGTTGGCGTTTTACTATAAGTTTTAGTTTTTAATAACCTAATTTTTAATAATCCTAATTTTTAATAACCCTAACAGGAAGATAATTATGAACAAACAGGAAATTATTGACATCATCCATGACATGATAAAAGATGTTAAGTTTGCCATGATGACGACCGTGACTAATGAAGGTCATTTACATGCGTGTCCAATGACCACTAGTGAATCTAGTCTTACAGCCAAAGAAATATGGTTCATTGGCGATAAAACTACTGAAGCCATAAAAAATATCGAAAAAAATCCTCAAGTTAATCTATCTTATGTCAGTCAAAAAGATAAAGATTACGCCTCTATTAATGGTCAAGCTGAGCTAGTTGAAGACAAAGCCAAGTTAGACGAGTTATGGACACCGATTTATAATGCCTTTTATAAACAGGGTAAAGAAGATGAGAACATTCAACTTATTAAAGTGGTACCGCATGGGGCAGAATTCTGGAAGAATGGTAATAGCGTTGTTAATGCGGCTAAGTTAGCGGCTGCCGCTGTTCAAGATGGAATAATAGCCGATAACATTGGAAAAAATGCATCTATTGAGTTTTAACATTTAACGTTTCTTTTTATTTGTGCTGTGTTTATAAGTTTCTATTAAATTAAACAAGCCCAAATTAAAAAAGCCAGCTTCTCGCTGGCTTTTTTCAAATTAGATATTTTAAATACCTGTCTTGCTGCATAAAATATCTAGCCGTGCTTTAGATATGGCCAAGCGGCGCGCATATATATCATCATTGACCATAATGTCAGTATTACAGCAGCAACCATAAGACCATAACCTAACAATTCCAGCGACTGTACATTCAATAGCAATACAATAATCGCTATCATTTGAAAGGTGGTTTTAAGCTTGCCGACATAGGACACTGCAACACTGGTGCGGGCGCCAAGCTCTGCCATCCATTCACGTAATGCAGATACTGCAATTTCACGTGAAATTATCACAATTGCGGCAATCGACATAATAATATTAGGATGCCACTGCACTAATATAATCAAGGCCGCTGCGACCATCAGCTTATCGGCAACAGGATCTAAAAATCGCCCAAATGCAGACGTAATCTTCATTTTTCGAGCGAGGTAGCCATCTAACCAATCTGTAATAGCCGCCAAAATAAACAAGACAGTTAATAATAAGTGCCTAAGCATGCTATCGCTAAAGGCATCCATATTCATACCCAGGTTAGCAATAGCATTATCCGATATCATAGGGACACCAATACCTAAAGCAGGTGGCCAATAGGCAATCGCAATAAATAACGGAATCATCGCAATACGGGCAATAGTTAAATTATTGGGTAAATTAAAAATACTTGCAATGGCGTCAGGGGGTAAATTTGACTGTGAGTTTGATTCGATCATGGCAACATTCAGACAGTATGTGTTGGTAAGTAGCTTATCATTTTAACTTGTATTTAGTAAGACCAAACCAAGCTGTATATTTATAAACTGCTATTGATATAGTTTATGAGCTAGTGAAGCTAAATTTAGCGATATGAAACTCAAGCGTATATTATAGACTTACTATAGCGCAGGCAAATTAAAAATTTATGAACTATCAATTTTAGACCATATTCTCCTATTGATGTATGACGATACAAATGGGATAACGTGTTGCCAAACATGAACGATTGCGATGACAATATTAAAATTTTAGCTAGAAACGGGCCAAGGTTTGGCGGAAGTATAAATAACCATTATTTATTCATCATATGTATATTACTTTAACTGGGAACTGGGGCATCATCTAATACATCAAATAGACCACAGCTAAACCTCTTATCTATTTAACTAAAATAAACATTTAACTAAAATAGCCATCAAAACGTACCACATCATTTTGCCAGCTTTCGTGCGCAGCACGACTCGCCAATGGGGGTGCAGATACAGGTCGCTTGACCACAACTCGCCCGCCCTCTTCTAAGATGTCTAGTCCCAGTTGCAGTAGGTGTCTTTCTTCAGCAATATCTGGCAAGTTTGCAATGTGATGCAAGGCTTGCATATGTTTTCCTACTTTAGCGCCCTTACCCGTTTGGGTATTATCATAGCTGTTTTCTGGAAACATTGGATCTAAATATACAACATCAAACTTTTGGTTTAATTTGCTAGAAAGCTCGCTCATGTAGTAAATTGATTCACCAAATTTGATGGTCAACCTCGCCATTAGTTTCTGCCAGTTTTTATGCGTCGCCATTGTTGCACGCTCGTTTAATAACATTAAAGTCATTAAAGGGCTACGCTCGAGCAGGGTTACATGAGCTCCAGTACTTGCTAAGATCAAACTGTCATGACCAAATCCTGCTGTGGCATCTAACACTTGGCTTTTATTCGTTAATTTACAAGCTTGCAAAAGTAATTCAGATTTTCGCCCCGCACTAACTACTCGGCGCTGTAATGACTGCCAATCAGGCGCTACACTCATACCATCGACTAAAAGCGATACCCTTTCTTTTTCATCGATAATTAATACCGGCTGCCCATAATCATTACTAAGCTGCTGACGTACCTTTTGTGTCAGCTTATTAGGCGCTTTTATTAGGGTTAATGAAACCGGCAGATCAGCCACTTCAATTAATCGCTGTAATCTATAAAAACTATTTGGCGGAGTATTTTTAAAAGTACTATCAGCGTTAGTGTTATTGATATTATTGGCATTATTAACATAAATAAGCGGTACACTATTACTCTCAGTACGCATCAAACTAGCCTTTTATTTCATAGCCAAACAGCAGGGTGACAACCAACACTGCTACCCCTGTAGCAATACGTAACCATGCAAAAATCGTAAAGTCACGTCGGCTAACCCAATCAACAAGCCAGCGGATACATAAAAGCGCTACAATAAAGGAAACTATTACACCGACACCAAGCACCGTCCAATCCTCTGTGCTCGCTAGCGCCTCCTTGTGTTTTAACAAATCTAGCAAACCTGCCCCCATAATCACAGGAATCCCTAAAAAGAAGGAAAATTCGGCAGCAGCTTTGCGTGAAACCCCTAGCCACAATGCACCAATAATGGTCGAGCCTGATCGGGAAGTGCCTGGTATCAAAGCTAAGCACTGGAATAGACCAATGAGTAACGCTGTTTTCAAGCTGACATCTTCAGCCTCCTCCGCTACCACTGGTATCGGCTTACGCTCAACATAAAAGATGAGCAATCCCCCAACAATTAGCATCACAGAAACGGTATATGGATTAAATAAATATGTTTTTATTTGATCAGCGAAAGTAAACCCTACCAACATAACAGGCAAGGTTGCCACAATAAGACCAAGACCAAGTTGGCGAGGGTTGGCAAGCCCATCCGCCTTTCCAGTTATTAGTCCAATCAGTGCGTGCCATAAACGTCCCCAATACTCATAGATTACGGCTAATATTGCTCCCAGTTGGATGACAACAATAAACAGATCAGCTTTTTCTTTAGTCCAAAAATCCATGATATCTGCGGACAAAATTAAATAGCCTGTACTTGATATAGGTAAAAACTCAGTAATACCTTCAACGAGGCCCATAATTATGGCTTGTATGACAAGTAAGATATCCAAAATTAGCACTCACTTTTTATAGGGTAATAGTTAAAAGAATTCATCAGTTCATTTCAAAACAGTCAAACGTTTTTGCCCTGCTCTTTAAGCGTTTTCCAAGCGTTATTGCGTAAATAAATAGGCAAGGCTTGATCAGCAGGCACACCGCCAGACTTCATAAATTGAGCGACACCAAGTGTTGCAATAGATGTTGCATCTGGGCACAATTCGGCGACTATTTGTTGGTCTGCATGCACAGATAACAAAGCGGCTCCATTGCCAATAATAGGTAACGGCTTTAGAGTCCTCTCATTATAATCCAGCAGTACTTCTTTACTGCCATCAACCTGAGTCATAACCTCATAAGATTCAAAGTGACTTAGCTTATATTCGCCGAAATAGACCTGCTGCATTCTAGCATCCAATGCCGCATACACATGATTCAACCTATGTTTCTCAAACGCCATTTGCGCCAATGCGGCAAGGCTTGAAACTCCGACACAGGGTAAATCATGAGCAACTGCTAACGCTTGTACCACTGAGGTATTAATACGAATACCACTAAAAGCGCCTGGTCCTCTATTGAATATCAGTGCGGTTAACTGCTCAAGCTTAATATCAACTTGCTGCAAGGCCACATCTATCAACGGCAGTATTTGTTGCGTTTGCTCTCTTGCACCTGTGAGAGTTTGGCGACTTAAGATTCGCAAATCTTTGCTGATCACTACCACAGAGCATTGCTCAAAAACGGTATCTATTGCCAAAAACATAACGGCCTCTTTATGCGAATTTTAAATGTATTACCCAAGTAGACTAAAACTGGCATAGCCTATTTACCTATGACAGTTAACCTATGATAGTTAGCCTATAGTCGGAAGCAGGGAATTTAGGTAAAAGCGACCTACCTCAGATAGTACACCTAGGGATCTCAATACTGTAACTCTTTAGCTTGCCTTTGACTATATGACAGTATAGGAGTTAGTAGTCGATATAAATAAGTTGACTATCATAACACTCACATTGGTTTTGATAAATCAGTCGTTATTATTTATCCGATGATTCACTAAAAAAGCCAGATACAGTGAGGTATCTGGCTTCTACTTATAGCCTTTAAGGATAAGAGTCGCAATTATTTTGGCATGCTTGCAGAAATTTGCTGCAAGATTTGCTCAATTTCACTGTTCGCTTCTTGCTCCTTATCCAAGCCACCTGTTGGTGTCAGCTGATTGACGACTTCTGGTAATAACTCAGCCAATCCCTGACGGACCTCTGTCTCATCAGCGCCTACTTGTTGACTGACTTGCATAATTTCGTGCTCATCGAAAAGCTTATTGATTTGATTGGGATCTATATTTTCGTTTTGCTGCTGCGTACTCATCCACGACTGCGCTTGATTACCAAAACCCATCTCCTGAACTTTAGACAGTGCCCCTGATAAGCCACCGTTACGCTTAATCCAACTTAGCACTAGAGGCATTAACGCTGCAATGAGCATCGCTTTTCCGCCACCCCCTGAACGTCTAGCACTACCCCCGCCTAGAACACTACCGAGCACACTGCCTAATCCACCGGCACCAGCATTACCCCCACGCTGACCACCAAGCATACCGCCAATGATATCATCCATACCAAAGCCATTCGATGCTGTATTTGATTGTTGGCCCCCCAATACGCTCCCTAAAATATCACCAAGCCCCCCTGTTTGACGGGGTTGGATACGCTGATTAACTGGGTTGCGCTGCGCATCAGAAGGGTCTAATGCTTGACGGGCGACTTGGCTGATTAAATTTCCTAATAAACTCATAATAATTCCTTGAATGCTTATGGCTATGGTTAGCTATGGTAATACTGTCACTTTGTGTTCCAATAACATGGCTTTAGTGGTTATAAGCCATTATTACCATTTTTAAAGTTACTTTTAATACAGTTGATAATATGACAGATCTTAAATATATAACAAATAGATGTTTAACAAAATACAGATATTGTAAACCAGCGGATAAATAAATAGGATGAAAGCAGGCTTAAGGTTTTTTACTATAGCGCCATTACAAAATAGCTAAAAGGAGATGGAGGTTTGCCTCTCAGAGTGACAGATTGTCTGTTAAATATTCCGTCAAAAGTAAGTTAGCATAGGGTAACCTATTCAGAACCACAACATACCTTAAGACCACTTTATGAGGATTTTGAGTTGCCGCCATGTGTTTGCGTTTACCTGATCTTGCCAAATAAGCACTGTTTTCTTAGTAGCAATCGGATGAACTGTTTGAAAACTAAGCTGTAAGCAATGACCAAAACGTCTACCTTGACAGAGGTTAGCTTCCCAAAGCTCTTGACGGTTACGACCTTCATATAAAAGCTGCCAATGAGTATTGGCGTTATTAAGATCTGGCGCATTAATGAATAAGGGCTGATTCGCTAGTTTTTCACTAAGAAATACTACTGTAATCGCTATGCCAGTAACCACGATACTGACCCACCACGGTATATCAAGAAGAATCATTAAAATTGCTAACCCTAAAAAATAGCTGGCGACATATAGGATTTTCCAATAACTTAACTGGCGGATGTCCGATGTCAATCGTTCAATCATAGTAGACGCCCTTTCTATTTTAGTGGCTTTTCTATTTACTTACATTGAAAGCTTATATTTCAAAACCATATTGAACTTATCGGACTTACAGGTTACTGCTATCCATCATAGGTATGAGTTGATGACGATAGAGACGTGCTTGGCTACATGGTTGTCAATAAATAGTTGCTGGTCATGAGTTACTGGGCATGCTGATATCGCTTTAATTTCTCGACTAATTGCGCAACTTTTGCATCCTCTGGAGTCTCCTGATTCATAAAGTAGTTTAACAAATCAGGATCCTCATATGTCAGTAGCTTGTTAAAGGTCGCTTGTTCATCTTCATCAGCCAGCAAGTAGTGATTCTTAACATAGGGATCAATGTAAAAGTCGAGCTCTTTTAGGCCTCGACGTGCTTGATAAATAACTCGTCTTTGCTCATTAGTGGGTTCTGGTTTATGGCTCATAGTGCTCATTCCTGATCTAATAAAAAGGGCAATAGAAGGTTTAACATCATTTTATTGAAAACTATCTCCATAGCAGTTAGCGGATAACACTAATTAAGCAGGTGTAGCTACGCCCGCTTTGCGCTACTATTTTGGCTTGCACTCGGGGCTAAACCGCTCTAACCGTTATGGTTATCAATACACAATAAATTAAAAGGCACAATAAATTAAAAGCGCCTTGCATCAATTCTGCAGCTGCTGCCACAAAGCCAAACCTTGTGCCGTCAATGCAACGTTATGCGTTCGTATAATACTGGCGCCTTGTTGCACAGCCAATAATGCGGCAGCCATGCCTACCCCATCTCGCTGTATTGCAATATGATTATCAAATACCGGAATGTTGGACTTGTGCAATACTTCGCCTAAGAAGCGTTTACGAGATATACCAAATAGAATAGGCAGGTTCAGCTCATGCAGTTCCGATAATTGATTTAATAGCGCCGTATGATGATCATATTCTTTAGCAAATCCAAAACCGGGATCAATGATAATATTATCTCTTTTTACCCCTGCTTTAATCGCAGTGTCTATTCGCTCTGATAGCTCGTTAAGTACTTCAATAACCACATTCTTATACTGGGCTTGGCTATTCATTGTTGTGGGCTTACCGCGCATGTGCATCAACACAACAGGTATATTTAATTTTGCAGCCATAGCAGGAGCTGACTGTCTTTGCAAAGCACGCACATCATTCCAAATATCAGCACCCGCTTGCACAGACTCTTCAATGACCAAAGGCGCACTGGTATCAATAGACAACCACACATCATCACCAAAGTTCTTTCGTATTGCCTCAACAACCGGCACAACCCTATTACACTCTTCCTCTTCACTAACAGGCGCTGCATTAGGTCGTGTTGATTCGCCCCCAATGTCAATGATATGTACTCCTGCTTGAAGCATGTGCTCACAATGGGTTAAAGCGTCATCGATTTTATTAAATTGTCCACCATCTGAAAATGAATCCGGTGTCACGTTTAAAATACCCATTACATTTGGGTAAGATAAATCAAGCGTTTTTTGTCTATCTGATGACAGGTGGGCTGTGATAACTTTACTAGGTAAGGGGTGTAACTTCATAAAATAGAGTCTTTGTCAGAATGTCTTATTGTTAAAATGATATATGTATATCATTTTAACAGATATAGCTTAAACATAATAAGGGGCTTAATGCCCGATAAAAAACCTCTCCCTACTGAGTAGAAAGAGGTTTAATAGGGCAAGATTTATTAAACTTTAACCACGTTAATAAATTTGATCACATGGCAGGTAGAGGTGGCGGTGTAGGACCAGATTTAACTTTATCATCCTTTTTGGGCGTAACATCAATAGGTTGATAATTTTTTGGTTCACGCGGAGCATCACCGGCCAAAATATCTTGAAGTTGGTCTCGATCAATCGTTTCCCACTTCATCAAGGCTTCAACCATGGCATGCATTTTATCTTTATTCGCTTCAATAATTTCACGAGCTATATCATATTGCTCTTCAAGTATACGTCGTATTTCTTCATCAACTTTTTGTTGGGTCGCTTCAGAAATAGTACGTGTCATGCCACCAAAATAACCTTGAGACTGGTCATCTTCTTCATACACCATGACACCCAACGCATCGGACATACCATACTTAGTGACCATAGCTCGGGCCATTTTTGTGGCTCGCTCAAAATCGTTTGAAGCACCTGTGGTTTTTTGATTAACAAAAACCTCTTCAGCAATACGCCCACCAAATAAGATAGCAATATCGCTTAACATCTTCGACTTATCGTAGCTGGTCTTATCAAATTCAGGCAGTTGCCAAGTTACGCCCAATGCCCAACCACGAGGCATAATAGTTACCTTATGTACCGGATCTGTTCCCGGTAGCATCTCGGCTACTAAAGCATGACCTGCTTCATGATACGCGGTGGCACGGCGCTCTTCTTCACGTAGCACCATAGACTTGCGCTCAGGACCCATAAATAACTTATCTTTAGCATCTTCAAAGTCATTCATATCCACACTGCCTTTGTTGCGGCGTGCAGCAAATAACGCTGCCTCGTTAACAAGGTTAGCCAGTTGGGCTCCACTAAATCCTGGTGTGCCGCGCGCTAGCGAGAGTGGATCAACACCGACCGTTGAAGGTAGTTTTTTCAAATGCACCTTCAAAATAGCCTCACGCCCTTTAATGTCAGGTAGACCCACATGAACTTGACGATCAAAACGACCAGGGCGCAATAAAGCTTTATCTAGCACATCTGCACGGTTCGTTGCTGCAATAACTATCACACCGTCATTACCTTCAAAGCCATCCATTTCAACCAAAAGCTGATTCAGAGTCTGTTCACGCTCATCGTTACCACCGCCCATACCTGTACCACGGCTTCGACCGACCGCATCAATTTCATCAATGAAGATAATACACGGTGCATCTTTTTTGGCTTTCTCAAACATATCACGTACACGCGATGCACCAACTCCAACAAACATCTCAACGAAGTCAGAGCCAGAGATTGAATAAAACGGGACTTTAGCTTCACCTGCAATAGCTTTAGCCAATAGTGTCTTACCTGTTCCTGGAGGGCCTACCATCAAGATACCACGAGGGATTGTGGCACCAAGCTTGGTAAATTTATCCGGATCTTTTAAGAAATCAACCACTTCAGTGACTTCTTCTTTGGCTTCTTCAACCCCAGCAACATCATTAAAGTCAACTTTGATTTGATCTTCAGACAGTATTTTGGCTTTGGACTTACCAAAACTCATAGGGCCACCCGCTTTTCCACCAGCGCCACCTTGCATATTCCGCATGAAGAACAAAAACAAGCCAATGATTAATAACACAGGGAAACTTGCAATAAGTAACTGCATCATAATACTTTGACGCTCTGGCGCAGCACCTTGAACATCTACCTTATGCTCACGCAGAGTAGGCATAAGCTCATCATCCGCCACAGGTGGCAGCACTGTTTCAAACTCAGATCCATTGACCTTCTCGCCCGTTATTTGCTGACCATCGATCTTGATGCTTTTGACCTGATCTTCTGTGACCTGAGTTACAAACTCTGAGTAATTGAGCGTATCAGGCTCATTACCACTGTCAAAGTTGCTAAATACCAGCACTAATACGCCGATAACAACCAGCCATAATAAGGTATTTTTTACCATATCGCTCACAAGTTATACCATCCCTTACGTGTTAATTTAGTCTTAATTCTGCCAGACATACAATTATAGCATGTGCTTGTCAGAAAAATACGGATCATCACTTTGTTAATACAGCATCTTTAACTTCTGTTATCACTATATATTGAGTTGACTACTGAATTAACGTGACGAATTTTATGAACTATTAATCTATTAGTTATGTTAATTAGGTCATGCATCTCGTTTATCAAGCATAATTACATAGTTTTGAGTCGCTCGTTACATTATTAAATACATTTGTAAACTTACAGGCATAATAAACCGATATAAAACACATATATCCGCCTATTTTGTGGCTACCCAAAACATCTCTTTAGAACGCGCTCTTGATGCTGCTGGCTTGACACTACGCACTTTTGAAAATTGTGACTGCATTTGATCGCGCAGCGCAGGCGTACCTTCTCCTTGGAAGATTTTCATGATAAGCGAGCCACCTTCGGGCAATACTTTCAGCGCAAAATCGACTGCTAACTCACAGAGATAAATCATCCTAGGCTGGTCAACCGCCTTGTGCCCTGTTGTATTAGGAGCCATATCAGATAGGACAACATCAACTTCTCTATTACCGATTTCATTCATTAGCTGATCAAATACTTCTGCTTCTCTAAAATCGCCTTGTATAAAAGTGACATTCTCTAACGCGTCCATGGGCAGAATATCCAAAGCAATTAATGCACCCTCAGAACCTACCAAACGCCCTGCTACCTGAGACCAACTACCAGGGGCACTACCCAAATCTACAACCGTCATTCCTCTCTTTATGAGGGCTGTCTTCTCATTAATCTCTAATAATTTATATGCCGCACGTGCACGGTAGCCCTCTTTTTGAGCGAGCTGAACATAGTGATCATCCATGTGCTCTTTCATCCAAGCTTTACTACTTTTTGATAACGTTTTATTTGTGATACGAGTCGCCAAAATATCCTCACGAATTAAATCTTTCAAGTCTAAGTAATCTAAGTAAGATGAATAATGTAAAAGCTACTTCTATCAATAAAAAAGCTTAACCTTTAAAATCCTAAAATCACCTACGCCTCGTTTTACGCTCTATCTAGAAACAACAATATGCCAAGCTTTAGCTAAACTTTCAATTAAAAACCACTCATATCAATAATAAAATCTATTTAAGCATTATATAAGAATATTCATTATAATAAGCTTTATCGATAAAGGGATGCTCAACACAACGCTTATTTAGAAAACAACTTGTTTTTGAAAATAATTCAGCAAAACTTGTCATACCTAAAGCTCTCAGCGTTTTTATATTATGAGATACTTTTAATTCGATATAACCTTCCAAGGCTGGCTAGTTAGGCCTAATAACCAATACTGAGATACTATGACTACTGAACAAAAAAGCCCACAGTACCTAACCAATGACGAATTACGTCGATTAAAAGGCATTGGTCATGAGTTAAAGCCCATTGTTATGATTGGTAATAATGGGGTAAGTGACGCCGTAATTGAAGAGATTAACCGTGCATTAAATGACCACGAACTTATCAAAATCAAGACAGCACCCGGTACTAAAGAAGAGCGTGATGTTTTAAGCCGCGACATTGCTCAAAAAACCAACTCCCAGCTTATTCATCATATTGGTCGCATGGCTTTATTACTCCGCCGCAATCCAAATGCAAATCCAAAGCTGTCTAACTTAGCACGATATAGCTAGTTTCAGTGGTTTCGTGAAATGGTTTAAATATGAATACCAGTTTAACTTGGTTCATGTATTTATGCCACTTATAAGCGTATACCAGTTATAACCTAAAATTGAGATCTAGTACGTTAATCTAAGCCATCAGTTAACTGTTGGTTTTTTTTATTTGATGTATTTATGAATTATGATACATTTTCAAATTTAATATAAGCCGCATAAGTGGTCTATGTTAACTGGCAACAACCCCAAATATAGGATTAGGCTTGTCAATCTCGTCTAGCCAACGACAGCTATAGGTTGTGAATATAGGCTCTTACACCAGTCTAATTTCTAAAAATGAAGTAATTTAACAAAAGAGCAAATCAAATACATTACAGACTAAAAAGCCCAGCTTGCTAACGAGCTGGGCTTTTCAATTAAGACTTTTGACTGGCAACCTTCTCTTGTAACTAATCTTATAACTAAGAAATCAGTTTTTAACTGGTACACATATATAAGTACGCATAGATAAGTACGATTCTCTAAATGTTTGGCTTTCAGAACTTATCCAGTACCCATTAAATATAATTTGATAAAATCATTTATTCAATTATTTCTTATAACTGTTGCTAATGATTAATATTTACTCGCCCATGGCTAAATAAACACCTTGATTAGAAGCGTCATTGATATAACGGGCATCACGCCATGTAGTGTAAGAGTAGGTGTCACTGTAAGGGCTCTTATTGCGTTGTACAAAATCAGATACCCAGTTACTGCCATCAAAAATTTGAATATGGCCATGACGATGCTTAGCTGAACGATTATATACCACCACATCACCTACCTGTGGTGGGGCACTGTTGCTAATTTTAACAAAGCCAGCTTGAGCTAAGGTACCACGAGTCGCATATTGGTAAGCTGAAGGATTTGGTGTGAAATCATAACCAGCTGACTGTAAGGCTTTGCGAACATAACGTGCGCATAAGCCAATTGTTCTTGAATGGGCCGCACGTGCTGCACGTGCTGCAGCAATGGCAGGTGGAGCCGAACTATCTATAAAAGAGCGTGATGGTCTGTTTGAAGATGTTGCAAACGATGCTAAGCTTGACTGTCTATTTATAACTTCAGTTTCTAAAGCTTTTAGCTCTGGATTTAATTTTTGTTTTTGGGCAATGAGTAGCTCTAGGTTGCCAACTAAATCTTCAGAGGAGGATGGATTATAGGTATGTTGAACTGATGCATTAACCTGTGTGGCGCTGAACCCCATTAATGACAAAATAATAAGTAACTTTTTCATAACGCTCCCAGAATTAATCTTTTTTAATTGCAGCATCTAACTTACCGATAAACCGCAATTCGTTTTTCATCAAATATATAAAGTTGCTTCACTCAGATATCCAAGCTATCAAACAGGTATCATTTAACCATCTATCAAAACACTTACTTGCTATCAATGAGCGACAATTGACGTATAATAAGTAGATATATAATTATGATGTGAATCATCTACTTTACTTCTTTACTTCACTTGTTAAAAACCCATAGGCATTGATTTCAAACTTGAGGCTTATAATGCGCCAGTATTCGAAACCTAATTACTTAGCAACCGTTATTGATCATCAAAAATCTGCTGCTTTAGCATTGCCCCACCAGATATTCAAAAAATGTTCAGAGCTTAATGAACTCACTACCGAAATCAAAACTCTACTAAATAACTGTTTACCAGAAGATGTGCTTAAAACTCTTTGGGTAGGCAGTTATATTGATGGGAAATTAACGTTATCAGTACAGTCTCAAACTGCTGCTAATCATCTTCGCTATCAATCTAATAACTTAATCAAGATATTAACCGTACAATCTTTAACATTTGATCAACTCAAATATATAGATGTAATCGTTACCTACCCTGCATCAATTAACCAGTCTTATAGCATTGAAAACAATATGAATCAGCAGAGTAATATAACTTCAACTGACACTAATAAGGTTAAAAGCCATACTACACGTGGCTTGACCGAATCAACGAGAAGAACTATATCACACACAGCTAAGCATGTCATTAATGATTGCCAGTTGAAAAAAGCTCTTGAAAGGCTAGCAGAAGACTAAAAGGTAATGTTTACATTGTAATTTTATGTAAAAAAATAGGTATTTCAGAGGATATGAATGAGTTGATTTCGATACATATTGTAATTTTTTTATAATTAGAATTACAAAGATAATACTTGAAGTTATTGAAAGTTTGCTTAAAACATTTGAATTCCATACCTTAAGAGAAACTACCCACAAAAAAACGGAACTTTGTTCCGTTTTCTATATAGTTTCACGAATGTTTCTAGCTAATAAGTGATTTTTCAGTAGGATTTAGCATAATTGACTTGATTTTGGTAAATCGTAGTTTATAAAGGACGATTCTTTGTCATAAAATGTTACAATTTCAAAATTATCATTACTAGCGTACACTGCCTTTATCAACTTATTATTCAGCGCATGTCCAGATTTATAGGCACTAAACTTAGCTAATAATGAATACTTTGCTAAGTATAAATCTCCAACTGCATCCAATAATTTGTGACGGACAAATTCATTTTTGTGACGCAATCCTGTTTTATTCATAATACCACTTTCATCTATCACAATCGCATTATCAAGACTACCCCCTAACGCGAGATTACTTTTCTTTAAAAGCTCTATATCTTGTAAAAAACCAAAGGTTCTGGCATTACTGACACTTTTGAGATATTTTTTTGTTGAAAAATCAAAGCTATAATGCTGCGTGTCTCTAGGTATTGCAGGATGATCAAAGTCTATTTGAAACTCTAACCTAAACCCGTCAAATGGTTCCAGCTCAGCCCATTTATCACCTTCTGTAACACGTATTGTTTTTCGTATTTTTAAAAATCTCTTGGGCTCATAAAGCTCTTTAATGCCAGATTCAAGTAAAAGTTGTGCGTATGGCGCGGAACTACCATCGAGAATTGGCACTTCAATATCAGATACTTTTATCAATAAATTATCGATACCTAGCCCTGCTAGTGCACTTAATAAATGTTCAACCGTACCAACCCTGACATCCTCTATCCCCAAATTTGATGACATCACGGTATCTCTAACTAAAAAGGCATCAGCAGGAATCAGTGGCGCATTCTCAACATCTGTACGTAAAAAGTTAATACCTTTATTTGCAGCACTAGGCTCAAAGGTAATTGTGACATCTCTACCACTGTGTAGACCAATTCCTACAACTGTTACCGGTTTTGCGAGGGTTCTTTGTTTCATTAAAAAATTCTCTGCCATTAAGTTTGAATGGACAACCTTACAAGCTTATGTCGATAAAAAAAGTCTGCTCTCAATTGTAATATCTGTCAAAATTAAGTCTGTATGCTGACTAAATTTATAACCTATTCAAGGGTCACTTCAAATACAATAGATAAAGTCGATGTTCAATGAAAATATTCACTTTTAATATTGGCTTTTAATAGTTCGTACTTTAACCTCAGCTGCCATATTTAAGTCGTAAAATATTTATATTACTTATTGTAGTGATATTAGTGATTAAAAAAATTCAGTATTCTTAATAGTTGACTTTAATAAACATGAGCAAAACTGAAAAAGCTAAATGTAAGAAATTATTTCCATTGTAACATATTCTTATTTAGATCACTGAGTTTCGCTATACAAAATAAACTATAATATTGACATCTGTTGACCCTATCTATTTTTCAGACTAGAGATGGTCAACTAATTTGCTAAATAACGCTACTGGAGTAGAAAGGTATTTAATTAGAAAGGTATTTAATTAGAAAGCTACTAAATTAGAAAGCTATAGTCATAGGCAAACTAAAGAGCTACAGCGTTAACCTCACTAAGCCTACTAGAGTAGTACTTGCGCTCGGTTACCTTGTATCTTATTTAGTTGCCTATGACTATACTTGGTAGGTATAGGCTATAGGTAAATAAAAAAAGACCGAGCAAAGCTCAGTCTTTTTTTATTTTTGCTAGTGCTGCTCTTGTTACGTCATAAACGCACTGAACTAAAATACTTAACGATTCTGTTGCCGTTTTAGATAATCCTGAATGCTATTAGTCTTAGTATTTGGTTCAGATTTGCTGGAACCCACACTTGAATCATGTTTTTGATGAGTACTTAATTGTGCTTTTTTCTGACTCGTTATAGCGCTTGTGTGAGTAGCAGGGTCTACAGCTTGATTACTACGAGCAGAAGGCATTGGACGAGGATCGTCTTTCTCATCATCTAGGGTTAATCCTGTCGCTATAACTGTAACGTGCAGATCTTCACCCATGCGCTCATCAATGACTGAGCCGTAGAAGATATGGGCGTCATCAATATCTGTTATTCCTTCAACAATTTCAGTGATTTGACTTAGCTCATCAAGTGATAATGAATCTGATGAGACAACATTAACAATAAGACCTTTAGCATTTTCTAAGCGTAAATCATCTAGTAATGGAGATCGTATTGCTTTCTCAGTTGCTTGACGGGCACGTTCATCACCACTGGCACGGCCAATACCCATCATGGCATGGCCTTTTGCAGTCATTGCCGTACGAATATCATTAAAGTCAATATTAACCATACCATCAAGATCAATTGTTTCAGCGATACCTTGCACAGCATGCATCAATACATCATCAGCTTTTTTGAAAGCATCTTTCATCGAGATGTTGCCATAAACCTTAAGCAGTTTATCGTTTGGAATAGTAATAATCGAGTCTACAAAGTTTGATAACTGCTCAATACCAGCCTTAGCCGCTTTGAGACGTCTACCACCTTCAAACCTAAAAGGTGTGGTAACAACGGCAACAGTCAGGATTTCCATCTCCTTAGCGATACGAGCAACTACAGGTGCTGCCCCTGTACCTGTGCCCCCACCCATACCAGCAGTAATGAAAACCATATCCGAGTTTTCAAGAAGCTTTCTAATGGCTTCTTCATCCTGTTCAGCAGCTTCACGACCCACTTCGGGGTTCGCTCCAGCACCTAAGCCACGGTTTGTATCTGCGCCGAGTTGCAATTTATGCTCAGCCGTCAAACCTTGTAGTGCTTGGCAATCAGTGTTAGCCACTACAAAGGTAACCCCTTTGATGCCCTGTTGAACCATATGCTCTACAGCGTTACCACCGCCACCGCCAACACCAAAAACAGTAAAACGGGCTTGACCGTTATTTAGATCGCGGCTGCTATCTGCCATTGTATACTTGGACATTATCACTCCTTTTCGTAACCTTCTGAACTTATTATTTATAGTAAGTAAGTTCGATTATAAAGATTACTTGAAATATTAAAATGGTTTATATAATTCGATTAAAAAAATTGTTTAGTTTATTCTTCAAATTGCTTACTTTACTCGTTTCAAGGGCTTCAGGTGAGCTTTTCTCGCTATGTTTAAACTGTTCACTCTGGCTGTATAGCAACGCGCCAAAAGCAGTCTGAAATACACGATCTTTCACTCTTGCATTCAACAGCTTAAATGAATCTTCACTATCAAAATGATTATATGCGGTAATGGCTTCATGGGGTGTGGTCATAACGACTGGCATTTGTAACAAGCGTTTTGCAAAGGGTATCATGCCTTTAATATTACTACCACCCCCTGATAATACAACGCCACGCTGCATATAATCCATCAAACCTGCATCAGACAGCTCTTGAAAGGCAACTCTAAACAACTCAATGTAGCGTGCTTTGATAATCTCAGCAAGTTGTAATAAGTTAATAGTGACTTCATCAGCCACACCCACTCTCTTAATTGTCACAAACTGACCAGGATCGATACTTTGTATATCAACTGTACCATAACGCTTTTTCAACGATTCGGCTTCAGCCATTGAAATACCGAGTTCTGCTGATATATCCATTGTTACTTTATTGCCACCATCAGCGATACAGTGGGTAAATATAAGTTTATTTTCACGGTATAAGCAAAGGCTTGTGGTACTTGCACCAATATCAATTAAACAAACCCCCTGCTCTCGCTCTTCAGCCATTAGGCTATACTCTGCACTAGATACCGCGTCAAATAACATGTGGTCAATACTAATATCACAGGCTTGAATCAACTTTTGAATATTTTGACGGCTGGCTACTGGCATCATCATTAAATGATACATAACCGTTAATTCATTAGCATACATATTAATCGCATCATCAACCATATCTTCTTGATTATCTATAATAATGCCTTGTTGACAATGATGCATTAGATAATGAGTGGTCGGCATGATTTTTTCTTTTGCTAAACTAAGCGCCTTGACAATATGGCGTGTTTCAACCGTACCTTGATCAACATTGACCGTGCCAAAACTATTAGCACTAAAGAGCTCAGGAGTAGATAGGGTTAACCACACACTATGTACACGGCAATTAGCCATTTCTTCTGCTTCGATAATCGCTTGTCTGATAGCGCTTTTTAAACGCTCCCAGTGCTTAATTCGACCTTGCTGAAAATCTTCATTCTTAACCTCACCCACTCCCATAATCTGAATGTCTTCCATAGACTTAACGTGCCCAATAACTGCATAAACAGCAGTGGCACTGATGTGAACAACGACGAGATTTTCAGGTTTACTCATAAGGTGCAAAACGTTTTTTTATACTGCTTTTCAATCAATGTCATTACCTATCACTTTAGATATTATGCACATGGATTAAACAGCAAGGTTGATTGAAAGTATTATTAAAATATCATTTTAGTGTGCATTCAAGCGATTTATTTAAAACTGTACCCTATTGATGCGCAATATCCCTCTCCTCATTAGACTCTCTAATTTCAGATAAAGATATCAATTCAATAGGTGCTACTTGCTCATCTTTCCATGCAATAACAAAACCATTCTTATAACGCAAATCAACAGATGCTATCTCATCGCGCTTCATCTTAAGCTGGTTTTGTAATAATTGACTCAAATTCATAAGCTTTTGTGAGGTATGTTCATTATCAACAATAACTCGCATTCCATCATCAAATTTAACGACCCATGTCATTCTGGGCGTTAAAACCATATCCTCAACTTTCATATTGAGCGTTGCAAACCATTTATTAATAAGCTGCATCTGCTGCATGATCAAAGTAGACTGATCTTCGTCACCTTGCAACATGATGAGATCACTTTGAGTTAAGTCTGTCTCATCAGCGGGTTTAAAGACAACCCCTTCAGCATCGATCAAATGCTCACTACCAAAGCGGGCTATCGGGATTCGAGGTAGTGCCGATATGACGATCCCCCTACCCCACTGACGCTCAATATTAACTTGGCTTACCCAGCTCTGCGTCATGACAGTATCTTGTAACCGAGGTAAGGTTGCCATAAAGAAGTTTCCCACATGATCTTGGGAAACGGCCTTACTTAGTTTCTGGTACTCAGTTGCATTCAGCCCGTTTGGGTCAATAATAATCTCAGCAGGTTGTGCTTGATAAACTCGATGAGACACAGTAACAAAGGCTATTATAAATAGAAAAACCCCGATCAGTATCCACATTTTTGAAGATATAATCTTGCTAGAGGTAAGCGTGGGGTCATTCACTGAGTCAACCATCATATCCATTTTCTATTAACCTACAATTGTAACGCATTTAGCACAGTTACGATAGCAATATGCCCAATCAAGCCATTGCTAAAGACTAACCCACTAATAGCGTGGATTTAACGCCAATGTGAATCTAATCCGCTTTTATATTAACCAAGGAAATAGAACAAAAAAAATTCCTCAATAAAACTTTCAGATAACCGCGTTATTACTCTACATTCTTCATTCACTATATTATGGTCGTTAAAGTGTTTGTGCCAGTATATGCCAGCATAATTCGTCAAAGCGCATTCCTCTAGCTTTGGCAGCCATAGGCACCAAACTATGACTGGTCATACCGGGCACAGTATTAATCTCTAATAACCAAAAATTACCCTTCTCATCTTGCATAGCATCGACACGCCCCCAGCCTGAGGCATCAACGGCTTTAAAGGCAGCGATGCTCATCGCCTGAAGGTGTGCTTCCTCACTTTTCGATAGCCCGCAAGGAATATGATAAGCGGTATCGTTGCGATTATATTTGGCTTCAAAATCATAAAAATTTGAGATATTTGCGGGTTCTAGACGGATTACTGGATAAGCTTCATCATCAATAATGACGATGGTAAACTCTCGTCCCGTTATCCACTTTTCAGCCATGACATCATCCCCACACCCAGCTGCCATTGCATAAGCTTCAGGTAGTTCATCTAGACTTTCAACCTTGCTCATACCAATACTTGACCCTTCATGCACAGGCTTAATCATGAGAGGTAAACCTAATGTATTCACTATTTGCTGCCAATCGGTATCTTCTGTAAGGATAGAAAAAGGGGCGGTCGCTAACCCACATCCTTGCCATAATTGCTTAGTGCGCACTTTATCCATACCAATTGCAGAGGCCAGCACCCCTGACCCCGTTTGCGGAATACCAAGCCAGTCAAGCAATCCTTGTAACTGACCATCCTCACCACCGCGACCATGCAAGACATTAAATACCCGATCAAAGTGTTTAATGTCTAGAATATTACGATCTTTAGGATCAAAATGAGTCGCATCAATCCCCTGATCTTTTAGAGCTTTCAGCACAGCATTGCCACTATCGAGTGACACCTCTCGCTCATTACTATTACCGCCGAAAACCACAGCGACTTTGCCAAAGATGCTGGGATTCTTTACTTTAGTAGAGGTTTGATCTGAGATATCTGATTTGGTTGAAGTTTGCGTCATAATTTTATTCTTAACAAGTAATGATTAAATATATAGATTGTTTTTAGCGAGCTCTTGGCTAATTTGTCCAACATTACCCGCGCCTTGAGTAATCAAAATATCGCCTGACTTGAGTGTCCGTTTCATTACAGGCTCAAGGGCATCCTTATCTACTACAACTGGCTCAACTTCGCCTCTTAAACGGATGCTACGCGCTAAAGACTTAGTATCTGCCCCCATAATTGGTGCTTCACCTGCACTATAGACATCTAGAAGTAACAACGAATCAACTTGAGACAATACGGATACGAAATCATCATAGCAGTCGCGAGTTCGGCTGTAACGATGAGGCTGGAATAACATAACGATACGGCGTTCAGGATAACTCTGGCGAGCCGCTTTAATGGTGGCAAGAACTTCAACGGGATGATGACCATAATCGTCAATCAGTAACACGTTACCATCGTCTTTATCAACACACGCTTGTTGTTCAAAGCGACGGCCGACGCCAGCGAATTTTTCGAGCGCTCTTACAATGGCTTGATCATCAACACCTTCATCGGTTGCCATCGTAATAGCCGCCAATGCGTTTAGTACATTATGACTACCAGGAATATTCAAGGTTAGCTTTAATGGCTCACGGTCTTTTCTTAAAACAGTAAAGTGAGTTCTTGTACCGTCGACAATAACATCAACAGCTTGAACATCATTATAAGGATTGAAGCCAAAAGTCTGCACAGGGCGACCAATGTCATCAATCATGGCGTATAACTCTTTATCATCACCGCAGACGACAGCAAGGCCGTAAAATGGCATGTTTTGCAAAAACTGAATATAAGCTGCTTTAAGTTTGTCAAAGCTGTTTTCATAAGTTTCCATATGATCTTGATCGATGTTAGTGACAATTGCTGCCATAGGATGCAAGGACAAAAATGATGCATCAGATTCATCTGCTTCAGCCACTAAATAACGACTTTGACCTAATGAGGCATTTTTACCAGAAGCATTTAACTTACCACCAATAACATAAGTTGGATCAAGCCCAGCTTCAGTCAACATCATGGTTAATAAGCTTGTTGTTGTCGTTTTACCATGCGCACCAGCAACCGCGATACCATGACGATATCTCATAAGCTCGCCCAACATATCCGCTCGACGTACAACGGGTAAGTGCGCTTTTAAGGCTGCTTGTATTTCAGGGTTTTGTCTATCAATTGCCGATGAGACAACGATGACATCTGCATTTGCAATATTTTGTGAATCATGTCCAATAAAGACGTCAATACCCAAACTTTTTAGTCGATCCGTAACCGCACTTTGTTTTATATCAGAACCACTCACACCATAGCCTTGGTTTTTCATGACCTCAGCGATGCCACACATGCCAGCTCCACCAATCCCGATAAAATGAATGCACTTGATTCGGCGCATTTCGGGAATTTCAATTAAACGTTTTGGCAGGGCAGCTTGTGTCATAAATTTCTCTTTTTCAATCTAATGTAGAATGCAATCAAAAATGTCTAATAAAGATACTATAAATTTTTAATACTATAAAGTTCTAAGGCTTTAAAAACAAATGGCTGAGCGCGAATTATAAAAAGTACTTTATCCCTTTGTTGAATAGTAAAACTATTATCTCAATAAAGACCAAATATAATCAGTGGCCATAATGGTAGAGCTAGGATTTGCGAGTGACTTACCTTTTTTTGCCATGTCTAGGCATTTCTCACGATTGAGATCAGATAGTATCTGCGCCAAAACATCCGCTGTTAGTTGGCTTTGAGGGATTAAATAAGCCGCGCCCTCATCTGCAAGTGAGCGAGCATTGGCGGTTTGATGGTCATCTACCGCATGCGGCAGTGGCACAAATATTGCGGCCAAGCCAACGTTTTGAATCTCTGTTACCGTTAACGCACCAGCACGACAAACAATAACATCTGCCCAAGCATATGCTTCTGCCATATTATCAATGAAAGGCATGATGGTTACGTGATGACGGGTTTCATCAACTTGCTCGTAGTTGTGTGTCGTACTGTCAAAGTTGTTACGGCCACATTGGTGATGAACCACAAGGGATTTTTCTATTTTGGCAAGTGCAGCAGGTACTATTTGATTTAAAATCTGAGCGCCAAGTGACCCCCCAACAATCAATAGTTTTAAAGGGCTATCATCTTTAATATCATAACGTGACTCTGGCGGGGCAATTTCACAAATGGCCTCTCTAACAGGATTACCAACCGTTTCGAGCTTGGGGTTATCGGCACTATCGCTATCACCAAATGTATTAGGGAAAGCTTGCAATACTTTGGTTGCTACCTTCGCTAAATAGCGGTTACTCATCCCTGCGATGGCATTTTGTTCATGAATGACCAAAGGTTTGCCTGTAGCACGTGCTGCTAGGCCACCTGGGGCAGTCACATACCCACCAAAGCCAACGACAATATTAATATTGTTTGCTTTAATAATCTTTATGCTAGCCAACACAGCCTTTGACAGCATCATAGGCATTTTTAAGACTCGTCCCACACCTTTACCACGTATACCGTGCATTTGAATAGTGTGAAATGTATAACCTGTTGGACGCACTAGGTCATTTTCCATACCCTGCGGCGTGCCCAACCAATGCACAATTGCCCCACGGCGGGTTAATTCATCTGCCACGGCTAATGCTGGGAAAACATGACCGCCTGTGCCTGCTGCCATCATCAAAACCCTCGGCTTTTTAGCTGATTCGGCACTCATAGCGCCGTGGCTACTATTGATGCCGTGGCTGATATTAAAGGAATCGCGCACAGAGGGGTTCTCCAACTACAGAATACAATAAAGGTTACAAGGTTAAAAAATTACCATTGTTAAAAATGACAATGGTAAAGAGAATGTTAAAAAGTCTAAAAGCTGAAAATATAGGGATTAAAATGTGACAAAATAATAGCACAAAAATTTAAACGAAACGATTACAGTAAAGTTGCCAGTCCGTAACTTTTTATGCAAATGACTTTAATCCTCAAATGACTTAGTTTTTAAATGCCTTATATTTCAAATGAGTTTAAGCCTAAAGTAGTCATATTCTTCAACTGCCTGTATACTTCAGGTGGTGTTAAAACTCAGCAAGATTCAAATTCAAGTGCCAATCCAATATTTAGAGCCCATAGTTTAGAGCCCATAATATTTAGAGCCCATAGTTTAACGGATAGTCTTAACTGACAACGCCAGTCTTTTTTCAATGGCTAGTATCAAGTCCGTGGCAATATCTGTACCACACTGGTCATCTATTTCGCGCACACAGGTCGGACTTGTTACATTAATTTCAGTAATTTTTCCGCCTATCACATCTAAGCCCACAAACAGTAATCCTTTTTGTTTAACGACTGGTGCTACAATATTTGCAACGGCAAACTCTTGCTCTGTTAGGGGCATTGCCACACCTCGTCCACCGGCTGCAAGATTACCCCGTGTTTCACCTTGGCCTGGGATACGAGCTAAGCAAAACGATATTGGATTTCCATCGACAATCAATATTCTCTTGTCGCCCTTGATGATTTCAGGTAAATAGCGCTGTGCCATAATAGGTAAAGTCTCAAGCTCAGTTAACATTTCAAGGGTAGCACCTATATTTGGACTATCGTTGGTTAACCTAAAGATACCCGTTCCACCCATACCATCGAGAGGTTTTACAATCACATCTTTATGTTCATTAATAAACTGACGTATGTGTGATTGCTTACTGGTTACAATAGTTGGGCTCATCAGCTCGCTAAACCAAGTAGCGAATAGTTTTTCGTTACAATCGCGAACCGCTTGAGGGTCATTGACGACTAATACCCCAGCGGCTTTTGCATGATCTAGCAAGTAAAGAGAATACAAAAAACGCATATCAAACGGTGGGTCTTTGCGCATCAAAATAACATCATACTCGGTAATCAGCTGTGTTGTTTTTGCTGCTAATTCATAAAAGTTATCAGGGTCTCGATATACGGTAACAGCCTGAGCATCTACCTTAAGCGTCCCTTTATCTAACCATAAATCATGTATCTGACAATAGCCGATAGTGTGACCACGCTCAGTGGCTGACCACATCATGGCAAGTGTGGTATCTTTTTTGAAGTTAATGGTCTCAATGGGATCCATTACCACTAAAATATTAAGTGATTTAGCACCGTTAGCTTTGCTCATGGGTAACATACTCCATTGTTCAATTTAATAGCAGATAGCAGAATGTCTTAGTTTGACCTCATATGAATGTAATCAATATATATAAAGCCTGTGAGGTCAAAAATAAGATATAAAGGTGACACTACACACCGTACTGCTGACGATAGTGCTTCATTTTTGCTAATTGAGCCGCGTCTGCGTGCTTGGCAACATAATCAATAATATCGTCAATACTAACCAGCGCACGTACAGGCACTTGAAGATTTGTAGCCAACTCATCAATAGCAGAGGTTTCATTTTGCCCTTTTTCTTTGCGGTCGAGAGCTACAATAATACCCGCCACGGTTGCACCAGCTGAGCCTAGAATATCAACGACTTCACGCATTGCCGTACCCGCAGTAATGACATCATCCAATATCCAAACCGCCTTACCACTAACATTTGCCCCCACTAAACTCCCCCCTTCTCCATGGTCTTTGGGTTCTTTACGGTTATAACCCCAGTGTGCATTAATACCATGATTATTCCAAAGTGCTTGAGCCGTCGCCGCAACAAATGGAATGCCTTTATATGCCGCGCCAAAAATGACCAGCTCATCCTGCCCCACCACTTTAACTTGCTCAGCCAATGCATCAGCATAACCGTTTGCCAGTAGTGACAACATCTCGCCTGTCGCAAGCAGCCCAGCATTGAAGAAATAGGGGCTAATGCGACCTGATTTAAGTACGTACTCTCCAAACTTTAAAACTTCATTAGAAAGGGCAAGCTCAATGAAGGCATCTGACGTAAAAGACTGTGGGGTCATACGGGTTCCTATTAGCGAGAATTAATGTAATAAAGGATATTATGGTGTTATTAGGCTATGTGCATCACTGATGCAAAGGGAGATAAATCATTATAAGCCTCTTACTAGGGCACAGTTGAAACTTTGCAAGCATCAATAGCTAAGTCATCATGACCAACCATTAATATAATAATTACTGATATTAGGATAACGGGTAAGTAGTGCACTGCGAGAGGATAAGTTGATATAGATAGATTGACCAGTATTCTGGGTTTTATCATTAGTGGCATGTAATTGGCTATTGCTATTTAATCCCCTACTGGCATTTAATCCATTAGCCATCTCATTTGTTGCCACTAGACTCTTGCTCTCGTTATACTTTATATCAAATCCAAGATATTTAGCTGCCACCACCACATGTCCTACAAACAAACGAATTTGGCGATACTGCGTTTCAAACTGTGGATGGATATTGCATTGACTCAATACATAACTGCGCATGTGCTGGCAGATTTGATGGGCGGTAATGCTTTTATTAATACTTTTACGAGTATGACACTGCTTTAAAATATGCACAGCAACACTGCACGCTAATATGTCTGTACTTAGGCTATCAATACCGTTATCAAACCGCTCAGGATATAAAATAAGCTCCCAACTGGGTGCAAACACATCATTAATCATCTCAGGCATTTGGGGCCAAGACGATGTGCAAGACCTACCATCTTCTCTACTATTAACCTCAGAACGATTATCTTTGAATCCATAACGAGTCAATGCAGGATATGCCATGCAAACGTTATGAATATCTGATAAATCAAGCAAACGCATTTGAGTTAAAGGCGCTAATAAATGATTTCTATGTTTATCATCATTTTCGAACGTATGACAAACCTCTTTATCTCTATATTTATCCGATTCGGCATCAATCTTATTATTTTTACTCGAGGGGGGCGCTATACCACTAACCTCAGCCGTCTTAAAAAACTGTTTTGGTAAATCAATCAACCCACCTACTTGAAGCAACTCGAGATGTGAAGCAAGTTCAGGCGAGGCGATAAGCTCCCACATAGACGCTTGTGAGAAGTCTGGCGTAACCACCTCTAGTTTGCCTAAGCTCTCATCTATGCTTTTTTGCGAAAGGTTTAGCGCATCCATATCTTTAGGCTCTAGATCCAGTAGATGGCGCAGTGCATCTTGTAAACGTGGGGCTGGGGCTGGCATATCTGTCAATGGTCGGTCAGGATTTAATGGGGTTTGATTGGGGTCAAAATTAGGATGCACCACCCCAGCATAATTAGTTTGCAACTGCTGAGTGGTTTGCGCCAAACTGTCTTCTGAACATGGGCGATGAAGGGGATGTGCTTGAGTATTAATATGAACACCTTTTTGCATAGAGATCGCTGGTAAAGTAGCGTACTGATCAATAAAATTTTGGATGGCTTGGTGGGCTTGATTGACGGACACAATCCGATTCTTTCGCCTAATTCTGGGTTTGTTATTTATGGGCTCAATAAGTTTAAAGGTATGAGAGTAGTAAGAGTCATTACTTTTAGAGGGACGCTGGGTAATGTTAGGGTTAGGATCAGACCTTTTACAGACTTTTTTGTTAACAGGGTAATGTGAATCATTCCTTTGAGTATCATCTTGCGAGTTTCCAGTTGATGACATACCTCCCCCTAATGACCCCAAGGTAACAATGTTTGAAGTTTTATAAAATTAATAGGTTATTATACGTATATTTCGCTAACTTATATTGTATAAGCAGAATCTGCTTATGTAGCCAGTTGTCTTGTGGCTTATATTAATGCTTGTCTTGTGGCTTGTATTATAGTTAAGTAGTTTAGCCTATTTTAATTAGCAACAAAAGATCTATAACCACTTAAGAGTCATCTAAGCCATGTTAAACCTTCACTAGTAGGTACTGCTGACATTGTTAAATGAAAGAAGTCATCAAAGATACTTTAAAATCTCTGAATACCCTGACTGCCAATCGGGGTAAGCCAACCAGTTCCTTGGAATATTACTATGCAAGCGCTTACCCATTATTTGAGAGGTCTCACTCATTTCTGGCAACTCCGAGTTTAGCTGCTCAGACAGCCAATACGTCAGCTCATAAGAAGTCACTGGCGCATAATCAGTAGCCAAATAAACTGGTTTTAGAATTGCCTCATCTTTGAGGGTTAAAACTTGAACTATGATATTTATTAAATCACTATCCATAATTCGGTTTGTCCAAGCATACCGAGGTAATGGCTTTTTACCCGTCTCTCTCGCTTTGCGAATGCGCATCAATCGTTCTTTTCCATAAATACCACTAGGACGGATAACCACCGTTTTTTTGCCAAAAGCCTGTTGTAATACCAGTTCTGCTTTTAAAATAAAAGTTGATGCTTCTCGACTAGGGTCATGAGGCTGTACAGTCTCATCAATCCACTCACCACTATCTTGACCATAAACCCCGGTTGAAGATATAAAGACCACACGATCTAAGACAGGGAGCGTATCTGCAAACTCAGCGATGTGCTGTGCAATACCATAATAAACGTTTTTATAATCCTGCATATTATAGGTATCAGGTGTCACTATAATAGCGATATGGGTAAAGTGTTTTATTTGCTCTACAGATAAGCTAAGGGCATCGGCTTGTAAAAAGCTTGCGCACTCCTCTAAGTTATATGCAGCGCGTTCCTTTCGGGCTAAACCTGTTACCTTAAAGCCCAATTTAGCCAATTGATTGGTAACCGGCAACCCTATATCCCCTTGCCCAATAATGAGGTAGTGTGGTTTAGTCATATTCAGCCTTAATGCTCAGTGTATCGGTTATCGTCTTATCTATTATCAGTGTAGCAGTTATCTGCATTTCATGTGAACTGCGCCGCATGATTAGAGGACATCATGTGGATAAATTACTTATAGATTTTGAAGCTGCACTGTGATTATTACCGACTTATTTTAAAGGAAACTTTAACCTACGTGCATATTTAGAGTGTCAATTTGTTAACCATAAACCCCTATGAAATAAATGAGCGATATAATGTCTTTAAAAATAAATACCTACTATAAGTATGGATTTTATTTGCATGTAACTAATGCTCAAAGTTACTGATGCTCAAAGTTACTAATATTTAAAGTTACTAATGTTTAAATTCATCTTATAGCACTGTAGTTCATTTTATAAGTAACATTGGAATTTATAGTTTGCTAACAATAAAACCGTGAAATAACCATACTTTCAAAAGGTTGAAATAATATGACCGACTCATCAGAAAAACTACCATTCAAACCAATACCCGCAGCGCTTTCTATCGCTATCGGTCTCCTTATCTGGTTTGTCATTCCTACTCCCGAAGGGGTAAGTCCTAGCGCATGGCATTTATTAGCGCTCTTTGTCGCAACCATTGTTGCCATTATCGGCAAGGTACTGCCTATTGGAGCAATTGCTATTATCGCTATCTCACTAGTCGCCTTAACCGGTGTTACTGCTGAAACACCAAAAGACGCCATAAAAGATGCCTTATCCAGTTTCTCAAGCCCGCTTATCTGGTTAATTGGTATAGCGGTAATGATATCGCGCGGTTTAATTAAAACGGGCTTGGGCTCCCGTATTGCCTATTACTTTATTTCGCTTTTTGGTAAGAAAACCATAGGTATTGCTTACTCCTTAGCCGCAGCAGAGTTGATGATAGCACCAATAACGCCCTCAAATACCGCACGTGGCGGCGGTATTATCCATCCAATTATGCGCTCCATTGCTAAAAGCTTCCACTCTACACCCGAAGAAGGAACGCAAAATAAAATTGGCCGATATCTAGCAATGGTAAACTTCCATGCCAACCCCATTACCTCTGGTATGTTTATCACTGCCACAGCGCCGAATCCTTTAGTGGTAGATTTAGTTAACAAAGCTACAGGAAGCGACATACAGTTATCTTGGACGACTTGGGCACTCGCGATGTTTGTGCCTGGCATGATATGTATATTAATCATGCCTATAGTGATTTATCTCGTCTATCCACCAGAGGTTAAAGAGACACCTAACGCTAAGCAATATGCAAATGAAAACTTAGCTAAACTAGGTCACGTTACTTTTCATGAAAAAATCATGCTTGGCGTATTTGCCCTGATGTTACTTTTGTGGGCAAATATTCCCGCTATGCTGTTTGGTTCACAGTTTAGCTTAGATGCCACCACTACTGCCTTTATAGGGCTATCACTATTAATTGTGACGGGTGTACTTAGTTGGGAGGATATTTTAAAAGAGAAATCTGCTTGGGATACTATCATTTGGTTTGGTGCCCTAGTCATGATGGCAAACTATCTGAACAAAATGGGGTTAATCACTTGGTTTTCATCGCAAATAGAAACAGCAATAGGTATGACAGGTGTTGGCTGGATAGGTGCCGTGGTCATATTGACGTTAGTTTACTTATACATGCATTATATGTTTGCCAGTACTACAGCGCACATTACTGCCATGTTTGCCGCATTCTATGCTGTTGGTCTAGCGCTAGGCGCTCCGCCAATGCTATATGCATTAATATTGGCCGCTACGGGTAATATCATGATGGGCCTTACCCATTACGCCACAGGTACTGCACCAGTTATTTTTAACTCAGGGTACACCACACTTGGAGAGTGGTGGATCATTGGTGCTATTATGAGTGGGGTAAACCTAGTCATTTGGATTGGTGCTGGCCTTATTTGGTGGAAATTATTAGGATTTTATTAATACCTCTTACCGTCTTATTAATATCCAGGGTTAATTGACGATGAAAGCTACCAACTCAAATTTTATTTAGTTCACAAATAAAGCCAATTGACAAAAGTTTTTATTGACAATTTGTAAATAAAAACTTATAAATGAAACCGTATCATTTCTGTTTGTAACTGTATCTAAACAATAAAAGAGGAATTTATGAAAAAGAGTCTATTGGCTATTGGTTTGTTCGCATTATTGGCACAAGGTTGTGCAACACCACATGTTGTTCAAACTAACAAAGTGAGTGATGCAAACTTAACTTGCCCGCAAATTCTTAATGAGATTGAAGAAGCTGAAAGATTTGAGAAAGAAGCGCGTGCTGAGCGTAAGGTAACTGGTAAGAACGTTGCTGCTGCAGTCCTGTTCTGGCCTGCATTAATTGGCACTTACTCAAATACTGAAGAAGCTATTGATGCGGCTAAAGAACGTCGTGAAAATATGTCGAAGCTTTATAATCAAAAGAACTGTAAATAGTTTTAGGCCAAAATTAGCTCTAAAACGCTACTTACTAAAAAGATGACAAGACTTCTTGTCATCTTTTTTATTTATCTATTTGCTAAGTACTAATGACACGGGCGATAGTCTAAGAACGTTAAAATCGATATAAAGCAAGCGAGTGAAAGCTCTACCATGGTAGGTTAAACCACATTAACACCGGATTAATTTATAAGTTCGTCCACTAAATTATTACAATGCCTTATTATTGCAATGCCTTGAAGAAACAACAGTTTAGGTTTTAAAGTGCCTAGATAACGTACCTCTCGATACAGCCTATAAATTTAAGTCATTAACCATAAAAGGTTCAATACGTGTCATTTACTATAAGACACTTAGAACCTTTATTCATAAGCTAAAGTTAGGATATTTTACAAAAAATGAGTCAATATAAGGCACTATTAAGTTAAAAAATCAGGTTGAATAGTCATTCTATTTAATCCTAATGTTAACGAAGTAGTAGCTTGTTTTAGGCAAAAATAGCCAATTATAGGTTGTAAATATAGGTTCTTAATATAATACTTCATAGAATGAATTAAATAACTGTACTTGATTGATTTTAGTGGTTTTACAAAGGTTGCTCAGGGCTTAGGCTCATTTAATTACGAGGGTAAAAGTGAAGTAAATTATCGTAAAAAACGACTGATTTTGAAGAATGATGGCATATTAGCTAGGAATCAGACACCGTTTGGCGGAAATTTAGCCGTTTTTGACACATAAAATATAAGTTACTGCAAATAAGGACACACGCTAGAGATTGGTTAACGCCTTTCTACGATGATATAAAATAGAACCCCAACAAATGATACCACCAAAAAATAGAGACATAGCAGAGGTTATCAGTATATTCTGAGCCACAAGATTATCGGCGATATTCATATAGCTTGCCATATATTTAATAGTGGCATAGTTTATTATGCCAATAATAACTGTCGATAATAGTATTGCGCCAATGAAAGCACTACTCTTCGAAGAATGTTTAACAAGCAATCTTCCAAACCACCAGTTTATAACAATTATCAACATCCAAATTAACATACTTCTCCTTATATCTATTTTTTCTCATACTTTTTATAAATAATCTAGCTGGGCTAAACTGCTAAAACCAGCTAGATGTCTGCTTTACATTCGCCTTTTCTGCTACTTTCCCTGCTGCCTTAATGTTGAACAGAGGGCAGGTAGTTATTCAAGGGTAAAACAGGATATATTATCGTTAAACACGACTGACTTAGAAGAGAATATTGGAATATTCACTAAAAAACAGACGGTGGTTGGTGTAAATCAAACCATTTTTAACCATAAAATGTAAATCCAACCATTTTTAACTGTAAAAGACGACATGCCCTAAAATTTGATTGGATAAATCAGCAAAATAAACATTCATAGCCCCAAATTTAAAGACACCTAAAACCCTTTGCTCTCTAAAAATACTTCACATAAGAAATCTGCACACTGTTTTTATCTTCAACTCTCTCTTGAAACTGGTAGCGGCCTTGCACTCTGACCGCCTGATTCTTATCAATATCGTACTGCGCACCTAAACTAAATATGGGCTGCCAATAATGACCTACTGAACCACCTGACTCAGTATTATGGATATCACCATGATACCAATAAGGCAGCTGAATCTCGCCAACAAAACGAGATTTGTTACCGAACTGATAACGACATCCAAGGTTTGCACCAGCCCCTACCCGATAGCCGTTATTGAGACCTTTACCAGCTTGGGCAATGCCTGTTGCAAGGGCATAACATAGCTGAGGGGGTAATTGACCCGAGCCTGATTTTGGCACACCAAACGCGAACGACACGCCTTTTTCATAAGCAGCACTGGCCACTAAATGACTGCCGCTGTGCATCTCTGATCCATCTTTTACTTGGGTTGCCTCAAGATTCAATCCCCAAGTCGCTAATGCGGAATTGCCGCTTTGAGCAGTATTAATAGGGTTGAAGGAGCGACCACGTATTAAGGTAACGTTTTCAAGCTCTACTTGGTCATGTTTTGCATGGTATTGAGAGGTATTTTTATCAGAATTTCCATATACTCTTAGCTCAAGTGACACCCCTTCAAGATCAAAGTTTTGAGGATAACCACTAGGACGATCAAGTAAGTCATTAAACCCACCACGGTATGCTAGGCTAACATACCCTACGTCATCCTGTTGCCCAGCACCAATCATGGCCCTTTGAATGGAATGGGCATTGAGTGGGTTGTTATCAACTGGTGTTAGCTCAGTAGATATCAGTTTGCCATTCTTTCCGATTGAGCTTTCAGGTAAATCAGATAAATTTTGATTATTACGTTTGGCTTGCGCTAAGGTATCGTCAGCTGGTGTATATCTTGGATCAGCAATCAAACCCTCATTCTTGAGCAGACGAATAATATCAGAGGGCACCACCGCAAGCGACAACTGATTTACCAGATTGCTATTAGGACGAACAATGTCTATATAACGGAGTATTTCTGACGCACAATTATCTTTGGTAAAGTAATAGGGAATCTCAATATCTTTTGTTTCCCATACATGGCGCATGATTTGTTGTACTTCACTATCAGTTAGCACCAGTGGGTATGTCCATACATCTCGGTTGTCACCTTGCAAATAATAAGCCAGCTTTTCAGGAAAAGGCTCAATCGTAATATCATTAGGATAGCTCCCTACCATAGACTTGGCTGCATATTTAACAAAGCTATCATTGGGGTCGCCTCCAACAGTCGCATTCAGCGCGTGCGCTTTGTCAATATCAGCACGATTGGCAAGGCTAGCGCTGGAATCAATGAGCAAGAGCGTGTGACCGAAAGCCGATAAAGGATTGTCGAGATACTCTTCAGCAAAAATGACAGATAAACGTTTGGGGTCTAATTGTTGTTGCCACGCCTCAAGTTCAGGGCAGTATGATGGCTCTATATTTAAGCCAAGTTGCGTTTTTAGCCAATGTGTTCGGGCAGGAAATTGACACGCTATATTGCGACTTTCCTGATTAGGGTTTTGTTGACTGGCAGTATTTTGATTAAGAGTGTTTTGATTAAGAGTGTTATTAACTTGAACACCTGAGGTATTAGATAGCATAGCCTCAAGCGTTGCAATCAGCTCCGCTTGGGGGTCTGTTCTGCCCTTATCGCTAATAAAGAAATCACGATTCTTGACCTTGCTATCGTATGCAGCTTCACTGGCTCGACCCTTGCGCTGATAATCCTTACGCTGATAATAATGCAGACGTAGCCAAGAGGGATGATTAGCCAGATCTTTTTCAATCGCTGCTGCAATCGCTTTTTTGATCTCTTGCTGATCTTCTTGCTGATCTTCTTGCTGATCCTCTTGGTAGGCCTCTTGTGAAATATGGCGGTGTTCCAAGTTATTAGTTTGACCTGATTTAACGACTACCTGATCAGCTTGTAAGCTGGTTACAACAGGGGCTAAGGCATTAGCATAACCTGTACCCAAACTAGCGCCCATTGTGAGCACAACCAGTTGGCTTATTGTTTTTATGCGATTAAAAGTCATGGCATGGTCTGATTTAGTTAAAACGACAAAGTAAGACATTCTCAACCTTATTTATTAGCTGTGTCAACGTATTCTAAAATGCTCAAATTAAAAGACATACGAGGTTAATGCAGTAACCTTTTCAATTACTTTGATTCTGATCTAATTTATCTACTCATTATCTCTAGTTTGCTATGCTTAGATGATGATAACATGACAATGAACTGGCTTGGTTTTTATAAGCATGAATAATCAATAGGCATTTATAATTAGTAGGCAGTTATAATCAATTCGTGATACTAATATGAAGGTAATATGAAAAATAAAAAACCTATCTATAACTTAATGACAGTGTTAGAGGGGCAGCTTGAACAAGCCGATTGGCTCCCTTCTCCCAACTTTAATAAGCGACCTGAAAATACTGATATCAGCGCTATTGTGATTCATAATATCAGTTTACCTCCTAATGAGTTTGAGCAAGCTGACGCAAGCGGTACTCACTATGTTAAAGCCTTATTTACCAATGAGCTAGATTGGGAGGCACATCCCTATTTTAAAACCATAGAAGGGATGCAAGTGTCGGCACATCTTTTTATAGAGCGGAATGGCAACATTACTCAATTTGTCAAATTTGACGATAGAGCGTGGCATGCTGGACGATCTAGCTATTTAGCCAAGCCTGAGTGCAACGATTATAGTATTGGCATTGAACTTGAAGGATCTGACTTTAAACCATTTACTGACGCCCAATATGAGACGCTAGCTAAGGTGGTGGTAGCAATACATCACGCCTATCCTAAAACTCGACGCCATATTACTGGGCACAGTGATATTGCCCCAGGTCGTAAAACCGATCCAGGAGCATTTTTTGCTTGGGCAAGATTTCGCAAAATGGTCAGTGAGTTAATGGCTGTATAGTATGCAGACCTAATGAACCATTTTAGTGGCTAAGAATTCTCCTACATTGCAAGATAACAGGTAGATCCACCATTACACTATTAATGGCGAAAACACTCTCTCCCGTTTTTTGATAATGTGCAACCACTTTCTCAGCAAATCTTAGCTGTTCATCATTGATGCTAAATGATTGATTAACCGTACTCACTTGGCTAGGATGAATACATAACATGCCAGCAAAGCCTAAATCACTAGCGTATTGGGCTAAAGCGCTTAATCCCGCTGTGTCATTAAAATCTGCATAGATACTTTCTATCGGAGCTAGTAAGCCGTTTGCCTTACTTAATACGACTACTTGCACTCTTAATTGCTTAAAAAAGTCTTGCTCTGCAACAGACCCCGCTCTCAAGTTCAAATCATTACAAATATCTAGGCGCCCAAAACTAATTGCACGTAAACCTTCAGCTTTAGCTATATCTACTAAGTTACTCACACCAAGAGCAGTTTCTATTTGTATCACAACAGGGGCTTCTACAATGCCATAGACTTGAGTAATAACATCAGCAGTAGCCACTTTTGGTAACAGCACGCCAGCTAATTTATCAATGTTTGGTAACTGACCACACATGACTAAATCATCTTCTAAATACTCATCATTATTAAGACGAATCCAGATTTGCGGTAACGTAGAAGATGTGGTTTGATTTTTAGCAATGTGCTGGGTTAACTCAATACCATCTAGCTCATTAGCAAAAAACTCTACAATATTTGCACGGGCCTCTTCTTTTTCTGTAGGGTCTACGGCATCTTCAAGGTCAATAATAACGGCATCTGCCTCTGTTGCTAAGGCTTTGCCAAAGCGATCTGGGCGACTGGCCGGCACAAACAACCAACTGCGTGGTGCCAGTACCGAAACCCTGCTTAGACCTTGATGTTGTTTTTGATTCTGCTGGTTTGGTTTTTTTAAAACTGTCATAGCGCTACCTTATAAGAGTTATCTAATAAACTATGCTCTTATTATATTAGAGCATTTAACCCTTTATTGAATATTTTGTAGGTTTTGTGGGCGATACGTAGCTACAATTCCTATTATAGACGCATTTATTTTTTATCGGCTAACTCATCCCCTTTTATCGTCAGACTTTTATCAGTCGCCTTTCTATCATTTACATTGACATCCCATCTACTTCCTATCAATCATTCATATAGATAGTGTTATAATTTACGACTTCAAAACCCATAATAAATAATGATAACTGATGGCTACTCACTAACATGGCAAAAAGTAAACTGTTTCGTTCAACAATGATAGTCAGTTCAATGACCATGGTCTCACGTATATTAGGGCTTGTACGAGATATGGTTCTCATGGGGGTATTTGGCGCTAGTGGGTTAATGGATGCTTTTTTAGTGGCATTCAAAATACCTAACTTTTTGCGCCGTCTTTTTGCTGAAGGTGCCTTTAGTCAAGCCTTTGTTCCTGTATTATCTGAATACAAAGAACGCTTTACTCTAAAAGAAGTGCAGATTCTCATTAGCCGCACCTCGGGTGCATTATTGATGATTTTATCCCTATTAACCGTAGTAGTTATCCTCGCTGCGCCTTGGGTCATAGCGCTCTTTGCACCAGGCTTTGCCGATGAACCTGAAAAATTTGCCACGGCAAGTGAATTATTGCGCTTGACCTTCCCCTATTTGCTATTTATTTCGATGACTGCCTTTGCTGGTAGCATCTTGCAAAGTTATGGACGTTTTGCCGCCCCTGCAATAGCTCCTGTCCTACTCAACTTATGTATGATTAGTGGCGCGCTCTTTTTTGCGCCTATGTTTGATAAACCCATTATGGCGCTTGGTTATGCCGTTGCCATCGCAGGTCTGCTGCAATTTTTTATACAATTGCCACAGCTCTATCTGCAAAAGCTTCTTGTTGCCCCTAAAATCAACTTCCAACACGAAGGGGTGCGTCAAATATTAAAGCTGATGCTACCCGCAATTTTTGGCGTGTCAGTAACCCAAATTAATTTACTGCTCAATACCATATTGGCCTCTTTAATGATAAGCGGTTCCGTCTCTTGGTTATATGCCGCAGAACGTTTGAGCGAACTTCCCCTTGGTTTGATTGGCGTTGCCATTGGTACCGTTATACTACCCAGCTTATCTGCCTCAGAAGCCAAAAAAGATGACATTACCTTTCGTAAAACGTTAGATTGGGCGGCAAAACTCATTATAGTCGTTGGCTTGCCAGCAGCATGTGCCCTGTTTGTACTGTCTGACGTGCTGATGCAGTCGTTATTTATGCGAGGAGAATTTGTGCTGCGTGATGCCAACATGAGCGGCTTAGCACTACGCAGTATGTCTGGCGGAATTCTGGGCTTTATGTTAATCAAGATATTTGCCCCCGCATTTTTTGCCCGTCAAGACACAAAAACACCCGTTCAAATTGGTATCATTGCCGTTATTGCCAACATGGTTTTCAGTGTTATATTTGTTGGCATTTTTTACTATTTCGAATTGCCCCTGCATGGGGGGTTAGCATTAGCCACAACGGGAGCCTCATTTGTCAACGCCGGCCTGCTGTACTATTTACTGCATAAACGCGACTTATACCGCTTTGGTAGCCATTGGAAAAAACTGTCGATTCAATTTGCCCTCTCTAGCGTGGCGATGGTTGGGGCATTGTATGCTGTTCTCCCATATTTCCCCACAAATGGAGCACAGTGGGAACGCATTGTGGGACTACTGATTATCTGTGCCATCGGAGCCGCCGTCTATGCCGTTGTCCTATTAGCAACAGGCTTCCGCCCCCATCAGCTAAAACATGGATAAAACTTTGAAGCGGGTAGAATAGGCTAAGCCCATTTTAGGCAGCCAATCGTGATATTGATTTGTAACTATCCCCTAAAATAACACAGCTCAAACGTAGAATTTCTTATAAAATACCCATAAGGAGTTTTGATATGAGCAAACGAATGACTGAGACCCAAATCGTATCGATATTAAAAGAAGCAGAAGCTGGAATACCTGCTAAAGAGCTGTGCCGTAAATACGGGATTGCTAGCTCGACTTTCTATAAATGGCGTTCCAAGTACGGTGGTATGGAAGCCTCTGATGTTAAGCGATTAAAAGAGCTTGAAGAAGAAAACCGTAGGCTTAAACAGATGTTTGCTGATTTAAGCCTCAAAGCGCAGATGCAGGAAGAGATCATAAAAAAGCTATAGCGCCTGCCCACGAGCGCAAAGTCTGGGCGCAAGAGTTACAGGCGCAGTATGGTGTCAGTATTGCATTGAGTTGTCAGGTCGTCTGCATCAGTCGAACTGCTTACTACTATAAGCCTAAACTATCTGATGATAGTGAGATTATTGAGGTTTTAAATGAGCTAACAGATAAGCACAATCGTTGGGGTTTCCCAAAGTGTTTTAAGCGTATACGCAAGCTTGGCTATTCATGGAATCATAAGCGCGTACATCGTGTTTATACAGCGTTAAACTTAAACCTACGTCGTAAGTCTAAAAGACGTCTACCAATACGCAATCCTCAGCCGTTAAGTGTACCAAATGCATTGGGACATACTTGGTCAATGGATTTCATGAGCGACAGACTACACAACAATATTCGCTTTCGAACCTTTAATGTGATTGATGATTATAACCGCGAAGTACTCGGCATTGATATTGGTACCAGTATTCCCTCACTCCGAGTGATTCGCTACCTTGATCAGTTAGCCGAGTGGCATGGCTATCCTAAGCAAATTCGTGTGGATAACGGCAGTGAGTTTACCTCTAAAGTGTTTACTGACTGGGCATCGGCTCATGGTATTTATATTGACTATATCGAACCTGGATGTCCTTATCAGAATGCTTTTATTGAACGGTTTAATCGCAGTTACCGCAATGAGGTTTTAGATTGTTACTTATTTAATAACTTAAATGAGGTCAGTCAACTGACTGAAGATTGGATCAAGGTTTATAACACCCAAAGACCTCATGATTCACTTAATGATATGACACCTGCTGAGTATAGACAGGTTGCTTAATTATTCTACGATGTTGTTGTGTTAAGAATGGGGTATTTCCACTACCAGCATGTCATAAAGGTTTTTGATTTTGGCGTGGCGGTAAACGCATAATAGCTTAAGTTATCACTGCCGCGGCGGGCGCTAAAGGTCGCATCAAGCATATCTTCGGCGGAGAGTTCTCTATCGATTTGTGATTGTAATTCACTACCAGTGTCGCTATTAGCCGTCGGGCTAGCTATCAGCACTTCTTTTAGCTGATGTGAGGTCGTACCCGATTGTGATGAGTGCGCTTCATTGGCAATGATGGCGTAGCGTCTTTCTTTTAGTACGCTAGAGTCTTCAATCACTTTAAGCACATGCGGAAAGGTTTGAATAGTCACGATAATAATCGGCTGAGAGTTTAGCAATGCCTCTGCCAGTTGTTCAGACTTAGATCCCTCGCCCTCTTTACAGTTAATACGCCCCACTACCCCATGCGCATGTTCAAACTGATAAATGGTGTCATGCAATTGATCATCCAGCACTGTTCTGTCCGTCGCCACAATCACTGAGTCAAACAGTTTCGTGCCTGCCTCGTTATAAAGCGTTGACAATTGGTGCGCTGTCCACGCAATCGAGTTAGATTTACCCGAGCCTGCACTGTGCTGAATCAGGTAACGGTTTTGAACCTTTTTATTTAAGTTAGGATTCTCTTGTTTGGCTTGTCTGACTTTGTCCTGCTTAACTGCATCTTTAATCAACTTAGTCACTACATACCACTGATGATAACGTGGGAAAATCATGGTTTCTTTTTTGGTTTTGCGACCTAGCCCATCCTCAACCTCTTTTATACTGTAGGTGCATAAAGCGGATCAAATTGTTGCAGAATCATAGCAATAATATCCTTGTTATGGCTTTTTTGAATAAATTTTTTAGACAAATACTTATACTTAGAAAAAATCAGACCAATGTTGTCAGTTGGTCTGATTACTTTTACCTATTTTCTACGACAAAACGGCTGATTAAGGCTGTAGGCGAGGTCTATTTACCACTTGGTTATCCACGCCATCGACTAACGGGCTTAAATGGATATCAAACACCATTTCGGCAAACGGGACTCCCATATCAAAGGCTTCTAAATCCTCAGGGCTATTATGTTCAATCGCTTCTACGACCAAGCCTTCACGGGTGGCATACGCAAAGTCATCATAGGTGTAAGGGTCACCGGCGACGTTGATTTGGGTGGTGAGTTTGCGATGGTCAGGAGCGGTAACAAAGTAGTGAATATGGGCAGGGCGGTTACCATGACGACCGAGTTGGTTTAATAACTGTTGGGTAGGACCTTCAGGGGGACAGCCGTAACCTGCTGGGACGATGGTACGGACTTTATATTGACCTTTAGCATCGGTTATCACAGTACGACGCATATTGAAGGGTTGTTGTTCACCCGTTGGGTCGAAGTGCGAATAAAAGCCTTTGGTATTGGCGTGCCAGATTTCGACTTTGGCATTGGGAACAGGTTTGTTTTCTGCACTGTATACCGTACCATGTAAGATAAGTGGTGTGCCATTGACATCACTACCATCATCCATGCGGGCATAGCCGACTGATTCAGGAGCACCTGCAACATATAGAGGTCCCTCGATGGTACGTGGTGTTGGGTTATCAATCCCCAATGCTGCATCTTGGGCATCCATACGCATATCTAAGAAATGGTCAAAGCCCAAGCCAGGTGAAAGGAGTCCCGCTTCATTGCTTTGTCCCAGCGTATTAATATATGCAATGGCTTGCCAGTATTCATCAGGGGTGATGTCTAAATCATCAATAGTTTTGAATAAGTCAGAGACAATGCGATGTAAAATTTGCTTAACACGCGGGTTACCACCGTCTTGCTCTAGACCACTCACTAAGGCTAGAAAATTTTGTACATCCTTGCTATCAAATATTTTTACGTTTTTCGCTGTCATGGTTATCTCCCTATGATCGACAGATTAGTGTATATGCCAGTATAAACAAGCTATATACAATTCATAGAAACTGCTTGGTTATATTCCTTTCATCCTAATATCATACTTTAAAAGTAATTTAAGCCATATTTTGGCGTTTGGCTAACACATTATAAGCATCTAACTATATCTTAAAGGTATATTTATATTAAATCTTTTTGAACCAAAATAAAGTTCGCCTAAATTTCTTGCCCCTTGGAATAGATAAATCTGACGCTTATTACCTTGTTCAAGTAAGTCTAAAATCATTGGTTCGGGGCTAAACAAGCCAGAGCCACCGGCGATAAAAATTACGTCTTTGTCATCGGATTTATGTACATGTAATTTTACAGTACCGGCTATTGATAGTGGGTTAGCGATTGAAAACGCTCGTGAGCCTTCGAAATCCTGCACTTGCAGATTGATATACTGCCCTGCCTGAAACGGTAACGGATGGTAAAGGGCAAAGCTAATGCCTTTAGTAGCCACCAATGGCTCGCTTGAAACGGCAGTAAAAATGGGGAAATTTGGTCAAGTTTTGTATTATCGGCTTAATACCTTTCCCTTTGCCCTTCCGCCACTGCGTGAACGAAAAGAAGATATTTTACTGTTGGCAGAGTATTTTCTAAAAAAAGTTCGTACTATATATAACAAATCTATTTTGGGCTTTACTGACCAAGCCCAACGCGTGATGCCAAAACACGCTTATATTAGCAATATGCGAGAACGATAAAACGTGGTTGAACGAGGTTTGATTTTGACACTAACCGAAGGTTATATTTAGGCGGGTAGCCTATTACCTGAGCAATTATTTGAACCAACTATCGAGATGGCTTCAAAACTGCTAGCATCTAGTGGTTTACAGCGATTAACTACCCTCAATCAAGTCAATAAGGGTAGCGCTGCTACTCCTATTTTGGGTATCGATAGTTTATTAACAGAAGGTTTTGATTTAGAGGTATTTAATTAACAAGTCATTAAAATCGTATTGTTAAAAAGCAATGATAATATAAGTAGAACCACCAGACTGTTCAATATTAGTCGAGCAAAACTGGATTATCGGCTGAAGAATTTATAATTATACTAACAATTAGATTACCTTTGTTTCTGTATAAATAGCCTTAATGGTATCTAGTAATGACGCAATATATGGACTATCCTCAAGATGTCGCACCGCAATAAAAATCGGACTGGTGGCTTCTTCATCTAACAGCGGTACATACACCAGATTGTAAAGTTGTACACTTACCAAATTAAGTGGAACAATTGTGATACCTTCCCCTGATGCTGCCAACCCTATTGCCAATTTGACCTCCCTCACTTCCTGATAATGGGTCGGTGATAAGCCATGTTCCGAGAACAACGCCAACACATGCGAAGCAAAACTTGGCTTGGCGGTATTGGGGTACAAGAGTATAGACTCATCAGCAATGTCGGATAAATACACACCGGTTTCATGCATAGCGGCTAAAGGATGATGAGCGTGCACAGCCACCATTAAACGTTCTTGGCGTAGCAAAGTACGCTGTACCATCGAATCACTGATTTTAAGCCGACCAAAACCGACATCAATTTTGCCTTGTTTTAACGCCTCAACCTGCTGTTGCGTGCCAAGCTCTAGCAACTCGATTTTTAGTTCAGGGTGTAACTGGCGAAGCTGATAAATGATTCTTGACAAGAGCCCAAATAATAGTGACCCAACAAAGCCAACACGCAATACCTGCTGCGACGTCGTTAAACGTTGAGTCATGGACACCATTTGCTCAAGATTGGTCAACAGTTTTTTGGCATACTGATAAAAAAATTGCCCCGCTTCGGTCGTCTTGACAGGGCGTGAGCCTCGCTCAAGTAACACAATGCCCAATTCTTCTTCAAGGTCTTGAATTTGTCGGCTTAAGGGCGGCTGAGTGATAAATAATTTATTAGCCGCTTTGGTAAAGCTTTGCTCTTCAACTACCGCAACAAAATAACGTAAATGGCGAATTTCCATATAAACTTCCTTATCGCAAAGCGACCCTAATATTATCCAAAATATTATATCTAAAAGGTATTTTACTATAGTTATAATGTCTTGGTAATCTCGATTATATTCTAATAAAGTATAAATCAAAGGAAAGAACTGTTTAATATAGAGGGATTTATGTACCGCTCCGTTGAAAGCCTTATTATAGACATTCCCACTATTCGCCCGCACAAAATGTCGGTCGCCACCATGCAGAAGCAAACCTTGGTATTGGTTAAAATTACCGACCAAGATGGTATTGTCGGTTGGGGGGAAGCCACCACCATCGGTGGGTTAAGCTATGGCGAAGAAAGCCCCGAGAGCATCAAAACCAACCTTGATAGCTATTTTGCCCCTTTGCTAACCAATTTACCTAAAGAACACAGCCACAATATCGCCCAAACCATCCGTTTTATCAGTCGCAATATCATGGGCAATCGCTTTGCTAAATGTGCCGTTCAAACAGCCTTACTTGACATCCAAGGTAAGCGTTTGGGTGTTTCTGTAAGCGAATTGCTAGGCGGACGCTTGCGTGACCGTTTACCCGTGCTTTGGGTATTGGCGTCGGGCAATACCGAAAAGGACATCGCCGAAGCCCAAAACATGATTGCAGCTAAACGGCACAACACTTTCAAACTTAAAATCGGCTCACGCTCAGTGCAAGAAGACGTTGACCATGTCGTTGCCATTAAGCAAGCCTTGGGTAAAGACGTCAGTATCCGGGTTGATGTCAATCGAGCATGGACACGGAAGCAGTGTATCGATGGTATTAGCCAACTGCAAACAGGCGGGATTGACTTGATTGAACAACCGTGTGCCATTGATGATATTGATACCCTAAAATTTTTAACCGAACGTTTTGATGTGGCGATCATGGCAGATGAAGCGGTGCAATACCCTATTCATGCCTATCAACTTGCCAAACAACACGCCGCCGATGTGTTCGCTGTCAAAATCGAACAAGCTGGCGGGCTTATCGAAGCCTGTGATATTGGCAAAATCGCCCAATATGAAGGCATAGACCTATACGGCGGTACTATGCTTGAAGGATCAGTCGGAACCATTGCTTCAGCTCATGCCTTTAGTACCTTTAGCAACCTTGCCTATGGTACAGAGCTATTTGCGCCATTGCTTTTGACTGAAGAAATCTTAAAAACCCCACTAACTTACGAGAACTTTCAACTGGTCGTCCCGACTAGGGCAGGCCTGGGCATTGAGCTTGATGAAGCTAAAATAGATAATTTGCGCCGTCAATAAACACTGAATAAATTAGGAGTTACTATGCTGTATCACGTAAAAATGGATGCCAATATTCCTATTGATTTTAATGAAAAACTCGCAGCAGATATCAAAGCTACCGAATAAGCCTACTCGCAAGAGCTACACCGTCAAGGCAAATGGCGTCATCTGTGGCAGATTTCGGGGTAGTATTCCGATATCAGTATCTTTGATGTCGAAAGCAACGATGAGCTTAACACCATCTAGCAAGCGTTACCGATATATAAGTTTATGACAATTGAAGTCACTCCACTTAATCGCCATGCATCATCGATCCGTCACGATGACAGCTAATTGTTAACTCAACAATAAAAAAGATTTTATTGTTATTAAAAACTACTTTTATTAGAGAAGGACTTAGTATGAGCCATAATGTTGCTTTACAATTTGAAGATGGGGTCACCAAGTTTATCAACGTCAATGACGGTGAGTTACTTTCGGATGCGGCGTATCGTCAACAAATCAACATTCCCCTTGACTGCCGTGATGGGGCATGCGGTACTTGTCGAGCCTACTGTGAATCGGGGCAGTATGAAATGGACGAAGATATGTACATTGAAGACGCATTGACTGCCGATGACGCCGCCAAAGGCTATATTTTGGCGTGTCAATGCAACCCAACATCCGATATGGTTGTACAGGTTTTAGCGTCATCAGAATCCTGTCAAACCCAAACACATACCTTTGAAGGCACATTAACCGCTTTGCATAAAATCTCTGATTCAACGATTAGCTTTGAGATAACGCTGGATGAAGGGCAACCTGAGATTAGTTTCTTATCAGGTCAATATGTGAAAGTCGCCATACCAAATACCGATGAACATCGATCTTATTCATTTAGTTCAAAACCCTTACATCGCAAAACCAGCTTTATTGTTCGCAATGTACCAAATGGCAAAATGAGCAGTTTTCTGACCGATACCGCCAAAGTCGGGGATAAAATGCAATTTAATGGACCTTATGGCAGTTTTTATTTGCGTCCAATTGTCCGACCGACCTTGATGTTGGCAGGGGGTACAGGGATTGCCCCGTTTGTATCGATGTTAAAAACGCTAGATGAAAAAGGCTCAGAACATCCGGTTCGTTTGGTCTTTGGTGTGACCAATGATGATGATTTTGTGGATATTGAACGCCTTGACGCCTTTAAAGCCGCCCACTCTTGGTTTGATTACCGAACCGTTGTTGCCAGTGAAGAATCTCAGCATGAACGTAAAGGCTATGTGACCGCCCACATTGAAGATGGGTGGCTCAATAATGGCGATGTCGATGTCTATCTGTGCGGACCCGTAGCGATGGTAGATGCAGTCAAAGGTTGGATGGATGGCAAAGGTATACAACCTGCCAATTTCTTTTTTGAAAAATTCTCTGCCAACTAATTTTATCGTTTTTAAAAACGTATTAAGTCAATAATTGAGTCAAGCCAAGCATGGCAACCAAAAAACATTTAAATAAGCGTTTTGAAGACAAAGTCGTTATCGTCACGGGGGCTGCCCAAGGCATTGGTCGGGGTATCGCTTTACAAATCGCTCGTGAGGGCGGTCAAGTCGTGTTGGTTGACCGTTCTGATTATGTTGATGATGTATTAGACGAAATTAAAACCCATAAAGGCAAAGCCATCAGCCTAAAAGCCGACTTAGAAACCTTTAGAGGGGCAAGTGACGTAGTTAAACAGGCAGTCAAAAAATACGCTCGGGTCGATGTGCTTATTAATAATGTTGGTGGGGCAATTTGGATGAAGCCGTTTGATGAGTTTAATGAAGACGAAATTATTAAAGAAGTTCATCGTTCGCTATTTCCCACTCTGTGGTGTTGCCGTGCCGTACTACCGCAAATGATAGAACAACAGCAAGGCGTGATTGTCAATGTGTCATCAATCGCGACACGGGGGATTAACCGTGTACCCTATTCGGCCTCCAAAGGTGGGGTTAATGGCTTGACCGCTGCCCTTGCTTTTGAACATGCTAAAGACGGGATTCGAGTCAATGCAGTCGCTACAGGTGGTACGAATGCCCCACCTCGCAAGGTGCCACGCAATACCAATCCACAGACAGACGATGAAAAAGTCTGGATGCAGCAAGTGGTTGAGCAAACCGTTGAGCGTACCTTTATGAAACGTTATGGCACAATTAATGAGCAAGTGGCAGCGATTCTGTTTTTGGCGTCAGATGATGCGTCATATATTACGGGTACGGTATTACCTGTGGGTGGCGGTGACCAAGGCTAAATTATTGATAGGCGTATTGAATACGATCAATGGGTAAATGAACGTTAGCACATTGCCAATGGATATAAGATGTAATCCTTGTCCAATATGATAGCGAACATTGTCACCATGGACTAAAAAAACGTTACATCAGTGGGATGGTAAAAAGCTCTGCACCTAATCATCCCTACCGCATTGAAGAATTGGGGCAAGACGTGGTTGAATTGCTTGTCCACTTAGAAGTGAAAAAAGCCAATTTCTGCGGGATTTCGATGGGGGGCTTAACTGGTCAATGGCTTGCTATCAATCGACATGAATATTTTGATAAAGTCATTGTTAGTAACACCGCTGCCAAAATTGGGCAACAAGGTGCTTGGCAACAACGTGCCGATAGTGTGCGACAAAACGGCTTAAAACCTATTGCTGATACCGCAGCCAGTCGTTGGTTTACTCAAGATTTTATTGAAAATAATCCAGATATCGTTATAAAAATGAGCGACGATTTGGCAAAGGGTAATGCGGATGGCTATGCCAACTGCTGTGAAGCATTGGCGAAAGCGGACTTGCGGGGAGATTTAGCCAATGCCAAAGTTCCAATGCTAGTGATTGGTGGTGAACAAGACCCTGTAACCACGGTTGCAGATGCAAAGGCTATCGTTGATAAAGTACCGAATGCCCAACTTGCGACAATCGAGGCATCGCATATTGCCAATATTGAACAACGTCACGCATTTAATAAACTTATTAAGGAGTTTATCTGACACAATTGTCTGATAAGCAGTATCTCACCTGAATCAATAAAACAAGACTATGCGTTAAATTGGATAAAACTTTGGAATAATCGGATAGTAATACATCAAAAAAAAGCCTTTAATGATAGAAACGACTTTAAAGGTCCATATCAATAGTTAAGCAAGGAGTCTAAAACATGGAACAAGTTAACCAAACCCAGTGGCGTAAAGTTATCGAAAATAGCGTTGATTTTCGGCCTAATGATGGGGTATTTCGCATCTCACGTGATATGTTTACCCAAGAAGAACTTTTTGAATTAGAAATGGAACATATATTCGAGAAGGTATGGATTTATGCCTGTCACGAAAGTGAAATTCCCAATAATAATGATTTTGTCACGGTACAAATTGGGCGTCAGCCAATTATTGTGAACCGCGATCATCAAGGTAACCTAAATGCCATGGCCAATGCCTGTGAACATCGCGGTGCAACCTTAACACGTAGCTCTTGTGGCAATAAATCTACTTTTACCTGTCCATTTCATGCCTGGTGCTATAAATCAGATGGTCGTTTATTGAAAGTAAAATCCCCTAAAGAATACCATGCAGAATTTGATAAAACCAATCACAACCTGAAAAAAGCTCGCGTTGCAAGTTACCGTGGCTTTGTGTTTGTCAGCTTAGATATCAACGCTCAAGACACGTTAGAAGACTTTTTAGGTGACGCCAAGATTTTCTTAGATATGGTGGTCAATCAATCACCGACAGGTGAGCTAGAAGTATTGCCTGGTAAATCTGCTTATACGTTTGCAGGCAATTGGAAATTGCAAAATGAAAACGGTTTAGATGGTTACCATGTTAGCACAGTGCATTATAACTACGTGGCCACCGTACAACACCGTAAACAATTTAAGCAAAAAGAAGATGATGCTGATACCTTAGATTACAGTAAATTAGGCGCAGGGGATGACCAAACCGATGACGGTTGGTTTACTTTCAAAAATGGACATAGCGTATTATTTAGCGATATGCCCAATCCTACAGTACGCCCTGGGTATAAGGATGTCATGCCAAGATTGCAGGAAGAGTATGGCGATGAGTATGCTACGTGGGCTATGCACCGACTTCGTAACCTCAATTTATACCCAAGTTTATTCTTAATGGATCAAATCAGTTCACAATTGCGTATTATTCGCCCAGTTGCGTGGAATAAAACCGAGGTTGTGAGTCAATGTATTGGTGTGAAAGGCGAAAGTGCAGAGGCGCGGCGTAATCGTATTCGTCAATTTGAGGATTTCTTTAATGTTTCTGGTATGGGAACGCCGGATGATTTAGTTGAATTTAGAGAGCAACAACGTGGCTTCCAGGCACGCCTAGAAAAGTGGAGTGATATCTCTCGTGGCCATCAAAACTGGCTATACACACAAGGAAAACATGCTAAAAACTTGGGTATCAGCCCTGTTATTACAGGGACTGAGATTACTCAAGAAGGTCTATATGTGAACCAACATGGTGAATGGCAACGTTTGCTTTTAAAAGGGATTGATCAGAAAGCAGATCAATGAGACGGTCAATAAATCATGCAAATTAAGGCGAACTAATACACCTTTTAAGCTAAATATTATCGTTAAGCATAAACAAGGAGGAAACCATGTTGCAAAATTTAACAATACAAGATTTAACGTTCAAGGTTACCCAGTTTTTAAACGAAAAATCAGAATTTTGTGATAACTATGATTGGGATAACTACTTAGCGTTATATGATGAAGATAGTAGCTATCATGTACCCCAGTGGATTGATGAGCATCGCTATGTGGAAGACCCAAATCAAGGGCTATCGTATATCTATTATGCCGACAGGACAGGACTTGAAGATCGGGTTTTTCGCATTCGTACAGGCAAGGCCGCATCCGCCACGCCACTCCCACGAACGTTACATATGATTAGTAATATCAGAGTAAAAACACTACCCGACAACCTTGTTGAAGCAAAAGTAAATTGGCAAACACTTTACAATCGTCAAGGGTTAGAAGGCACCTTCTATGGCAGGGCGACCTATATCCTACGACCAGAGCAGGATAGCTTCCGCATTCTTTCTCAGCACACTGTGTTACTTAATGACAAGATTGACTCGGTTCTCGATTTTTACCATTTGTAATCGTATTGTATAAAATCGATGGTGGCAAAGTGCAACTATCGATTTTCTAAAAATTTTACAGCAGCCTAGGATGGCTAAAATTAAAGAAACACAACAAGATTATATTAAGCAGGATGTCATGGAAAGATTAGATGTGCAACAATATATCGATGAAAACAAAATGTCGGCATTACAATGGTTTGTTTTTATCGCTGGTGTTTTGATTATTTTTGCTGATGGTTTGGATGCGGGCGTCATTGGTTTCGTGGCTCCATCTTTGCTCCAAGAGTGGGGTGTCAGTAAAGCTCAATTAGCGCCTGCATTGAGTGCAGCCCTAGTGGGTATGTCAATTGGCGCATTGGTTTCAGGGGTTTTGGCGGACAAATTCGGTCGTCGTTGGGTAATTAATATCAGTACAGCTTGGTTTGGTATATTTACCCTTTTAAGCGCATTTAGCACAGGGCTAAATGATTTAACTGTCTATCGCTTCTTGACTGGATTAGGGCTAGGTGCTGCGATGCCAAATATAGCCACACTAGTTGCAGAATATATGCCGAAAAGAAATCGCGCCAAAATGGTAAATTTTGTGATTTGTGCCTTTCCGCTTGGCATTACGGTGGGCGGCTTATTAGCATCAAAAGTTATCCCAGTTTCGGGTTGGTCACCTATGTTTATTTACTGTGGCATTTTCCCGATTGTACTAACAGTTGTTTTGATCGCCATGCTACCAGAATCAATTCCGTATTTGCTAAATCGTGCTAAGCAAGATGCTGCTAAAAAACTTATGTTGAAAATTACTGGCAATCCTGCAATCAATCAGTCTGAGTTATTTATTGATTCCACGGTTCAGCAAGAAAATTCAGCAGTTCAGCAAGAAAAGTCAGGATTAAGTTTAATTCTATCACCAAGTTATCGCTTAGGCACAATGATGCTTTGGCTTTGTTGTTTTATGAGTTTGTTGGTGTTTTATCTCCTAACAAGTTGGTTGCCAATAATGCTCAATCAAGCGGGTTTTAACACACAACAGTACAGTACCCTTGCTGCTATCTTCCCATTTGGCGGTGTATTTGGTGCCATTATAATCGGCTATCTGATGGATAGTTTTCGTCCGGTCAGCACCATAAAGATTACTTATTTTATTGCCGTTATATTGTTTGTGTTAACGAGTTTTTTTACCAATAATATTTATTTATTAGGGTTTTTTATCTTCTTATGTGGCAGTACAATTGCAGGTGCACAGTCATCATTACCAACATTAACTGCTCTCAATTACCCTGTCCAAGGGCGCGCTTCAGGGGTATCATGGATGCATGGTATCGGGCGTATCGGAGCTATCTGTGGTGCGTTATTCGGCTCACAACTACTAGCGTTTAACTGGGGTTTAGGCAAATTGATTTTAATTCTTGCTCTACCCGTCTCGATTGCCGCTATTGCACTAGTCATTAAATCACGTACTACTCACTCAAAGTTAACTGTAAATGATGCGACGCTATCAAAACATTAATTAAGCAAGATATCACTAATGCTTGATAGTAGTGATGAATTTAAACAGTATTAAAACTTCAAAAAGCACCAAAAGTATACTTTTGGTGCTTTTTTTATATAAAAAAATGAGTGTTGGATTAACAGCTTGACACAAAATTTGCACATACAAATATGGTATTTATTAAGCTATAATACAAATATATTAAAGTAATATGATGATTTTGCATTAATGAAAAAAAGTTCGAAGGGAATTCGTTATTTCTATAGCTATCGAAAAGGGGGGTTTAGTTATACTTCTCATTAAGCTCATGATTTTATTTTCATGACCTGTGGCTATTATCTACTAAGTACCTAAGTAGTGTATATTTTTAACGTATAGCCAGCGAACTACTAAATGGGTACGGCGTTAACCACATTAAGCCTACTCCAGTAATACTTGTACTCAGTCGCCTTGTAACCATTTTAGACTTCTTTGACTATAATAATTGTAAGAGATACGAGGATGTTGCATTAATTAACAAATAGGCCGAAGGGAATCCGCTATGTCAGTAGCTATCGACAAAGGAGTGTTAAATTTTACTTCTCAATATGCCCATGACGCCCATGATGTTATGTCCAAGATCTGTGGCTATCACTCGCTAAGTACCCAAGCAAAGCATTCATTAGACTTTCGTTATCAAGGGGTTATTCTACCCTATAATCGTATTGGCATAGGCACCATCCAATATGGGGCAGATGTGTGTATCGATATTTCAACACTTAGATCGTACAGTATCAGTTTACCTTTCTATGGCAAACAATATTTGACATATGATGGAATTACTTATCAATCTGATAAAAATAATGCGATTATTGTTTCTAATTCAAGTGAGCAAAGTTTAATTATCGAAGAAAACTGTCAGAAGCTTCAGTTTGTCATACCTGAGCATAGACTCTCTAAGGTTTTATCCTCACTAATCTCAGCACCTCTTAGCGAGCCTGTTACTTTTTCGCCAATTATGCGGATTGATAATCATAGTTTGAATAAGCTATGGTGGCAAAATGTTGAGTTATTTGTAAAATCGCAAATTATCACTGGTAATCCGAACCTACATTTTTGGACTGAAGACTATGAAGACTTTATGATCAAAGGCTTACTATTGTCGCAAGATCACAATTATTTTGATATGATTCAGCAACAGTTATTGACTGAAGAGCCGGCGTATTTAGTTAAGGTTAAGCGGTTAATATTACAATATTCAAAAGATAAGATTAGCATTGAAGATATTTGTCGCCAAGTGGGTGTCTCTAAATCCAAATTATATCAAGAATTTAATTGTTATTATGGTGTCAGCCCCATGGTTTTTTTGAAAAATCATCGACTTGACCAGATCAACAAGGTGTTAACAGCGCATCAGCATAGAAACTTATCTATATCAAAATTGGCTCACGAATGGGGATTTAACCACTTAGGGCGCTTTTCTCAGGAATATAAAAAAAGATTTGATGAAACTCCCCGTGATACACTTAAAAACAAAGCAGTTCTATAATTTATAATAATCTAACTTTAACTCCTGCGGTTAATCTAGTGGTGAACTGTCGCAAAATTTGCGACAATTGCTTCTTTCTTGAGTTCGCCTTCTTTAAACACATTATTAATGTGCTTACCGACTGTTTTAACATCTCTATCAAACAGCTCTGCCATTTGTTGGCGATTAAGCCAGACACTATCGTCTTCAAACTGCACTTTGATATGAGCTTGCCCATTATCCAAGTCATATATCTCTATGCTTGAGCTGACATCGTTTTTCACATTATTATGTTTCATTATTGCTACCCTTCGGGTTGTTGTCCTTTTATTTACCATGCTTTATTTACCATGCTTTATTGACTATGATCTTTAGAGTCCAACTAATGCAGTCCATCTACCACAGCAAGTATAGCAACCCTTGACGCTTCGCCCGTATTCATTATATTCAGCACGTACTGCTAAACAATATCCCCTGACAGACGAAAGTTAAACTACTGAAAAAACTGGCCTTAAAAGTCGGGACGAATCACCAATTGATTGAATGTCTTGTTGGTTGTCTAAACTTAATACTTCGATATTGCCTGCATCAAAATTAGCCGTGATATGCATCATTGTTCCTTATTATTTTAGTTGCGATTCAAACTATTTTGAAAAAACGTGTGCCAGTATGTGAGTGCAACACTCCGCTTAGCTATGGCTCAATATTATTAAAAATGCTATAGTAACCTTCTTATTATATGGCTTATTATATGGCTTATTATTTAGCTTATAACGTGGCTTATTATTCAGCTTGTGTTTAGCTAATTACTCACTTTTATCAGACACAACCCCCACTACCTTTGCAAACTTATATGGCTTCTAAATTTAGAGGTTCTTTATTTAAATGCTTTCTAAAATTTAGCGGGCTGCTAATTGGCTCGAGTTATATTAAAATATTTAATCTACATTATTCATTATTCTATTCCAACGAAGAATCGTTAAGCCCTTCAATTTCATTTCTATATCCGTTTATTAGGTCGTTTATGGCATTTGTTCACCTTGGTCTTCACAGTGAATTTTCAATCACTGATTCAATCATTCGCATTAAACCGCTAGTAAAAGCAGCTTCAGCAGATGGACAGATGGCGCTTGCTTTAACTGACTTATCAAACCTGTATGCCACTGTCAAATTTTATCGTGCCTGCTTAGGCGCAGGTATCAAGCCTATTATTGGTGCAGAGATTATTTTGGACAATGAATCCACTCGATTAACCCTGCTGGCGATGAATAATGAGGGTTATAAAAGCATTACCCGTATTGTATCAGTTGGCTTTACTGAAGGACGTATGAACTCAGAAAACAGAGGGGTTCCTATCGTTAACAAACAGTATCTTATAGATAATAGTGACGGCGTCATTATTTTATTAACTGAAAAGTCTGACGTTGGTCAAGCACTCTTAGGAGCCAACCCCGAGCGGGCAAATGCGCTTATTGCAGACTATCAAAGTGTATTTTTAGATCGATTATACTTTGCTATCAAACGCACAAACAGAAAAGATGAAGATACATTTATTGAACAAGCAATTTCCTCAGGGTATCAACATGGCATTCCGATAATAGCTCATAACGATGTTCGATTTTTAAATCAAGAGGATTATGATGCTCATGAAGCCCGTGTTTGCATCGCCTCCTCCTATGTACTTGCTGATCCTACGCGACCACGCGACTACTCAAATGAGCAATACCTTAAAACTCAGCAGCAAATGACTGAGCTGTTCAACGATATTCCTCAAGTTATCGATAATACCGTGTCATTGGCTAGACGTTGTAACGTTACTTTAACGCTGGGTATTAACGTCTTACCTGAGTTTCCCGTACCTGAAGGCGAAACCATTGAGTCATTTTTTCGTTCAGAATCTCAACGTGGTCTAAATGCGCGTCTCGACAAACTGTATCCCAATGATGAGCGTGATGACACTTGGCCAGAGATCCGCAAACCCTATGATGAACGCCTAGAGCACGAACTAGGCATTATCATATCCATGGGCTTTCCTGGATATTTCCTTATCGTGATGGACTTTATCCGTTGGGCAAAAGCCAATGGCGTACCTGTAGGTCCTGGTCGTGGGTCTGGTGCAGGCTCGTTAGTCGCCTATTCCCTTAATATTACAGATTTGGACCCTCTGCATTATGACCTGCTATTTGAACGTTTTTTAAACCCAGAACGTGTGTCAATGCCAGATTTTGATATCGACTTTTGTATTGAAGGTCGTGACCGAGTCATTGATTATGTCGCCAGTCAATATGGCCGTGAAGCAGTTTCCCAAATTATCACTTTTGGTACGATGGCGGCAAAAGCAGTCGTACGTGACGTAGCGCGCGTACAAAGTAAATCATATGGCTTGGCCGATAAAATCTCAAAACTTATTCCAAAAACACCAGGGATTACTCTATCAGATGCCTTAGCAGAAGAGCCGCAACTTAAAGACTTGTTGTCTAATCCAGACAATATGGATTACGAGGATGCTAATGAAATTTGGGAGATGGCGTTAAAGCTTGAGGGTATAACCCGTAATGTGGGTAAACATGCCGGTGGCGTTCTTATTGCTCCCAATAAGATTACCGATTTTAGTGCTATTTACTGTGATGAAGAAGGCCACCGAGTTAGCCAATTTGATAAAGATGATGTTGAGGCCGTTGGGCTAGTCAAATTCGACTTTTTGGGTCTACGTAACTTAACCGTGATCAATGCTGCGGTCAAAAATATTAATCTCCGCCGACAACGTGAAGGAAAACCTCCGCTTGAGCTGGATGATTTACCACTGGATGATGCGGGTGCTTATAAGCTATTACAAGATGCAAAAACCACTGCGGTATTCCAGTTAGAAAGCTCTGGGATGAAAAAGTATCTGGCCAAGCTTAAACCAACCAATATAGAAGATGTTATCGCCATGTGTGCGCTTTATCGTCCTGGTCCGCTAGATGCAGGTATGGTAGAGATGTACATTGACCGTAAGCACGGCCGCGAAAAAGTAGTGTATGACCACCCTAATCTTGAGCCTATTTTAGCCAATACCAACGGCGTTATAGTATATCAAGAACAGGTCATGCAAATCTCTCAAGTCATGGCAGGGTACAGCCTAGGCGGTGCGGATATGCTACGCCGTGCAATGGGTAAGAAGAAACCAGAAGAGATGGCCAAGCAGCGTGATATTTTTGTAACAGGTGCAACCGAACAAGGTATTGATCCTGTCATATCAGGTGGTGTATTTGATTTGATGGAAAAATTTGCAGGCTATGGTTTTAATAAATCTCATTCTGCTGCATATGGTGTACTTGCCTATCAAACCGCTTATTTAAAGCACTACTATCCTGCGGAATTTATGGCAGCGGTTTTGACATCAGATATGAACAATACGGATAACGTGGTGTTCTTTATTAATGATTGCCGTGAAAACTTTAAACTAACCGTTGACAACCCTTCGGTAAACCGTAGTGAGTGGCATTTTGTATCAGATACTCCCACAAATATTATTTATGGACTTGGTGCCATTAAAGGGGTTGGTGAGGGTGCGGTTGAGTCTATTGTAGACGCTCGCAAGTCAGGTGGTAAGTTTACCGATTTATATGACTTTTGCCGTAGAGTGGACACCAAAAAAGTCAATAAGCGAACCCTTGAAGCATTAATAAAATCTGGCTGCTTCGATGATTTTGCTACCACTTTACGACCCGACCTTGATAGTGACCACCACTACGAAATACGCGGCGCATTAATGTCACAACTGCCGAGTGCTGTGCAAGCTGCTGAGCAAGATCGGCAGAACTCCGAGCTTGGCATCATTGATCTATTCAGTGAATTAGATAGCGCAACCACTGCCCCACCATTACCGACAGGTAGTGACCTTATCTGGGGGGACAAACACCGTTTAAAAGCTGAAAAGGACACCTTAGGTCTTTACTTAACAGGCCACCCTATAGACCAGTATCGCAAAGAGGTATCCGTCTATACCTCTAACAATCGCTTAGATAGCCTTGAAGACACAGGATATAACGGTACTACCCTGTTCGCTGGGCTTATTATGGATATTGCAAACTTTGGTAATCGTATTGTTATTACCTTAGATGATGGTACTGCACGTATGGAAGTCAGTTGTTATGCTGAGCGTTTCAGCCGAATTAAAGAAAAGCTTAAAATAGATGACGTTATTGTCATTAAAGGTAGTATCCGAGACAAAGATGGCAGGATTTTTGCAAGGTTAGAACATGCATATACTTTAATAGAATGTCGACAACGTTGGGTTAAAAAAATAAGTATTAAAATAGACAGTGAGGACGCTACTTTACTTGATTCTTTAAAACCTCTACTAAAACCAGCACAAAAGCATTTAATACCTGCTCAAATTCTCGATGGAGGTATAGAAGATTTAAATAGTCAAGAAGCCTCTAACACTTATTACGACATAGATGATCAAAATACTAAAGTAATTGATAAAAATTCATCTATGAACCCTAACGATGGTTGTATCCCGATTGGGCTCAATGTGTTTACTGAATACGCCATAGCAAATGTTGCCCTAAATGATGATTGGCGCTTGTACCCAACAGATGACAACCTCATGGAATTGCACAAATTAGTTCCAGTCGATAATTTATATTTTCATTATGCATAAAATCAAGCCTCTAACTAAAATTAATAATTTAAGCCAGGTTTTTTATGGATGCTACCTATCAAGATACGACAACACATATCGATGATGATTTATTTGAAGAGATGCGCGAGCTATTAGATGAGGAGTTCGATGATTTAATTAAAGATTATATACAGTCTAGCTATAAGTGTATTGAGCGATTAGCCGATGCATTTGCTGACAATAACAATCGAGAAGGTTTTGAGGTAGCTCATAAAATCAAAGGCGCTAGCGCCAGCCTAGGTTTCTCTAAGCTAACGATTTTATGTAGCATCATGCAAGATACTTGTCGTAGAAATGAGATTCATGAAGCAGCAGAACTTGTCTCTCTTATTCAACAAGAAATTATTACAACAAATATAGAGATTGAAAATAGGTTAAACTAACCTTAGACTAACGCTGAACCTATTATTTATAGCTGTTAATTTATGACTGCGCCTTCAAAAAAACCACACCCTAAATTTTCCTTAAAAAACCAGACTAAAATTGACACTTTAAATAGAATAAAAATTGTATTAGTCAATACCACCTTACCTGCTAATATTGGTTCTGCAGCTAGAGCCATGTATACGATGGGTTTAACGGATCTAACCGTGGTTGACCCGAAACGCCCTATTGACGACTCCAGCATCTCACATGCTGCGGGCGCACAAAAAGTTTTGGAAAACTGTCAGGTTGTAAACACAATTGATGAAGCCATCAGCAACTCTCATATTGTATTTGCTTCCAGTAGCCGACAACGTCACATCCCTAAACCGGTTATAAACCCATCTCAAGCCGCTCAAATAATACTAAATCATTCTATAGCGGATGCAAGCTTTGCAATTTTATTTGGTAGAGAAGATAGAGGCCTGACTAATGATGAGCTAGCATTAGCGGATTATCATATTCAAATTGATGCCAATCCTGATTATCCTGTCCTAAATGTTGCTTCAGCCGTTCAGGTTATATCCAGCTTTATATATAGCGCTTTTATGACTGACTTGCATCCAACTCACAATGAATTTAGCGATGATATCACTCATCTTTTACCCCTACCCCTCAATCAAATAGATCAATTCAATCAAGCCGACCATGATAATTCCGAATATGATGCCATTAACAGCGCAAAATTACCCACTATTGATGTCATTATTCGTCAAAATTGGGATGTACCCGCTATTAACCACGACCAAAAAATGAGCTTGCAGTCTAGAATTATCAATCTCATGCATCAGTTAGATCTTGTGGATAGCACTCACCATGATAAGTTAAATGACCTGCCCTATCGATTATCACGGCTTGTTTCACGTTTACAACTAGATCAAAAAGAGTATGAGCTTTTAAATGCTATCATCGCTAAGATAAACTTAAAGCTCTAACTTTCGAGCGAATATTGGTTGAATCCAGCCCACTCTCATTCTAAGATAAACATCTGAACCTTTTATCAATCTCAGGAACGAGTCTCAAAAATCAAGCGCAATAGCCAACTAATCATGTAAGATATACCTTTCAAACCTCAAATTTTATTAAGATACGACCATGAAACTAATTCAAGCCTTACGTCAAGCAAAAGCTGCTTTAAAAGAAGACATTGACTCAGTATTTGATCGAGACCCTGCAGCCCGAAACAGCATTGAAGTCTTATGCACTTATCCTGGTATTCATGCCATCATTATGCATCGAGGCTCGCACCATCTTTGGAATCGCAACAAACGTTTGTCCGCATTAGCCTTATCTTATTGCACCCGAATGGTAACCGGTATTGAGATTCATCCCGCTGCGAAAATTGGTCGACGCTTTTTCATTGATCACGGCATGGGGGTTGTTATCGGTGAAACCGCTGAAATTGGCGATGATGTTACCCTGTATCATGGCGTAACGCTTGGGGGCGTATCGTGGAATAAAGGTAAGCGCCACCCTACTCTTGAAGACGGTGTCGTGGTTGGTGCTGGTGCAAAAGTGCTTGGGCCTTTTACCGTCGGTAAAAATGCAAAAATTGGGTCTAACGCAGTTGTGGTAAAGTCTGTACCCGAAGGAGCAACAATGGTTGGCGATGTGGCGCGTATGATTAACAAAAAATCTGATTCTTCTGATACTGTTAAGTTCAAGGAAACAGATAATAAAGATACGCATATTGAACAGACAAATAATGTCCAAACCACTGTCAAATCTCAACCAAAAAACAGCACCAATGAAAAAAATACGGCACTAAGTTTGGATGATTGTGACAAAAAACGTCTAAATGTTGATGACTTGGATTTTAGTGCTTACGGATTAAACCAAAATTCTGAAGATCCAGTGGCTGAAGCGTTGAATAAAATTCTAGAGCATTTACAGCAGTCCGAATGCCGAATTGAAGAGCTACAAAAAGCTATCAGAAAACTAGATCCTACTTTTATACCCAAAAAATCTAAGCAGCTTTCTGTAGATGACATTGAAGCAATCAATAAGTAAGAACCTGTATTCACAATACCTATCATTGGCTATTCTTGCTTAAAGTAAATCACTACTTCGTTGCAATTAGGATTAAATAAAATGACTCTTCAACCAATTTTGCCTCGTATTGACTTATTTTATTCAAAAAACGTCCTAACTTTAGTGTATAAATACAGGTTCTAAAACACTTTAGTGGTGAGTAGTATTTAGCACACAGACTGTTTGATTAGATAATTATTTTGTTTATAAGAGAGTTATTTCAACGCTCCTTTTTGTAGCAACTCCTCAATACCTATCCATTCATGTTTTTTAAATGGATAGCGTTTCTTTATAGCAATCAAACCCAGACTTGTCTTAACGGCTAAAACATCGATATCAATTGGAATTATTTTATATTGAGGCTTATCCAAACCATCTGTGTGTATGGATGTCGCTTTGTTTCCAGCTTCAGTTTTGACTATGGATTCTATCAACTTACACTGCTGTGTGACATCAGTAATAAACTTTGTGGAATTATTCTCTGAAAATACCAAATAACCACACTGATTGGTATAGTCAGGTCTAGGATTATCAATAGTGGCGGTATAATCAGGGTTCATAAATTCAGATGACCAGACTGCTTGCTGGTAAACATTCTCTAGTTCTTCTCTGGCAACTCTCAAACTCAGTGACGCATTTTTACTATTACTACCCAATGCCACTATCATGCCCTCGATAGGTATAGAATCAATTTCAATGAGTGATTTAATACCTACAAATATATGACAGATATCATCAGGGACAGTGTTTATCAAATCACTAGCATTACTTACCAGTTCATCTCTGTTACTTATTAGGATGCTTTTACCTTGGCTATTTTGAAAGTTGGGTATTGTATTTAAGCTCATCAAAATATCTTCCAAATAATACAGATAGAGACTGACAAATTATAGTGGATGACTATTATTTATAATCATTTTTATCATATTTATGTTTTTTGGCGGGTAATGCTCACGGAAACACAGTCTGCTCCAGGGATTGCCGTTGGTTTAGCAACAGTTACTTCAACCAACGAAGTATCATAGTGCGTAAGTAACCTACTGGCTATAATATCAGCCAAACGTTCGATAAGCTTAGCTTCGGCATCAATACACCATCTTGTTATGTCGTCACAGACACTTTTGTAATTAATGGCATGATCAATGTCATCTGATTGAGCAGCCTTTTCAGTATTTGTATGTATTGCAACATCTATCAATAAAGGTTGGGTTATGGTTCGCTCCCACTCAAACACGCCAATGATAGCCTCTACTTTAAGACCGCTTATTTTAATTGTATCTGTATTATTCATACTGACTACTTCTTATTCAAATCTAGAAAATTATTGAAAGTTATTGAAAGTATTTTGGCTTAACTTCTTCTAATTAGTCACTGTTTATTAGTCACTTTTTAAAAAAACATGTTTTAATGGCTATTTTAAGGTCAATGATAGTTTAATCTGGCTTATTTAATGGTTTAGGCTAGTTTGATCATTTGCTAACTTTTCTGCTGCCAATTTCTTTAATACTTTGCTGGGACGATTCTGCCATAAATCAATACTAAATATAACCAAACCTACCCAAATCAGGCCAAATACCATAAGACGTTTACTATCAAAGGGCTCATTATAATAAAATACAGCCAATAAAAAGATTAGCGTCGGCGTTATGTAGTTCATGAAACTTAAAATACTAAACGCTACCATTTTTGTCGATTTATTAAAAAGCAATAAAGGGATTAAGGTTATAGGGCCTGCAAGCATTAAAAACCAAATTTTATCGCTTAACCAAAATGATAGTGATGAGCTTGCGACCTCAGCAGTCATAAACCACCAGATACAAATGGGCACCAGTAATGCTGTCTCTATAAATAGGGCATCCACAGCTTGCAATGGGGTACGTCGCTGCATTAAACCGTATACGCTGAATGACGCTGCTAAAACAAGAGAGATCCAAGGTAGATTACCGAGCATAATGACTTGAATAATAACTGAGGACACTGCTAGAGCAACAGCCACCAATTGCAATGGACGCAAGCGCTCTTTAAGAAAAACTAAGGATAGCAATATCCCCAGTAAAGGGCTAATAAAGTAGCCTAAACTTGCCTCCAAAATTTGGTTTGCATTTACTGCCCAAACATATACCAACCAGTTAGCTGTGATAATGAATCCAGAAATAAAAGTAATACCTATTAGACGTGGATTGGCTTTGAGCACACTTACCCAGCTCCATCGTTTATTAACAATGAGGACAATGAGTAAACAACAAAATGTCCAAACTATGCGGTGTCCGATAATCTCTATGGCATTATAATTACCCAACTGCTTAAAATAAAAAGGAAAACATCCCCAAATTAAAAACGCGGCAAGTGCAGTCACGATGCCTTTACTGGTTGTTTGAATGATGGGCGTCTTTGGTAAATTTGCTGTTTGATTAGTAGGTTTTGTTAGTGACATAGTGATATTCCTAGCCATATAATGTTAGTGCTTCAAAAACCTATATATTAGAGTTAACTCAAAACAGTAAAGCCACCCAAGCAAGGGGTGGCTATCAAGGTCAGTATCCTGTATAAGCAATAAAGAAACTAATCTTAACTATACAAACGACCTTATAAACTTCTTATAGCGATATTCATGCCTATTTTATTTGATAATTCTGCAAATTGTGGAAAGCTAGTATTGACAGTTTCAGTCCCCTGTATGGTAATAGTATCACTCGCTCTTATACTAGCTACAGCAAAGCTCATAGCAATGCGGTGATCATGATAGGAGTAAATTTCGCCACCACCAAATATTGCATCATGCTCGCCAGCTGTGCCTTTTCCTTCAATGATAATGCCATCTTCAGTTACCGTACAATCAACACCTAATTTAACAAGCCCTTCTGCCATTACCATAATACGATCTGACTCTTTTACTCTAAGTTCTTTGGCACCTGTAAGGATGGTTTGACCAGACGCACAGCTGGCGGCAATAAATAACACAGGAAATTCATCGATAGCCAGTGGTACAAGCGCTTCGGGAATATGAATGCCTCTTAGCTGAGCCGATTTAACGGTTATATCTGCCACAGGCTCGCCGCCAACAAAACTTTCATTAGTTAAGGTAATATTAGCCCCCATTAGTTTTAAAATATCAATAATCCCAGTACGGGTTGGGTTCATGCCAACTTGAGTAATAGTTAATTCACTGTCCTTAGCAATACTGCCAGCCACCATAAAAAATGCGGCTGATGAAATATCTGCTGGTACTGCAATATCGCAAGCGGTTAGTTTACCCCCACCATTAAGGCTAATGGTATTGCCATCAACTTCTACCGCATAACCAAATGCGCTTAACATACGCTCGGTATGATCTCGGGTAATTTCGGGTTGCTTAATCGTCGTTTTACCCTCCGCCCATAGACCCGCTAACAAAAGACAAGATTTGACCTGAGCAGATGCCACAGGCATATCATAAGTAACACCGTGGAGCTTTGACCCTCGCTTATCACTGCCAGTAATACTTATTGGTGCTGTACCCTTCTCGCCTGTTGTCTGCAACATAGCTCCCATTTGGCGTAAAGGTTTAGCGACACGCTCCATAGGACGCTTAGATAGGCTAGCATCACCTGTCATAACGCTATCAAAGGTTTGGGCCGCTAAAATGCCAGATAACAACCGCATACTGGTGCCTGAGTTACCCATATATAGCGGTGTACGGCTTGGTCTTAAACCATTAATACCGACACCATGAATGATGACTTGACCATTTTCTGGCCCTTCTATCGTTACCCCCATGTCTCTAAATGCCTGTAGAGTGGCTAACGCATCCTCTCCTTCCAAAAATCCAGTAACCTTAGTGATGCCTTCTGCTAAACTGCCTAGCATAATACTCCGGTGCGATATCGACTTATCGCCAGGAACTGATATTATCCCTTTGACTTGAACACTTGGTGTAATAATGTAAGCACTGGAAGTTGATTTATGATTAGACATAGATTTATCCGTAGTCGAAGGTTCCGACAAAGTTGTTGTATATGGGGTGCTGGTAAGCATATGACCAAAGTGTTTTCGCGCAGATTGCGCTCTTCCAAGTAGACCTAAAAGCTCAGTCGATTCTTCATTGTCTATGAGATGACGTAGCTTAGCCAGATACTCGCTGTACTCATCAAGCGCATTAACTAAGGCGTGCTTATTAGCAAAAAAGATATCGTGCCACATTACAGGGTCGCTTGCAGCAATGCGGGTAAAATCTCGGAACCCACCTGCAGCATAACGAAAAATATCCATATTATCATCATGACTGGCCAACTGGTCAACTAAGTTATAAGCCAATAGATGAGGTAAATGACTCGTATAAGCAAGAATTGCATCATGGTGTGCAAGATCCATTTTCATTACCGTTGCACCAACAGATTCCCATAGGTTTATAATACTATCAATCGCATACTGTGAAGTCGTTTCAAGCTCACACACGATAACACTATGGTTAACAAATAGGTTGCCTTGACGGGCATGAAAGCCAGACAGCTCCGCCCCTGCAATTGGGTGTGCAGGTACTAGCCCCGAAGGTAGGTTGGTAAATATCGATTTAGCGGCATCCACTACATTTTGCTTGGTGCTGCTGACATCACTAATAATACAATCCTGATTTAATATGCCTTGATCAATAGCGCACTGTATGTCTGACAAAACCTGAGGTACTGCTTTGACAGGTACAGCAATAATCACACAATCAGAGCCACTAGCAACGTGTTCTAAAAAAGCACCCCCTTCATCTATGACCGATTCGGCAATGGCAGCTTCAATACTTGGTGCATGTTTATCAACTGCGACAATACGTTTTGATAGTTCCCGGTCTCTTATGGCTTGTGCAAGACTGGCACCGATAAGTCCTAGACCAATAATACAAACTTGCTCAAACAACATACACTCTAAACCTTACATGGTAACAACACTGTTTTATAACAGTAGCTAATAACAACTGATAATGCTACGACAAACAATGGGCTTAACTTAATAGTGAGGTATCTTTTATTAATGACGCCTATTACTATTCACTAAGCTCGATGATTTACTATGACTGTGTTTAACCACCATATTAAACAACGGGCGGTATTCATACCAAACTGTTAATACCAAACTGAAATAAGCTAAAAAATAGAGCCACAATATAGCTCCTTAATGACCTACAAATATCCAAGATATTAAGATTAAAAGATATGTATCTAATAAGACTCAAGGGTATCGCGTAGGGTATCAATCAAACGTGTATTATCCTCTGGAGTGCCAACCGTAATGCGTAGCCAACTATCAAGACCATATCCAGCTAACATTCGCACAATAACACCTTGTTCTAGTAATGCCTGATAAATACCTTTTGCATCGCCAACATTGACCATCACAAAATTGGCATGCGATTTAATATATTCTAACCCCAACCCATCAAACTGTTTGCATATCCAGCGCATCTGACCATCATTGATTTTCCATACCTTGGCAATAAAGTCTTGATCACCAAGTGCAGCAATGGCAGCAGATTGCGCCACTAGACTCACATTGAAGGGTTGGCGAATCCGGTTCAACATATCCGCTATTTCAGGATGACTCAAGGCATAACCTACTCGCAAACCAGCCAGACCATATGCCTTTGAAAAGGTACGAACAATAATAACATTGTCAAACTCATCGATAAGTGCACGATTATTACTCTCTGGCGTATACTCAATATAAGCTTCATCAAGAACCACTAAAATATGACTGGGTATTTGTTTTACAAATTTACGAATCTGCTCGCCAGTTAGTAGTGTACCTGTAGGATTATTAGGATTTGCTATAAACACTAACCGTGCATTTTCAGTATTTTGTATAGCCTCAAGCATAGCATCTAAATCATGCCCATATCTCTTGGCAGGTACTTCTATGCCAGTTGCGCCTAACATTTTAGTTACCATTGAATAAACGATAAACGCATATTCGCTATAGATAATGGCATCATCATTAGCAACAAAAGTACGGGCAATGATATCTAATAAATCATTTGAACCATTGCCTAAAGTAATTTGATCAATATTGGTATCAGTGTAATCAGCAATGGCCTGCTTTAAGTAATAAGCATTACCATCGGGATAACGAGCCAGCTGACCTAATTGCTGAGTAATCGCTAAAGTAACATAAGGCGAACATCCAAGAGGATTTTCATTGCTGGCCAACTTTAAAACATCACTTACCCCGTATTCACGGGTCAACTCCTCTATGGGCTTACCTGTTTGGTATGCCTTAAGATCTAGTATACTGTCGTAAGCGGGTGTGGCAAACGTTTTATTACTCATAGTTCTACCTAAAATATTGAAGATTAAGGGCTATTTTTATTTTGAAAATATTGAATATATAGGGTGTTTAGCATGACCTTACCCATAAATCATTAGTTAGCAGATTACCTTAACCAAACACCAAGACCAAATACCAAGACTAATCCTCACGTTATCATCCACTTTACTGAATAAGTCATGATCAAAGAGTCACTAACTTTAAATAACGGCTTTAGGATAAGACCCAAGTACACGCACTTCTTTAACGATTGGTTTAATTTCTTCAATCGCCGCTTTTACATTGTCGTCATCAATATGACCTTCCATATCTATAAAGAAGACATAAGCCCATTTGTTTGGACGCTCTGGACGAGTCTCAATACTGGTCATTGACACACCGTGTTTGGATAATGGCTGTAAAATCTCGATCAAAGCACCCGCTTTATCATGGGCTGAAACGACAATGGAGGTCTTATCAGCGCCAGAGGGGGCAATATCTTCATGACCAATAATTAAGAAGCGGGTGGTATTGCCTGGGTTATCTTCAATATTTTCATGAAGTTTATGCAAATTATATTCAGCAACAGCAACGTCACCTGCGATAGCGGCAGAGTGCCATTCGTTTTTTAAACGTCTTGCCGCTTCACCATTACTTGAAACCTGTACACGCTCTACATTGGGGTAGTTAACATCTAACCAATGCCGACATTGAGCCAAAGACTGTTGATGTGAATAAATACGACTTAGGCTGTCAACTTTAGTGTGTTCAGCAACCAAAAAGTTTTGATGAATAGGCAATTCCACTTCACCGATTATCTTTAACGATGATGCCAGAAACCCATCAAGTGTATGATTAACTACCCCTTCAGAAGAGTTTTCAACCGGAACAACACCATATGCTGCTGAGCCTGACTCAACCTCACGGAAGACATCGGTAATCGTGGTTAAAGGTACTGTTGTAGAAGCCTTACCAAAATGTTTGAGTGCGGCTGCATGAGTGAATGTACCAACAGGACCTAAAAATGCTATCTTCTGAGGTGCCTCCAAGTCTAAACATACTGACATAATTTCACGAAACAGACGTGCCATTTTTTCATCGCTAATGGGGCTATCTGATTCTTGATTGCGGCGCATAATATTTTTCAACACTTGAGCTTCTCGCTCAGGCCGATAAAAAATAGGATCTGCTTCCGCCTCGTTAGCATTTTCTTTTTTGAACGCCGCAACGCTTTGAGCTATTTTAGCGCGTTGACTAATAAGCTCAAGGATACTACCATCGACACTATCAATTTGATCTCGAAGCTCAGATAAGGATTGCGTTAGAGCCGAATCACTACTATTTACGTGGTTATTTATACTATTATCAGTATCGTTTTTTGATTGTGAGGTCATAAAAAAGCCTATGGGTCATGTTATGATAATTTTTAAAAGTGACTGCTTTAAAACTGCCTATCTTTAAGTTTAAGGCGATTATTTTTAAAGAAAGAGACCGTTTTTAAAGTGACTAAATAAATCTTATATTATTTTACACTCATTTATTTAAACTATACCAAACTTATGGCCTGTTTTGGTAGCAAGGTATTTCACAAAAAATATAAACTGACAATATTTAAAAAAAGTCATCCTTTTTTAGTTACGTTTTAATAAAATTAAGATTATATTTATGACCATATGTATGGTTATCAGTATTTAGTACTTTCAATAACATGACCACCTTTGTATAGTAGCAATTTTTTAGCATCTGTTTTTCCATGCTGAGTAAAATGCTAAGTAATAAGCACTAAAGCCAAAACCACTTACTAATTTAGCACGCTTAAAACTCTACAAATAACTATTCACAAAGTTGGACACAGTGATATTGTTTATTGAAGTGCGGTTTTGTTTATTGAAAAGATTATAATCGATTATAACCTAATAGGAATTTATAATGAGCGCCTTATCACAATTAAAAACCATGACAACCATTGTTGCCGATACAGGCGACCTTTCGGCCATCCAACGCTTAAAGCCTGTCGATGCTACTACCAACCCGAGTTTAATCACTAAGGCATTGACTCATCCTGACAAACAGGCCATGTTATCTGATACGCTAAACCGCTTTTCTAACCGTGGCGACAGTATGATTGATGATGTCATTGACAACTTAACTATACAGGTGGGCTGCGACATATTAAATCTTATAGAAGGTCGTGTCTCAACTGAAGTTGATGCGCGTCTTTCATATGATACTGAAGCTACCATTGCAAAGGCCCATGAATTTATGGAAGCGTATAATCGAGCAGGTGTCGATAAAGAGCGTATTTTGATTAAAGTTGCTGCGACTTGGCAAGGTATCAAAGCCGCTGAGCAACTCGAAAAAGAAGGTATCCATTGCAACTTAACCTTGATTTTTGGTCAGCACCAAGCAGTAGCTTGTGCTGATGCTGGCGTAACGCTAATTTCACCTTTCGTTGGACGTATTTTAGATTGGCAAAAGCGAGAGCAAAACCGTCAAAATATTCCACCAAGCGATGATATGGGTGTGCAATCAGTCAAACGTGTTTATCAATACTACAAACAACACGGTTATAACACCCAAGTTATGGGGGCAAGTTTCAGAAGTATCGATCAAATATTAGCGTTAGCAGGGTGTGACTTATTAACCATTGCCCCTAATCTATTAGATGAGTTAGCCGCACTGGACATACAAGTTGAGCAGCAACTCTCCACAGATATGAGTAGTGAGACCATGCAAAAAGTCAGCTTAGACGCTGATACATTTAGTGCCGCCTATGAGCGAGATAGCATTACTCAGACGCTATTGCCTAAAGGCATTGAAGGTTTTATTAATGCAAGAGACGAATTGACAGCAGCACTGCTAAAGCTTAGCAAATAACCCTTACTCTGTTTTTAAGTTGCTTTAGCATAAATAATAATATGTTTGGTATCGTTATCATCCTTTGGTTGTAAAATAAGTGAAAGCTCTATATGAATACATATAGAGCTTTCTTAATTCATACTTAATGCACATGACATATGATAAGTGAAGGTGTGGGGGCTTTTATAGTAGTTTAAATTTTATGGTTTAAAATATCTCAATTATCGCCAACGTGAAGCCAATTTATACTCTATATATCTTTCTATATATCATTATTTGCATAATAACGATTGCTGCTTAACTAAAATTTATCTCTCTTTAATCCTCATAGTCTAAAGAAGCACTCATACTAGGCCTACCCTAACCTTCTAATACTGAATAAACAGGTACAGGAAACTCACTATGTAAATCTACTAAGTCAAGCAACACCAACACACCAGCAACATCATGTCCGGCATCAACACATAACTGATAAGCCGTGTTCAACGTACCACCCGTTGCCAATATATCATCCACTAACAACACTTTTGATTTCTGTAAACCATCTTGTATTTCTAAGGTATCAGTACCATATTCTAAAGCATAAGACTTATTGGCGACTGGAGGCGGTAGCTTACCGGGTTTGCGCAATAAATACATTCCTTTACCCAATCGACCTGCCAATAATCCTGCAAAAATAAATCCACGAGCTTCAATGGCAACCATGCAATCTACCTCATCTAATAAACCTTCAGGCAAAACCGCTAGCATCTCGTCAATGACAGCATTGACATGATGGCGCAATAGTGGCGTAATATCATAAAAATCTATACCCGATTTCGGAAAATCATGAACAGTACGAATAATATTCCAGAATTCGTGCTGTGTTGCTTCAGATGTATTAGGTTCTGTCGTATTTAGCAAGTTGGTCATAAAGTGGCCTAAATAAATGATTTAAATTTACTGATGATTTAAATTTTATCATAACTAGGCATTATTAAGTCATTGTAATGATTTTAATCCCAATAAATTGAATACATGGTGGAACGCATTTTTGTTATAATCCAACCACTATTTTTTGATTTATGTATCTTGGAGCTGTTTGATGAAAAAATGGGAATGTATCGTTTGTGGTTGGATATATGACGAAGAGCTAGGATGTCCTGAAGAAGGTATCGCACCCGGTACAAAATGGGAGGATATTCCAGAAGACTGGACTTGTCCAGAATGCGGTGTGGGTAAAATTGATTTTGAAATGATGGAAATTTAATAGGCTAAACTACTGTCAATGAGAGCGTGCCATTGTCTATTTAATCAGTTACTTAACGCATGGTTTTAAAAAAGGTTATTGAAGTTATTGATCAATATTAAAACTATCACTTAGGGCAATAAACTATGGGTCAGTTGTTCCCTCCGCTTCATATTCATCATTGGGTACCCTCCCCTATAACTGATTTCATGCAACAAGCTTTTATTCAAGTATCAGATGACATCACACTATGTGTAGAAGTAGGCGGCAACCCCAAAAGTCCACCAATACTTTTAGTTATGGGGTTAGGATCACAACTTATATTTTGGCCTGAAAGCTTTATAAAACGGTTAATCAATGCCGGCTTTTACGTTATACGTTTTGATAACCGAGATATTGGACTCTCCTCTAAAGTTAAATCATCTACTGGAGAGCGGGTAAACCTCTTGCCTGCTATGCTTAGACTACAACTTGGATTAAACAACGCTAAATACCCCAGTAGCTATTCTCTTATCGATTTAGCCGACGATACAGCAAGCCTCATTCAATCTTTAGGGTTTTCTCAAGTTCATGTTCTTGGTGCCTCAATGGGCGGTATCATAGCCCAGCTGTTAGCCGCTAAATACCCACACCTTGTCAACCGTCTGGCGCTTATTTTTTCTACCAATAACCGTGCTTTTCTACCCCCACCCAAGCCAAAACAACTCTATACCTTAATTAAGCGACCTACTAGCCATAGTGAAGAAGATATTGTGCAACATGGCAAATGGTTTATAAATATGGTTGGCTCTCAAGGACATATTGATGAACAGGTCGTAGGTCAAATATCAAGACTAAGATACCATCGTTGTTTTTATCCTACTGGTCCAGTGCAGCAGCTTAATGCCATTCTAACGACTGGCTCCATAAAAAAGTATTCTAAAGAGATCAAAGCGCCAACACTTATTTTGCATGGTACTCATGATGGACTAGTACCAATGTCACACGGTTTAGAGCTTGTTAAGAGCATCCCTAACGCTACTTTTAAGCGCATCCATGGAATGGGACATGATCTTCCCGATTACTTCCAGCCGTTTATCGTTAGCCAATTAAAAAAGCACATGTTAGATATATAACCCTCTACTTTTAACTATCTACCTTCAAACGACGACCATGAATAACCATTTTTAATAGTAATTTAATAATGCCAATCCACTGTGGTTCATTAAAATGACATTATAATTCTTTATTATTCGAATACTTAATTAGCTAATTTAAATAATCAACCTTTGCCATGATTGTCTCAAGCGCAAATAAACAAATGTATCTGTCATCACAAGTTAATCCATAGACATAAGAGTCAGACGCCGTTGATAAAATTTAATTAAACACTATTCAAACTATATTGTTGCGATAGCATTATAGATAAAACCTTACCTTAAGATAATTTATATAAGAATTTTAAAAATCCAATAAACCGTGACTATTAAAATCGGATCATTTTTAAGTTTATAAGAGATCTTATTAGAAATTACGCTTCATTTAATAGTTTAGTACGCTAATCTTGGTCATTGAAAAGCACACTATTTATATGTAAATCATGCCTAAATCAAATTCGCCTTATCAAATAAGAACCAAAGCATCCAAATATGCCGACTTTATGACCGCTTATAAAGTCAAAACACCAAAGTATAAATTTTATCTCGAGCGAGGTGGTTGCGACAATGACCCCATTATCTTATTGATTATGGGATTGGGTGCGCAATCTTTAGTATGGTCAAATGTATTTTGTAAGCGGCTTATTGATTCTGGGTTTCAAGTGATTCGCTTTGATAATAGAGATATCGGCAAATCTAGCAAGCTTAAACACAAGAATAAGCTAACCAAGGAGCACCAAACTCTAGCTAAGCAACTTAAATTAATATCTAGATATAAACTTGGTTTACGTTACAAGCAAATTGATAACAATGTGCCGTATACCCTTTATGATATGGGAGAAGATGTTAATCAGCTGCTAAATGCTTTAGACATTGATCAATGCCATGTGCTGGGTATGTCAATGGGTGGGATGATTGCACAAATTGTTGCTGCCAAGTACCCCTACCGAGTTAGCAAACTTGGTCTGTTGGCTACCAGTAATAACAAACCTTTTCTACCGCCTCCAAAAATCGACGCATTAAGAGCATTGACTAGACCTTTACCTGATAATAAAGACTCTGCTACTGTGATTGAAAACAATGTAAACCTGCAAAGAGTAATTGGCTCGCCAGACTTCTTTGATGAAAATCATGCCACTATGAAGGCTGAACTTTTTTTCAATCGGCGTTTTTATCCAAAAGGCGTGACTCGCCAACTATTGGCAGTGATGGCGACAGGTTCACTTGAAAACATTGATGCCATTATAAAGCAACCTACTTTAATCGTTCATGGCACTCATGATAGGCTGTTACCGCCTGCTCACGGTAAATCGCTGGCTAAAACGATACCCCATGCTGACCTAAAGTTAGTCACTGGATTAGGACATGATATACCGTATCAATTAGCACGTTACTTGGCTGATTTATTTGCAGAGCATTTTAGTGAGAATCAAGAGTTAGATGCTGAATAAGTGAAGGATAAGAAACATAAAAAGGCAGAAATAAGAAAAGTCGCAGTAATCTCAAAGAAGGCATCTAAAATTAATAGAAATCGTCTAAAATTAATAGAAGACACCTAGAAAATGGTAGTAGCAATTCACAAAAAAAGAGTGCGACATCGCACTCTTTTCAACGTCAACAGTGACTTAATACCTTAATAACTTAATCTAATTGATAAGCTAGTGCGACCAAGTACTAACTGCGATAATCTGCATTAATTTTCACGTAATCATATGACAAGTCACAAGTGTATACTGTATCACTTGCCTCACCCACACCTAAATCAATATGCATGGTAATTTCAGGGCGGCTCATGACTTCTTGACCTTTTGCTTCAGTATAATCACTATCAAGCTGACCACGTGTACAGATACTCACATCATCCAGCTTAATGGCAACTTTAGTGGCATCAAGGTTATGTGCTTTAGAGTATCCAACAGCCGCTAATATACGTCCCCAGTTTGGGTCACTAGCAAAAAAAGCCGTCTTAACAAGAGGCGAGTGAGCGACAGCATAAGCAACATCACAACAATCTTCGGTAGACGCACCCCCCGTTACTTTGATGGTAATAAATTTAGTTGCTCCTTCGCCATCACGAACGATTAATGTTGCAAGCCGTTTAAAAACCGACAAAAGTGACTGAAATAGAGCCTCATAATGTGGATGTTGTTTGGTATCGATATAGGGTTTTGTCTCATCGCCTGTGGCAATTAATACGCAGCAGTCATTGGTTGAAGTATCGCCATCGATAGTAATACGGTTAAAAGACTGATTAGATAACTCGGCAATCATATCCTGTAATAAGGACACTGAAATATTAGCATCAGTCGCGACAAATCCAAGCATGGTTGCCATATTAGGACGAATCATCCCAGCACCTTTAGAAATACCAGTGACATGGTATTTCGTGCCTTTATCAATTTCGACAGACTCGCTCGCTATTTTAGGAATAGTATCTGTTGTACGGATAGCATTTGCCGCTTCTAGCCAGTTATTACCCGCCAGTGAGGCTAAACAGTCATCAAGACCATTAATAATGGCATCGCTATTTAATGGCTCGCCAATAACACCCGTTGAAAAAGGTAAAACCTGCTCGGTAGCGTCGCCAACTGTATTAGCTAAAGACTCGCACACGCCCATTGCGCGATTATAACCCTCCTCTCCTGTTGCTGCATTGGCATTGCCTGTATTAATGACTAAGTATTTAACCGGTTTTTGCTCTGACTTTAGCGCAGTAAGATGTTCTCGTACAATATGAACTGGCGCTGCACAGCATTTATTACTGGTAGTTACAGCTACTGTTTTTGCCGTATCAGCTAATTTAAATACAACTAAGTCATCACGATTTTTATATCGAACACCCGCCGCTGTTACGCCAATTTCAATACCATCAATGGCATGGATTAATTCTGGCGGTGCTATATTTCCTACTGGCATATTATTCCTTACAATAAGAGAAGATTTATAGTAGTAAGCGCCTATTTCTAATACTCAAATCCATTCTAGAAATCGATTTTTAGAAATCAAACACAGCCCATATTGGCGCATGATCAGACGGCTTTTCCATTGCTCGTAGCTCATAACTTATACCTGCTGCCATACATTTATCTTTAATGTCAGCCGTACACAGAATATGATCAATTCTTAAACCCCGTTTAGGATCATCATCAAAACCACGGCTACGATAGTCAAACCAGCTGAAAAGTTCATTGGAGTCAGGATAATGTAGGCGATAAGTATCGAATAGCTCACGGCTCATTAGCGTATCATACCATTCACGCTCCTCGGGCAGAAATGAGCACTTTCCTGTTCGCAGCCAGCGTTTTGCGTTAGCTTCTCCAATACCTATATCAATATCTTGTGGAGAGATATTCATATCGCCCATAACAATCAGAGTACGCCCCTCTTCTTTTAAGAGGTCAATATATTCGGTTAGTGCCGCATAATACTCCCGCTTCATAGGAAATTTAGTGTCATGGTTACGACTCTCCCCTTGCGGGAAATAGCCGTTTAAGACGTCAACTTCTTTTCCATCAAATACATAGCGGGCATGAATAAACCGCTTTTGTGCATCGTCATCTTCGCCCAAGAACCCTTTTTGAACAAAAATTGGGACAGCTTTTGAAACCAGCGCCACACCATAATGGGCTTTCTGACCGAAATACTCTACATGGTAGCCAAGAGATTCCACTGCAGCTAATGGAAACTGCTCGTCATGGACTTTAGTTTCTTGTAGCCCCATCACATCGGGATCTAAAATATCTCTAACCGCTTCTAATTGATGTTGTCTTGCTCTAATACCATTGATGTTAAAACTTACAAAACGGGTCATAAAACTAAAATCCTAAATTTATAAAGTAGAAATCACTTGGCCTATTCAACAGGTAAGTGCTATCAAAAAAGTGCCTGACTAAGGTAATAAACGCTGAATAATCCATTCAGTATTATTACTATCTTGCTTATAAAGCAATCTATCATGCAAACGGTTTGGTCTACCTTGCCAGAATTCAAACTCCGAAATATTGATCTCATAGCCACCCCAAAACTCTGGTGTTGGAACATGGCTACCTTCGGGATATTTATTTTTCAGCTCAATAAAGGCAGCATCAATTTCCTCACGGTTTTCTACTACACCACTTTGTGGTTGGCTGACCCAAGCACCTAACTGGCTTTCATAAGGTCTTTTCTGAAAATACGCTTCAGTTTTAGCCCGTTCAATTTTGCTAACTTTGCCTCGTACTCTTATTTGCCGCTGCATGTCATGCCAAAAAAACAAACCTTCAGCAAGTGGGTTGTCAGCAATATCTTTACCCTTATCACTTAGATAGTTAGTATAAAAAACAATGCCTGACTCGGTAATTTCTCTTAGCAGAACTACTCTAACAGATGGCATCTGGTCTGCACCGCAAGTTGCTATACTCATAGCATAAGGCTCAGGGGAATTATACTCGACTGCCTCATTGATCCATAATTCAAATAAGTCAAACGGATTACTAGGTGCATTTTTCTGAGTTAACACACCTTTATCATATGACATTCTTTTATTGGTAAAATCCATAACTTGTCCTTACCGTTCTCATTATACTGGGTGTTTTTTAGTATTGATTACTAACTGGCCATAACTTGTTCAACTTTGTTGGCCAACTGATGCGCCAATTGATGACATTCTTCTTCATCATTAAGCTCTACCATGACTCTAATTACTGGCTCAGTTCCAGACTTGCGAATTAATATACGACCACGACCTTCAATAGATTGTGATGCTTCTTCAAAAGCAGAGACCAGTTCTGGAAAGTCATAAGGATCTTTCATTTCTTTGAGACGAACATTGACTAACGTTTGAGGTAGAAGATGAAAATCCCCTATTAGATTACTTAATGATTGTCCCGTTCTCGCCATCACAGATAATACCTGTAAACCAGCAATAATAGCATCACCTGTACGACTCTTATCTAAGCACAAAATATGGCCAGAAGGCTCTCCACCTAAAATCCACCCTTGTGTTTCAAGGCCTTGCATCACATAACGATCACCCACTTTTGCTCTTTCAAGTGGAATATCAGCTTGCTCTAACGCTAATTGTAATCCCATATTGCTCATTAAAGTACCGACAACCCCTGCTACTTTAGTTTCAGATTTAGTGGCTAATACATATAAGATACCATCTCCATCTACAAGACTGCCTTTCTCATCTACCATAATGATTCTATCGCCGTCGCCATCTAAAGCAATGCCAACATCGGCATGGTTCTCAATCACGGCTTGCTGTAAAGAGTCTGGGTGTGTAGACCCACACCCTCTATTGATATTTGTACCATCAGGTTTATTATGAAGTGGAATAACTTTTGCGCCTAGCTCTCTGAGCACTCTGGGACCAACGCTATAACCTGCGCCATTAGCGCAATCAATCACAACGGTCAAGTTTGTCAGATCATACTGATAGGGAAAGCTTCCCTTACAGAACTCAATATAGCGACCTTTAGCATCTTCAATGCGGTAATTCTTACCAAGTTTAGAGGGATCAGAAATCGTCATGTCTACTGTAGTAGCCGTCATGATTTCATCAAGTTTTTTATTAATAGCCTCTTGCATGGCATCCGTCAACTTACGACCGTCACCTGAAAAGAACTTAACACCATTGTCCTGATACGGGTTATGTGATGCAGATATGACCACACCTGCATCAGCATGGAAACTACGAGTTAAATGAGCAATAGCGGGCGTAGGCAACGACCCCACCATATGAACATCGACTCCAGCAGCATTAAAACCTGATTGGAGAGCAGCTTCAATGACGTAACCTGATAACCTTGTATCTTTGCCAATAACAACACAAGGTCTACGATTTTTATTATCATTTTTTTCGATAAGCACTTGACCAGTCACAAATCCAAGCTTTAACAAAAAATCTGGAGTAATAGGAAATTGACCAAAACATCCACGAATTCCGTCGGTTCCAAAGTAGCTCATTTGACCCTCTTTATTGGTTAGGTTTTATTTAAAAAATTTTAAAAAATCAAAACTATTATCTAATCAATATACTACAAAAAAGACCAAAAGGAGCAAGCCTTTTGGTCTTTTTTAGTTAAGCTAATATTCGCATTTAATAAATATCCGTTGCATCGTTGAGGTTACAATCTGTAGTTTGGTGCCTCTTTGGTAATTTGCACATCATGTACATGAGACTCTTTCATGCCAGCAGACGTAACCTTAATAAATTGTGGTTTGGTGCGCATCTCATTAATTGTGGCGCAACCGGTATACCCCATAGATGAGCGTAATCCTCCTGCCAATTGGCTGACAATGCCACTCACAGGTCCTTTATAAGGTACACGTCCCTCAATACCTTCAGGAACAAGCTTTTCAACGCCTTCTTTCGCATCTTGGAAATAACGATCAGATGAGTTATTTGACCCAGACATAGCCCCTAAGCTACCCATACCCCGATAAGCTTTATAATAGCGACCCTGAAACAGCTCAACTTCACCCGGCGCTTCTTCAGTACCCGCCAACAGAGATCCAACCATAATAGAAGAGGCGCCTGCTGCGATTGCTTTAGCCATATCGCCTGAAAAACGTATACCACCATCAGCAATAAGAGGAATAGAGTCTTTTAAAGCAGAAGCAACATTGTCGATTGCTGAAATTTGTGGCACACCAATACCAGCGATAATACGCGTTGTACATATAGAGCCCGGACCTATACCAACTTTAACCGCATTAGCACCTGCATCACGTAAGGCTAAAGCCGCATCGCCTGTGGCAATATTACCGCCTATCACTTGTATCTGCGGATAATTCTTTTTAATCCATGCCACTTTTTCAATGACACCTTTTGAATGACCATGTGCTGTATCAACCACCAACACATCCACTGCTGCTTCAATTAAAGCCTCAACCCGTGCCTCAGTGTCTGCACCTGTACCAACCGCAGCCCCTACTCTAAGACGGCCCCGAGAATCCTTACACGCATTTGGATTGTTTTCAGCTTTATTGAAATCATTCACTGTAATCAACCCTTTTAAACCAAAATCATCATCTACTACCAATACTTTTTCAATGCGGTGTTCATGCAATAGTTTTTTAATATTCTCATTACTCTCCCCCTCTTTAACCGTAACCAATTTATCTTGAGGGGTCATGACATTTCTAACCGGTTGACTCAGGTTTGTCTCAAAACGTAAGTCACGATGGGTAACGATACCCACTACTTTACCACTTTGCTCTTCTACAACAGGTACACCAGAGATATTATTTGCTCTAGTAATTTTTAATAGCTCGCCTACAGATATATCAGGATTAACCGTAATTGGATCGACAACAGTACCGGCTTCAAACTTTTTAACACGACGTACTTGCATGGCCTGTTTGGCAATATCCATGCTCTTATGCAATATACCCATACCACCAAGCTGCGCCATGGTAATCGCCATTTCAGACTCAGTTACCGTATCCATAGCCGCAGATACTAAAGGCAAATTTAGTAAGATATCTTCTGTTAGCCGAGTTTCCAAAGAAGCCGTTTTAGGAAGAACCTCTGAATAAGCAGGTAGCATTAAAACATCATCAAAAGTTAGGGCATCATCTACGATTCGCAACATACAGACCTCTTAGCCGGGTAAAATAGCGCTTTATTATAACAATAATTATGAAAATTTGAGAGTATAAAAATGTGATATCTATGAAAAACTTGTTTTTAATTGATAAGACAATATAAGTCTATGAATCTGAATATAATAGTTCAACTATGTTGATTCAGGCATGATTCGAATATGAGCTTAGATATAAGTTAATTATACCCATTCAAACATCGTCGTTAGGTTTAAAAAAGACCCTAAAAAAGGGACTTAAATTATAGGAATAACGATAAAAAAAGGTGGCCTATTAGCCACCTCCATAAGCTATATAAGCTATATAAATTACCAAACAGATATATTTTACAGGAAAAATATTAAATAGAGATATGTAGATCCCTACCCAAATATTTGTTATGTACGTCTCCATGTAGTACCAAGTTTTCCGTCTTCAAGTTCAATGCCATTTGCTTGTAGCAGGTTACGTATCTCATCAGCTAGGCTATAGTTCTTAGTGGATTTAGCATTATTTCGTTCTTCAATCAAGTCAGAAATTTTACTATCACTAAGCTCGGTGGCGCTCTCATCGCCAACTTGAGCTTGCAAAAAATCAGTTGGATTTAATTGACCAATATTCAACACACTTGCTAAATCTCTTAGTTGATTCGAAAGTATTTTGATTTCGCATACCTTAGTCTGCTGATCACGAACTTTTTTGTTTAATTCTCTTGCAATATTAAATAAGACACTAATGGCTAAGGGTGTATTGAAATCATCATTCATTGCACTTATGAAATCAGTCACATAGCTATTATTTAAAAACTCATTTGGAGGATTATTAGTATCCTCCTCACAATTTTCAGCCAAAACTATTTCGGCTACTTTTAAGGCTTGGTATATACGAGTGAGAGCTGCATGCGAATCTTTTAGGGCAACATCCGAAAAGTTAACTTGGCTACGATAATGGCTGGATAAAATAAAGAAACGAATGGTTTCTGGATGAAACTTGTTCATAACCTCACGAATGGTAAAAAAATTACCTAGAGATTTAGACATTTTCTCACCATCAACATTTATAAAACCCACATGCATCCAATTATTAGCATAATTACACCCTGTTGCTGCCTCAGACTGTGCAATTTCATTTTCGTGATGTGGGAACTGTAAATCATGACCTCCCCCGTGAATATCAAAACTATTCCCTAAGCACTTAGTTGACATTGCTGAACATTCAATATGCCAACCAGGACGTCCATTACCCCAATTTGAAGGCCATTGCGGTTCATCTGGTTTTGCTGCTTTCCACAGTACGAAGTCAAACGGGTTTTTCTTATGCGAATTGACATCTACCCGAGTACCAGCCTCCATATCTTCAAGTTTACGTTTTGATAATTTTCCATAATCCTCAAAAGTCTCTACTGAGTAATAGACGTCTCCATCTTCTACCGCATAGGCGTGTTTTTTCTCTTTAAGAGTAGCAATCATATCAAGCATATCTTCAATGTGATCTGTTGCTTTTGGTTCAATATCCGGATTAAGGCAACCCAAAGCAGCGGCATCTTCATGCATAGCTTTAGTAAAACGATTGGTCAATACGCCAATAGATTCATTGTTTTTATTAGCACGAGCAATAATTTTATCATCGATATCTGTTATATTACGCACGTACGTCACGTCATAGCCAAGACACTTAAACCAACGTACTACTATATCAAAAGCTACCATGACCCGAGCATGACCAATATGACAATAGTCATATACCGTCATACCGCACACATACAAACCAACTTTACCCGGCTGAAGAGGTTTAAAAATCTTTTTCTGGGTGCTTAAAGAGTCACAAATTTTAAGAGAACTTTGGCTTTGCTGAATCTGCTGTGTTAAATCTTTATTTGGTGCTAATACATTAGATGCGCTAGCTATTAATGACATGTAAACCTCAAAATCCTGATTATTTTATTAAGTAGCTTATCTTACCGAAACCTTACTCAAAATACTATTAATTGATATATTTTATACTAATATTGTATAAAAATATTTAAAATATAAGTCATCATAAGGAGTTAATTCAATGGGAAATCGTCTAACAAAAATATATACTCGCACCGGTGACGATGGTTCAACTGCTTTAGCAAACGGTAAACGGGTCAATAAAGCCGATTTTACCTTTATGGTATTGGGTGATGTAGACGAGCTAAATGCACACATTGGAATGATTTCTGCATACGTCTCAACGTTATATAATAGTATTGAGAAAGATACTAACCAGAAAGATACTAACCACATTAAAGAAAATAAAGTAAACAAGTCATTGGCTAACACGAGTAATCAGATTTCCGAGCTTAGTAATACACTAAGTATTATTCAGCATTTGTTATTTAACATTGGTGGCGAATTAGCAATGCCTGAGTATCAAGGTATTGGTAAAAACCACATTGAATGGTTAGAGCAAGATATTGACCGTTTAAATAGTCATCTAAAACCCCTTAAAGACTTCATTTTGCCAGCAGGATCTGTACTCGTTAGCCAAATACATATTGCTCGAACTGTATGTAGAAGAGCTGAAAGGGGAGCGGTACAGTTAAAGTCAAATAAACCCAACTCAATGTCCCTTAATATTCTCAAGCTACTAAACCGACTCTCTGATTGGCTATTTGTTCTAGCAAGATATTGTGCAAAAATCGAACATTCCAATGAGGTGTTATGGAACAAATCTATTTTAGAAAAATTAACTTAATTAATTTCTTAATGAATTTAAAGAAGTATTTCTAAAATACTTGTATCACTACAAAAAGCCCTATAAATTAATAATAGGGCTTTTATAAGTTATCATTTATCAAGTTGTCTGCTTAATCTTCTTGTGCAGCAATTCTAGTAAGTACCTTCTTCTTCGATAATAACCATTTCAATACTTTCATCTGAAGGCACATTAAAGTCCGCTGGATCATCAATATTCACTGGTGTTTTTACAGACGGAGTCTCAGAGGCAGAAGGTGTTGGAGCAGGCCTAAGTTCAGGCTTAGCTTGTGGTTCAGGCTTAGCTTGTGGTTCAGGCTTAGCTTGTGGTTCAGGCTTAGCTTGTGGTTCAGGCTTAGCTTGTGGTTCAGGCTTAGCTTGTGGTTTAGGCTTAGCTTGTGGTTTAGGCTTAGCTTGTGGTTTAGGAGTCGGGGGTTGTGGAGGCTGTGGGGTTGCCTTAGGTGTGGGTTCAGTATTTTGAACTGGTTTAGGTTTTTCTACGCGTCTAACTGGTTCGGGTGCCGCTGATGCTATATTTCTTTTCTTAGCTTCAGATTGGCGTTTATTAGCCATTGCAACCTCAAACTGAGATGTAGCGATAATATCCGAAACTGCACTAATAATTTCAGGTTGTCCAACAATTTTAGCGGCAGTTTGACCACTTTGCATACCCACTACATAGGTAAAGTTATCACTAACCAGCATATTATTATTAAGAGTAATATTTTCGTCTTCCAGACGCTGGGAGAAACTTTTACCCTCTAAAGAGGCAAAGGCTTGATTTGCACGGCTGACATCTTTAGTCGGTAAGGTCAAGCTCACTTTAGCGCCACAAGTTACCATGCCATTGTCATTAATGGGCTGCATATTCTTCACATTTGAAAGATCTATCAAAATAGATTCTACTACACCATTAAATGCCGTTAAATCTAATGAGGTATCAGCGCTATCTGCATAGCTATTTATGAGAATTTGGGAGCGGCTCTTGATGGATTCTTTAATAGACTTTTCAAGTTTACTCGTTGCAATATCGTCGTCACATTTTACCAGTACTAAAGGGGGTTCAACTTGAGCAGTATCTGCTGAATGACTCTCTGATACGTCAGCATCAGTTGAGTCTGCCTTTTTGTTACAACCCGCCAATGGCAGAGTGCTGAGTGTTAAGCTACATAACATGCAAATACTCAAAAAACTATTTTTATTCGACCTGTTTTTAACCGTCAACTTCATTACTACCTCTTAGATAAACTACAGACTCATTTAGACTGCATATGTATTAAAGAACACTAGAATTTATGTATAATAGCTCTGTAAATTAAGTAATATGACTGAGTATATAATTCTTTTATAAGCTTAAACTGCAGTTATAATCTTAAATTTAAGTTACTGTATTCAATTAGCATAATATTATACGTCAATTAATATCCTTTTGTTAGTTCACTTATTACATAAGCATAAATATCTTAAACCTACTTTTAATAACATAATCTAGATCGTATAAAAATGCTAAATTCCATTAAATTAAATAACAATACTCCTATAGAAACAAACCTTTTAGGGCATCGCGGTGCACGTGGTGAAGCCTTTGAGAACAGCCGCCATGGTTTTGAGCATCTCTTAAAAATTGCTCAACAATCAAACGGTAAGGTTAGCGGTATTGAATTTGACGTTCAACTAACCCGTGACAATCATTTAGTTATTTTTCATGACGATTCGTTGTCTAGACTCTTTAGACAGCAATCTAGGGTTGACCAATTAACTTATTATGAATTGACAAAGCGGCTTGGATTCACGAATGATTTTATGTTACTAAATGATGTTTCTACTTTGCTAAGTGAATTCAAGCACATTGAACTAGAAATAAAGACCCACCCACGTACGAATCATCTCAACCTTATGACTGCCTTAGTTAATACTCTAAATCAGCCTATTTTTCACGCTCTACCAATTATTCTCACTAGTTTTGACACACACTTACTACATCTAATGAGAACGCGACCGGTTTTGTCTCGTTTCAAAAAAGGGCTTCTCGTCGAGCCAATCAAAGGCTTTGGTTATCCTTTTTACGATAATCAGCAAACCGCAAAATCAACTGATAAAACTCCCTTTCACAACCATAGCCCTCAAGTCCATCAACAGGAACTGCTTAAAAATCGATATATAATGAACCTTCCTAATTTTGCTCGCCAGCTTGGTTGTGAACACTTAGGACTTCACTATAGCCTATGTAACTTGAATATCATTAATCAATGTAAGCGTCTTGATTTATCTACAAGTGCATGGACTGTGAATGAACCGCAAGAGGTTTTTAGGTTAATTGATCTTGAAATAAATCATATTATTACGGATTATCCCTCTCGTATGTTAACACTATTCAATTAAAGTGAAAGCAGGGAAACTCATTAAATAGTATAGACACACAAAGAGAATTTTTTGATAATTATAGATATTTTTACTTAATTGTTTATCTATCCTTTCTTAATTGTTATTTAAATTTTTATAAGCTTAATAACTCTGATTTTACAGTGTATGAGTGTTCACTTTATTATCAATTTACTGTATGCTTAGCCCTACTAGAACTTTGCCCTTTTTAGGAACATATATATAATGACTCTAATTACATCTACAGCGTTTAAAGCTTTAAGGTCTGCTAGTACACTACCCTTATCATCTATAAATCTTGCTGTAAGTACTGGTAAAAAGATCCTTGCCAGAGTAAAAACTCCAGAACAAGTCGAGCCGACTTCAAATCACGCTGCTCTAACCCATCTTTCTTCGCTCAATGAGTATAACGATAATAGTTCAGTTGAGAATGAGCTGGCCTTCAAACGCGCTCCTGTCAATTGGATACCTGCAGTTTTCTTGATTGCTACCCCTATCGCTGCAGCCGTGATTACTCCTTGGTATTTAATGACTCATAGTGTCAGCGCGCCTGTTTGGGCATTATTTGGCGCAGTTACTGTGTGGACAGGCATGAGCATTACGGTTGGTTATCATCGTCTGTTATCGCATCGAGCGTATAAGGCACACCCAGCAGTTAGAAATTTCCTGCTGTTAGGTGCTACGATGGCTGTTCAAAGCTCGGCATTTGATTGGTGCGCAGGCCACCGAACTCATCATCGTCATGTTGATGACCCTATGGATGATCCGTATTCAGCAAAACGTGGATTTTGGTTTAGCCATATGGGCTGGATGCTTCGAAAATACCCAAGTGGTGTCTATGACTATAAAAATATTCCAGATCTAACCCGCGACAAGGTTCTACAAATTCAACACAAATATTATGGATTATGGGTACTTGTATCTAATGTTGGGGTGTTGAGTGCACTGGGTTGGCTAGTAGGTGACGTCTGGGGTACATTAGTACTCGCCGGATTGTTACGTCTGGTTATTAATCACCACTTTACTTTCTTTATTAACTCACTTTGCCATATGTATGGTACGCGCCCTTATACTGATTCAAACACGGCACGTGATAATTGGATTTTAGCTATTCCCACTTGGGGTGAGGGTTATCATAACTATCATCATTTTTTCCAATACGACTATCGAAATGGTGTTAAATGGTGGCAATATGATCCTTCCAAATGGTTTATCGCTGCACTTGCTAAATTTGGCTTAGCAACTGACCTGCGTACAGTAGATGATTTGACTATCAAACATGCTGAAGTAAATATGCAGTTCAAGCGTGCGCAAAAGAAGATCGAAGAACTGTCAAATATCACTACCGATACCAATCATGGTGTACTACCAACGTCAATGCTAACCTTCCGTGATCGCATCATGTTTGAATACGATTCATTCAATGAAACGGTTAAAGAATGGCAAAAGCTAAAAGCCAAAGCCATTGAAATGAAGAAAAATGAATTTGCAGATAAACTTAATGAAGTCGACGAAATGCTTAAGGAGCAATACCATATCTTAGAACAACGTATTAATGCTCATGATCAAAAGTTAAAACAAGCATTTCATACAGTGGATATAAAAACTGTTGCTTAACAGTTATCATCACTTAATGGTTTCTCCTCCCCTTCATCTAACGATGGAGGGTTTTTTTATATGGAGGTTTTTTATATAGAGCAACTATTATTTAAGCATAACCACAACATGTAAGTCATATTAATGACAGATTCGATTTGTTACTATCAATCACATAGCATTAATTAATTCGCTAAAGTATAAACCAAACCTGAAATTTAAAGAATCTCTATGAAATTTAATAATAGTTATGCCAAGCTTGATTCTCGTCTTTTTCATAAGCAACTGCCGACACCTTTGCTAAACCCGCGGGCAGGTCATTTCAACCCCATAGTGGCTAAACAGATCGACTGGGATAAAGATAGCCACCTCATGGATAACTGGGTACAGATACTGTCAGGCAGCTGTATACCAGAGGGGTTTGAACCGTTAGCAATGGCGTATGCAGGACATCAGTTTGGACATTGGGCGGGACAACTTGGTGATGGGCGTGGTCTATTAATGGCCCAAGTGGTAGGCAATGACGATAAGCTTACTGATTTACATTTAAAGGGTATGGGGCTAACACCATTTTCACGTATGGGAGATGGCCGCGCAGTACTGCGCAGTACTATTAGAGAGTATCTATGTGGTCATGCGATGTCATCTTTAGGTCTTGCTTCCTCAAATTCCTTAGGCTTTATTACTTCTGACACCCCAGTACAGCGTGAGCGTCTGGAACCAGGTGCCGCTTTACTTAGAGTCGCTGACACTCATATAAGATTAGGCCATGTGGAATGGATAGCCAGCTTTGCTCCAGATTTATTGCCAAGCTTTACTAAATATATGATTGAGACTTACTATCCCAATGTCATTGATTCAGACACCCCGATTCTAGATTTTATTAATCAAGTGGTTATTAATACAGCAAAAATGATTGCCGATTGGCAATTAATAGGTTTTGCTCATGGCGTTATGAATACTGACAACTTATCAATTACAGGGAGTACACTTGATTATGGACCGTTTGGCTTTCAAGAAAGATTTGATCCAGCATGGATTAATAATCATTCAGACTATTCAGGTCGTTATGCTTACCAGAATCAACCCGCTATTGGACGTTGGAATCTAAATATTTGGATGATGCATTTTATACAGTTGTCTGGTAAAACTATTTTTCATAATGGGCGACATAGCTTAACCAAACACTCAGAGATCATTAGCCGAAACAATTTAGATGAATGTCTATCAAATTATGACATATATTTTAGTCAACACTATCAACAAGGTATTTGCGCCAAACTTGGATTGTCTTGGCCTAATGAAAATGGTGCTTTAATTGATGAGACATTAAATAAAAAGTTGGCGCTCGCTTTTGAGCTTCTACAAATAATTGAGGATAATCAACTGGACTATACAAATAGTTTTAGATCATTAATCGCTATTATAGAACCTGATAAACACAGCCATGAAGCTCAGTTATTAAACACTTTAAACAGTGAACTTAAACAAACTCAACTGCATAGATGGCATGTTTGGCAAAGAGATTACCTTCAATATATTGACTCGCAAATTGAATATAGCGCTTATCATAAGGCCTCTACCCCTGTGTTTACAAAAGACTCAATAGTTAATAATATTAAACAAAACAATCCAGCCTATATTTTAAGAAATTCAATGGCACAAAAAGCCATTGCAAATGCTGAATTAAATGATTTTAGTGAAGTTGATAGGTTATTTGAATTACTTAGAACGCCTTATGAAATTCAAAATAAAGCAACAATGCATGATATTTTACCACCCAATAAAGATGACAAACCCATCATTGTCAGTTGTTCTTCCTAATTAAATAACTGGTAGTTTAGCTTGTGCTACTTTTACTAATAAGTACTACTAATAGCTAAAATTATTAAATATTAGCCATCAACCCGGAATGACAGGTTAGAATATTCACGATGATCTTAACTTAAAATATTTATTTCTATTTAAATTACAATATGTTTAAATAATAAATCTTGTCATTTATTTTCTAAATACAAGGTATTTTTACAGTATTTAACATAGGTTAGCTGTGGTTAAAGGCTGTAATGATGCTAGAATACTCAAGTTAATTATTGTACTTAGAGTGTTCCAACGGGACTTCCTTTTTCAATATCATTTTGGTCTTAATCATGAGCGATAATATTTCTACCACGACTACACCTTCTACTTCAAATTCTATTAAAGATGCGCATATGAGCAAAGAGCAGTTTGAGCAATCTGCTCTGCATTATCATGAACATCCTACTCCTGGAAAAATATCAGTTAACCCAACTAAACAGATAGCCAACCAACGTGATTTAGCGTTAGCCTACTCACCCGGTGTGGCCGTACCCTGTTTGGAAATTCAAAAAGATCCCAAACTGGCAGCTAAATACACCGCTAGAAGTAATTTGGTTGGTGTTATTACGAATGGTACTGCTGTTTTAGGATTAGGTAATATCGGTCCATTAGCGTCTAAACCTGTTATGGAAGGTAAAGGCGTCTTGTTTAAAAAGTTTGCAGGGATAGATGTTTTTGATATTGAAGTCGCTCAAAATGACCCAGATAAATTTATTGAAGCAGTAGCCTCGCTTGAACCAACCTTTGGGGGTATAAATTTAGAAGATATTAAAGCCCCTGAATGTTTTAAAATTGAGCGTGAACTTCGTGAGCGTATGAACATCCCAGTATTCCATGATGATCAGCATGGTACGTCAATTATTGTCGGTGCGGCCTTAATGAATGCCTTGCAATTAATTGGTAAAAAGATTGATGATATTCAAGTTGTTTGTTCTGGTGCTGGTGCTGCAGCAATATCATGCTTGGACTTGATATGTGCATTAGGTGTCAAGAAATCAAACATTTTTGTTTCTGATTCACGTGGTATTATTTCTACTAGCCGAGAAAATTTGGATGAATCTAAACTGCGTTATGCACGTGACACCGATGCTAAAACCATCGACGATGTAATAGAAAATGCAGATATGTTTTTAGGTCTTTCAATGCCCGGTATCTTGAATCAAGATATGGTTAAACGAATGGCTAAAGACCCTATCATCTTCGCACTGGCTAATCCCACTCCTGAAATTTTACCTGAAATCGCCCATGCTGCTCGTGATGACGTCATTATGGCGACGGGTCGTTCCGACTACCCTAACCAAGTTAACAATGCATTATGTTTTCCATACATTTTTCGTGGTGCTCTAGACGTCGGAGCTACTACGGTTAATGAAGAAATGAAAATTGCCTGTGTACATGCCATTGCAGCTATGGCGCATGTCGAAGCCACGCCAATGCACGGTCAAAAATATGTGGATACCGCAAAGAGTTTTGGTAAAGACTATCTAATTCCAGGACCCCTTGAACCAAACTTAATTATTGAGATTGCCCCTGCGGTAGCAAAAGCTGCCATGGACTCAGGTGTGGCGACGCTCCCTATTAATGATTTTGCCGCCTATCGTCAAAAGCTTTCGGAGTTTGTCTATAACTCAGCGTTTGTAATGAAGCCACTTTTCGCGCGAGCTAAAAAGAATCCGAAGCGTATAGTATTTTGTGAAGGTGAAGATCCAAATATTCTACGTGGTGTACAAGTCGTTGTGGATGAAGGATTAGCTTATCCTATACTGGTTGGTCGCCCTTCTATTATTGCAGCTCAAATTGAAGCATTAGGCTTACGTCTGACTGATGGCGATAATATAGAGATTGTCAACCAAGACTCTGACCCTCGTTATAGAGAGTACTGGGAGTATTATTATGAGAAAAATAAACGTAATGGTGTGAGTATAGAGCTCGCTCGCAGAGATGTCCGCCGTAAAACAACTTTAATTGGGTCATTATTAGTTGAGAAAGGTGAAGCTGATGGTATGATTTGTGGAACTTTCGGCCACTATAAACTGCACTTAGATTACGTCAGTAAAGTCATTGGAAAATCAAAAGGCTTTAACGACTTTTATGCGATGAATGCTGTATTGACCCAAGACCGTAATATATTTATTGCGGACACCTACATTCATGATAATCCTACAGCGGAGCAACTTGCTGAAATGACGGTACTGGCAGCAGCTCAGATGCGCCGTTTTGGTATTGCACCACGTGTAGCTCTATTATCTCACTCCAACTTTGGGACTTCAGACCTTGACAGTGCCGTTAAAATGCGCAAAGTATTTCAACTATTAACAGACATGCAAGTCGATTTTGAGTTTGACGGGGAAATGCATGGTGACGCCGCCTTAGATGATCGTATCCGTCACAATGATTTCCCGCATTGTAAATTAACGGGTTCAGCTAACCTACTCGTTATGCCCACTTTAGACGCCGCAAACATTGCGTTTAACCTTCTTAAAACGGCGACACATAGCGCTTCAATTGGACCAATTTTATTAGGATCCGATAAACCTGTACATATTTTAACCCCTTCTGCCACCGCACGTCGTGTTGTCAATATGACTGCTTTAGCGGTTACCGAAGCTCAGGATATCGACTCAGACTCGCAATAAAATAGTCCTATTTAAAATATTTATTATTTAGAAGCCAGCTTTAACGCTGGCTTTTTTATTGGTCGATTTGATGTCATTATTTAGTTAATATAGATAGTCAAAGAACTTTAAAACCGATGCAGGGCAATCGAGTGAAAGTACGCAGCAAAAGTTTACCCTATTTCATCATTCTTATTAGCCAAATTTAGGATTAGTTGACTATGCATGTCTATATTGTTGGTGGCGCGGTGCGTGACCAGTTTTTAAAGCGCCCTGTCAAAGATAAAGACTATGTGGTTGTTGGTGTAACGCCACAACACATGTTAAATGCAGGGTTTACACAAGTTGGTTCTGACTTTCCCGTATTTCTACATCCTAAAACAAAAGCCGAATATGCCCTTGCTCGTACAGAGCGCAAGTCTGGTAAAGGTTATAAAGGGTTTGAAGTTTACGCTGCACCTGATGTTACTATCGAACAAGACCTTAAACGTAGAGATCTGACAATAAATGCAATGGCTATAGAAGTGTGTGGTCTACATGATGATACGCCAATTACAGGTAATGTCATTGATCCATATGGAGGGAGGGATGACATTGCAAGTAAAACATTGCGCCATGTATCCAGTGCGTTCTCTGAGGATCCTCTTAGGGTATTAAGAATAGCTAGATTTTACAGCCGTTTCTATAATAATGGTACTGCTACAAGTAACTTCATCATCGCCCCAGATACAATTGAATTAATTAAATCCATTAATGAGTCAGGGGAATTAGCGCACTTAACGGCAGAGCGTGTTTGGCTAGAAACCAGAAGAGCGATTATGCAGGATGCCCCCCACGCTTATTTTAAGTGCTTAATAGAGATTGGTGCCCTGCCCTATTTGTTCCCAACGCTCGCAGAAACTCTAAGCAATGGTTTTATTCAAAAACTTGTGTTTCATGCGCTCTCTCTATGTGGCGACTACCATTTGCCATTAGCTAACCGCTGGGCCGTGTTGCAGATGAGTTACATGCCAGAAAAATACTTAGCACTATTAGGGTTTAACAAACCTAATAGCTTTAACAGTTCTAATAGTGTTGAGCGTATAGAAACTAGCGATGAAGCAAAGATCTGGACAAGCAAAATTAATCATCTAAGTGTGTTATTAACAACGCCAAAGTCAATAACTCAATTTGCCACATTATTTGCCAACATGTTTGCAGATCTTGCCAATCTGGAAAACCTAAATGCTCAAACGTTAACCAGTCTTATTAATTTAACGAAAGCCCATAAAGATAGCATTACTCTGAATGCGCTAATAAACACTTTTTATGTGGTTAAAACTGCTTATATACACTGCCAGTTTGAAGAAATAATTGGTGCATATAATAAAATAGGTATGGATAATATTGATAGTAATTTAGAAGGCCGTGACATTGGTAACGCCTTAAATAGTGCGCGAAGCCAAGCGATCGATTCTTTTATCAATAAAAATTAGTGCTATATTAATTTTAGGGTTGCAAAGTTTAAAAAATAAGGTATTATAATGCGTCTAATTAAGTGAAACGCTTAATATTTGGGCCCATAGCTCAGTTGGTTAGAGCAGAGGACTCATAATCCTTTGGTCGTAGGTTCAAGTCCTACTGGGCCCACCATATTTGTTATTATAAGCATTCAAGGCTTACCATCATATTCGGTAAGCCTTTTTTTATGCAAGTTTAAGCAAGTTTCCGAAATCATAGAACTACAATGGTACGTATAGAATGTTGGCTGGAAAGTGTTAGATCCTATGAACACTAATATCGTAATGGCAGCACTAAACCAAACGATAACGGGCAGAAACCATCCGAAATATGTGATTCATCATAGTGATTGAGGGGTTCAGTATTTATCCATTCGCTATACTGTTAAGATGGCTGCTTCTGGCGTCATTATATCTGTTGGTACGACAGGTGATCTAATCTACTCGACTCTCCCCTTGCGCTCGGGCAAAGCAGTGCTTTGCTGTTTCCTCGCTCATACATAATGCGGTAGCTGAAACGGTTAACGGGCTTTATAAAACACAGATGATGGATTATTTAAAACAGCAGTGGCAAGGTGTGAGCGATGTTGAATTAGCAACTCTTGAATGGGTTGTCACTCGAGCACAGCTCTTGCCTTGCAAAGCTAAATCGATACTTAATCGATTTTTAACGCTTTTCAGGTTTAATAAAACACGTTTGCATAGCACAATTAATTATGTGTCGCCTTTTGAGTTTGAGAGACGATACTATGATAGTCTTAGTGAGTCAGACAAAGCTGCCTGACTCAAGTAATCTACTCTCCGATATAGAGTCGGGACAGTTCAAACAGGCGCATGCTTTAAATAGGCTGTAGTAACCGTCAAGCAAATATAAAACCCATCAACATAAAAAAAGAGGTCAGTTCATTACTGCCCTCTTTTTTATGACTGATCTTAATTAAGATTAGTAGTCAATGGTATAACTGATACCATAAGTCGTACCTTGTGAGGGTAGGCGGTTCATCGCCCCATAGGTCGTCTGATGATAAACATTCAAGTAATCTTTATTTAGTAAGTTGTACACCCCGTAATCGACTGTGCCTTGTCCTTTAGGCAGTTTCACCTGACCTACCAAATCAAAGGTAGCATAGCCTGATACTTCATTTGCCTTGGCATCAGGGTCTTTGCGCTGATCTTTATAAGCTTTGTCTGTGCCATCAATAGCCAGTGCTTGCAAGCGGATATTACTGCCATTGTTGAAGTTATATTGCGCATAGGCCGTCCCTTTAAACGGTGATATACGATCCGCACCAAGCTCTAACCAGTCGCCATCTTTTTTGTATTGACCACGCGTATAAGCTAGTGTGCCACCCAGTTGCCAGTTATCACTTAACTTTTGGCTAATGGAAGCTTCTGCCCCGTAGACACGTTCATCGGTATCCACAACCTCAACCGTATAATCCTCTGTAAATCGAACGGTTTTGTCCGATTCATTATAAAATCCGCTCAACTTAGCATTGGTATTACCGTGCGTGCCTTGCCACCCAAGCTCATAGTTATCCACTTCAATCGGCTGCACATTATCTGAGTTAACAACGAAGCCTGCACGAACATCACGTAGGGCTCGCTGGATATCAGCAGTAGTAAAGCCTTGTGAAAAGTTGGCAAAGATTTGATCATTTGGGGTAATCTGATAGCTGGTGCCTAGATTAAATAAGGTTTTATGATGGTCAGTATTACCGGATTCTACTCTGCCTGCTTGGTAATCAATACCATAAGCATTTGCTACAGGGGCAATACGGGGGTCCTGAAAATACTCTTCTAGCACCTGCTCATAAATGGGGGTAAAGCTATCGGTATCTGATTTGAGCTTTTGATAACGTACCCCTGCGCTGGCATGCCACTTATCTGTGACATCTATATCAGCGTTGACAAATGCACCAATTTTATCAATGGTCGTATCTGGTCCACCATAATAGGTACGGCCATTAGGCTCAGATACCAAACCATTGCTAGCCATAAATTTATTTAAATCTTGACCATAATAAGTCTGCTCACTTTTTTCACGCTCATAATCTGCGCCATAGCTTATAAGTGTTGGCATATCTTTGATATCAAGCTCGGTTTGCATGGCGGCGCGTACACCCTCTATTTCGATATCTGCTTCTGACTGAGTCGCTATCACAGCCGCACCTGCCAGCTTTTTCAGTGTATCTTCATCGGTTAACCCATTGGCTACCCATTCACCGACTGCCTGAGCGCTTGCGTCTTTACCAGATGGATAAAAACGCCCTTTTTCATCTCTATAATACCCCGTAATGCTTAGATTGGAGTTTAGAAAGTCATTATGATTATAGTTTAGGTTAACTGAGGTTTTACGGGTCTCTGGCTCATGTTTGATATGCGCCCCATCGATAGCACGCAGTGAAGGTGTAGCACCAAATAACACTTCTAAATTATCGCCATAATCTGGACCATAATCTGTGTCTTGTTCATCATTATAATAGGTAACAGCTAAGTTTAGGCTTTGTAATTCATCAATATTTGCCCCCACATTTGCATTTACACTAAGCGATTGAGTATCTTGCTGATCGGTCTGGTTAACATCTGGGCTAATACGATTGCCATGACTATCAAACTGCCCGCCCTTATCCTCATAATCAACATCTAAGCGCCCCCAGATATTGTCACCGCCATAGGCTAGAGTCTGACCGACATTATAGCCTAATGAATTAGAGTCAAAATCTCGAGCAGCGCTCATACCGATACGAGTTTGACCTTGAAACCCATCTCCTTCCATCGACTTGGTTACCAAGTTAATGAGGCCGCCTGCAGCGCCCGACCCATAAATACTGGTTGCCCCTGATAGTACTTCTACTCGTTCAAGTTGCGCCGGATCAATACTATTTAACTCTCGTGATAGATTACGAGACCCCGTTAATGGCACACCGTTTAATAAAAACTGAACTGGTCGACCATGCATGGTAGTGCCATAGTTACTTGTTGCACCACTACTGGTACCCAAGCTTGGGATTAATTGTGCCAATATATCACCTGTGGTACGGCTGCCCACAGCTTGAGCATGTATCTCTTCTTCTGCAATCACTTGAGTCACCGCAGGCATTTCACTGATTTTTTGTGCAAGTACCGTCCCTGTTTTTGCGAACCCTGTTACTACCACTGTATCTAGTGTTACACTTGGCCTATCTGCCGCTTCCATAGCTGATGAGGTATTGTCTGTAGCTGCACTGGTGGTCATCGAATTAGCATGAGGACTCGTATCATTTTGAGCTGCGGTAACATTCGTATCAGTTTGTGCATATAGTTGCTGACTGATACATAAACTTAGAACAGATAATGCAAGGTGATGATTTTTCATAGAATAATCTTCTCTTGTTGGACTTATTAAGGTTTGCTTGCAGATAATCAACTAACCAGCGAAAGTTATCTTTTTGAGTGGTAACCTGTCCTGCCTTGATTAAGACCAATAAGACAGGTTACTAAATACAGTTACAATTAACACTCTTTTAAAAAAAAAGTATTGAATATGTAATCAATAATACAAATGCTATTCTAAATGATAATAATTTTTATTTCTATATTTTTTATAAAAAAATATTCTTTAATCTAAATCTTTTATGTCGCTAGTCGTTTGCGGTTTTAACCTGTTAACCAGCTGATCTAACTGATTATTTTTATAAGCATCCATAAATAGCTGCAGCTTAATATCATCATTTTGCTGCTTTTGTTGACAGCGTACTAATAACGCATTTGCCTGTGACACGGATAAAACAAACACACCATCATTATCCAGTACTGCCAAATCACCAGTTTTGATACACACAGTGGCACGGTCATCTGGTAATTGATAATACAAATCGCTCTTTATCTCACCTTGCCGACCTTGCCTGTTTGCGGTCGTTAATGAACTGATACCCTGAGCAAATACAGGAAAGTCCAACTGCTTTAACGCTTGAGAGTCCGTTACCTCTCCCAGTACGATGACTGCTATTAACTGCTCATATATAGCCGCACAGGTACGTAGTGCTCCCCAGCAGGCTTTGTTTTTTAACAACTGTGCATCAATGCACAATATGTCTTTGGGATGAGCAGATCGTAATGCCTCGTTAATCGCATCGGTATTATCTGAATTTAGACGTACAGTAAGCACACGTCCAGCCAGTGATTGAGTACAATGTAATACTGGTTTTATACCCGCCAGATATCCCTGCTCGGTTAAATGTCCAATGGTCGAACTATCAATGTGCTGATAGGCGGCGATCAAGGACTCAATGGTCGGTTCTGTCATATTCCTCTCTTTATCATAAATAAACTTAGCCTTTAATTTGATGCTGGCATTAAATTTTTTTTGTCTAAAGCACTCATGGTAAAGACTAAAGTTAAGTATTGGGTTGGTTGTGGATATCAAGCTTTGATATGGACAATGGATTGTTCACTCTGCTCTCCCCTGCTGGCATACTGCCGTGCGCTTGTTGACCGCGTTCAATTACCGGTAGCATCAATGTCTTATGCGGATAATAGGGGCTGTCCAATAAACTCTCTTTTAGAATTAAGTACTGATCAGCATCAAAATCTAGCTGTAGTAACAGTTGTTCTATCATCCTTTTAACGGTGGCCCATAACTTGACTTCAGCCATACCATAGTGAGCCGCTAACGATTCGATAATAGCGCGAAGGTTTACCAAGATACCTAAAGACTGTAAGTAAAATATTAAGGCCTTCGGCGTGTCTCTATACAGTCTGTTTTTGAAATTAGGAGGGCTTAGATAATTAGGGTCATCTATCTTATGCCGGCCCAGCCACGGCAGATGGATACGTACGGAGTCATGATCACGCAGTAACACCCCACTAAATTGATTGTCTTTGATCACCATGACCACATTTTGACCATGCAGCTCAGGTATTAACCCTAAGCGTATGCAGCGTAGCATGGTACCCAAAAATACATGACACAGACGGGTAAAGCATGCCATAACCTGCATTTTAGTCGCATCACAAGCCAGCTGACTTTGAGTGCCGTGGTGCTGCGTACCCTCAGTAGTTGACGGTAAATGATCCATATCTTCTCGGAATGACTCGATCAGCTCATCAAAAATATGGTGTGATGACTGGTCTTTGTACACCAGCATACCCAAGCTTGCCATTGGCAACAGGCGCACGGAATTATCACTCAGCTCTTTTGGTAAACAGCGCAGTAGCACACCTAAATGGGTGGGTTTTTCTTGATAAAAGCTTGGGTTGATTGAGCTTTTGTCATGGCGGTTTTTAGGTGGCATATATCCCCACCAAAGGCGCTCATCCCACAGCCACATCTGCTGTTTTAGCACCACATCACGCTGGCAGGCTTGTACCAATAAGGCTTGATTTTTTTCTGCATTAATCAGTTTTAATATCGGTAAATAGCGCTTCGAGTTTAACGCATATACACCCAAAGGCAGCTTAATGCTGTAAGCAGTATTGCGACAAAACAGCATACTGCGCATCGATGCACTGGCATGACTCACCAATTGATTAAAACGCAGCTTAACCACGGTTTTATTCGCCAAATCATCCTCAAAAAAAGCATTCAATTCGTGCGCCATCTGCCAAGGGTGGATAGGAATAGCAATATGAGAGCCTGCTATGCCGAGTGCTTGTAACTCTTGCGCCAGTATCTTTTTCTGTTGATCATTGAGCAAATAATGAGCCGGCTGCAAAGCTGTCTTCGTTTCCTGATCTATGGTTGTCTGTATGTGCTCTAATTGCTCTGAGATCATTAGGTGGGATTTGTTTACTGCCACCCAATTAAGATAAATAGGCTGATCAAATTCAGCCATATAGTACTCATAATCTTGCTGGCTAAAGCCAAGCTTTCCCTTCGCCAGAGGATGAAAGGGGCGATCAATCAAAGAAGCCCATTGCTCAGCAGCAATCAAGCTTTGATACCAGTGCTCTTGTTGATAAACCAACGATGACATCTGTGCCTGTGCCGACCACTGCTGCGCCCTGAACGACGCCATTAAGCTCTCTTGTAGCTTTAAGACGCCGCCTTCAGGTAGCGCCTCCCCACGCTCCTGCATGGCAGATAATAACAAGGTCAATAGCTGTTCAGCTGAGTCTATTGCTTGTAATTGAGAAGCGGCATCACCTTCTATAGCATGTACATCTGACGGCTGTTTGTTTGTATTGCTGTTATTATTTTGATTGGCCACGACCGGCGTAAATAAAAGAGGCAAACACGCCTCTTTTAATAACCACTGGCTACAATGATTTGGGGCAATCAATAACAGCAGCTGGTTATCATTGGGCAATAAAATAACCACCATAGGGGTGTCATGGTGACAAAGCGCCTCTGTCATCGCTTTGTCATAAGGCCCTGATAAGTGTTGCAACTGACCCCAAAGACCCTCGACATTACGCAAGCACAAAAGATCATTAGCCTTCCCTTTTTGGGCTAAGAGCGTGGGGGCGTACTCACGGCTACTGGTGGTAATGACATTCTCAGGTGCTAACCATTGTTCAAGTTGACAGCATTCTAACAACTGGTTAATAAGTCGCCACTGGGCTGTTTCTAGAGCCTCGCTATGGTTTTTTGTCTGTACTGGAAATAAGCTTAGCATGGCATCAATCTCTTTTACTGCTGGTCTGCAAATCGGTTTGATTATCGCTAGCAGCCTTATACAACGGATTATTTAAATATTTTATGGGAAATACCGCATCACCAAATAATCGTCGCTTTGCCAATGACTCAATACGAGTCTTTTGGGCAAAGACATCAAACAGCTTATAACGCGCGTGATGCTCTGGATGAGCCTTTTGATACTCAGAGATACACTGTGCCACTTGATACCAAAAATGCTGCTCTGGATAGCTATAATGAGTGTGCAAGAATATGGCCATATCAGCAAATGCCACAAAAAATAAGCAGGCTACGGTCATATCACGAATACCATCTGTATCGTCGGTTTCGATAAATGAACCTCGATTTAAAACGGCATGTGCGGCAGGTAAGCTAAAGAAATTAGGACGCAGATTTCGTCTTGCTAAGTGCTCAGGAGAATAACGAATACCATCATGCAAATCTTTTAAGAGCACTTTAATCGGATACCCCTCTTCATGTACTAACACGATATTTTGTGCATGACATTCTAGGGCGACCCCATGTGCAAATAACATATGAATAATGGGTAGAGTACTAACCTCAATCAGCTGTTTTATCCAGCGCTCTACTCCATATTTTTGTATCCAAGGGTCAATTAATAGACTACCATCACTATTTATATAACTGACCCCATTTAACGGAAAGGCTTGCTGATTGTCCGAGAGATACTCACTCGCATTTTCGCGCCAAATCGCACCAAGACCGCCATAAATATCAGGATGCTGATACCCTTGCTCACGCAACACCTCATGATCTAAGCAAATACCAACTGTCTCTCCCAAAAATGCAATATTTAATGCAGCAGCGGTCTTATCTTCTGCCGTCAATTGATTTAGCCACCGAGTGACTATCGCAGCATTCATTACCGTATGTTTTGCCAAGATACGAGTACTTGAGGTATTGATCAGATGCATGCTCAGCTTTAAATATGGCTTACCCTCTGACAGCATAGACAGCGACCGTATAGATTGTTGTGCTTGATATTGCGTGTCTGTGGGTCCTAAATAAACCACTTGCTGCGTAGTTAACAAATGCTGCAGCGCATAAATAAGCGTGTTTTGCCACTGCCAAGGATGGACAGGCAGCAAACCATACTCTTTATCATTAGCCACAATCGCTTTTAGAGTTGTCATTAACACCTCATAATCACGACTGCCTAAATACTGCTTAACCCAGTCATTTATAGATACAGACTCAACACTATTACTCACAAGCAAGCGGTAATCTATTGCCAGCCAAACAACGTCAATATTGTGTGCAAACTCTGGCCCATACTGATAGTTGTCATTTAAATTAAACCCAATACGCGACTTAAAGCAGGGATGATAAGGGTGTCCTGCCATCAGGTAGCCCTCTAACTGAGGATAAGTCAGCGCTTGAATATCCGTTGGTACATAAGGGGTCATTGCTTGTGCCTGAATCTCATTAATCAAGGTATGGCGCAGCTCTTCGATAAAGGATTGGACTAATTTTGGAGACTGATTTGTAGCGGTCTTAGCCTGCTCTGTGCCCACTTGTATAGACTGGATATTAGTCGAATCAATATTTAATATAATGTCATTAATAACGCCTTCTAAGGTGGCAGATTGCGACGACTGTCCCTGCTCTACTCGCATTACCTCTTGGTCATTAAAACGAATCAAATCAAAACTATAATGAACGGCACCTTTGGCGACATAGCTGATATGCTCGGACACTGGAATCACAAAAGTGTGATCTGTATTTTGAGAATTACCAGTTGCATGGTTTACTGAGGTAGGTTGACAGTCATAATTGATAATCTCCTCAAATAATAGCGCTTGCAATAGCTGCTTTATAACCCGCTGCTCTATACGCTGCAACTGCTGTTGGGACAATACCCGCGGCGTAATATCATTATCGTTATTGGTTTTATTGCTTTGGCTTTGACTGCTTTCATTAACCGAATGGTTCATACTTTGGGACGCCAGCCTCTGTGTTGTAGCGTACGCCTGCCATGGCCAGCTTGCCTCTAAAACCGGCGCCGTTACCGCGTGCTTTGTATGGTAATACTTTGTTTGTTGCATAGATAAACCCCTGCTGACTGTTATCAATGTAAGTAATTAAATATTTCGTTAGACTCTGTATTACTATGTATTAATGTCACTTTGATCAGTTACAGTGCTGATTCATGCTACTGATACTTCTCAATAATAAAATGATAATCATTTACATATATAGATTAAAAAAAACGCCTAAACAGCCTGATCTTATAACTTCAATGCTAATATTAAACGAGGACTCCTTTGGACTCTCTTTATGCTGCTATGGCAGTTTTCGTGTAGAAATAAGCGTTAGTAGCAGCATTATTGCCAGACCAAAGAACACTTCTTGCATGGGGGCAACTAACGCATCAGAGGCAGATAGACTTGGCATTATTTTTCTCAAAAAACCCAGACCCTCACTGTTTATGTACAAAGTCGCCAGCGCAATAAAGACAGTGGATACAATGCGGCGACTGATGTTATTTAATGCTGCCCCCTCTGTAACAAGATGCTTATCCAAACTACCAAAGCCGACTGTCGTGGTCGGTAAATAGGCCAATCCAACCCCTACGCCATGTAGACTCATTACCAACATTACCAGCCAAATATTTGGGCTAGATAGGCACCAAACCAACATCAGCATGGCTGCACCACTGATAATAACGCCGGCACTGCCGATCTCTTTTGCACCATATCTATCAACAATACCACCGGCAACCTGCGTGGTCATACTGGCAACCAAGGTGGCGACCATTAAGACCAAACCGGTCCACATAGCGTTCTTATGCATGACATCTTGAATCACAATAGGTAAAAACAACAGCCCCATCATCAGCCCAAGGGTCTGGGTTATGCTTAACACAATGCTATGCAAGTAGGTCTTATTAGCAAACAAACTTACCTTAAGAAGTGGGTTTGGGTGTCGGTATTCATAGCGCCACCAGATAACAGCACTCACAATAAAAGCAGCCAATACCGCCAGTTGAACCAAGCCACTTGATATCTCGATTACTGAGTTTGACTTTAAACTATTTAGCCATAACGTCAGCGCCAACAGCCATGCCACCAGACTGACGAATCCATTTTTATCAAATAAAGTATTGTTCGTCTGCTGTGCTTGAGACTCCGGCAATAAGGGCACCCACCACGCTGTCATAGCCACAACTAAAATACTAAGTGGCAAAGTAATGCCAAATAACGTCCACCAAGCAAAATGAACCACTAAATAGGCACCCACCAAAGGGCCAAAGGCTAAAGACATCATAATGACAATGCCCCACAAGGCCATCACCCGCCCTTGCTGATTGCTAGGGTAAACCTGATACAGCATCCCAATTGATAAGGGGATAATCAAACCACCTGCCAGCCCTTGAATGGCTCTTGCAGCGATAATAAACGACATATTGCTTGCCAACATACCCAGCACTGATCCTGCCATAAACCCAGTAATGGCAAAGATATATACACTCTTAAACTTAAAGAGTTTACTCAGATAGCCACTGAGCATCAGGCCCACACTCATTGCCAGTACATAGCCATTTAGCACCCAGCCACCCATCACAATATCTACAGAAAATAGGGACATAAAAACAGGAATAGCAGGGTTTAATGCGCTATTGCTAAAGCTGACGACTGTACCGCCTAACAACAAAGTCCATAGTACACGGCGTATCTGGCTGCTGTCTAAACGCTCAGGCGGCCTTTTTTGGATAACACGAGATCGTAGCTGTAAAAAATTTGTCTTAAGCGGGTTCAATGTTAATAAAATTCCAAGATGAGTAAGATTAAATAAGTATTAATTATTATGAATCAGACGCTTCTGCTTCTCCGTAAAACCCTAAATAACCTCGAGACTCATAGAACTCATCACGATAGCAAAAATAAAGAGCCGCTTTTTTTTCAGGCATATCAACCAAACGCTGTATCTTATAAGCAAAGCTATCTGCCACCCACTGATACACCTCTGTCTTGCTATCAGGCTCAGTGACAATCTTTTTGGCATCGGTATGCTCAAAAATAAATCGAGAGATCATCATCCCTGTTGGTCTTAAATAGCCTCGGCCCACCACATCAGGCTCGCCAAGTAAGATATGCCAGCCCATATCTGTCGGTTTGGCCTTGTAGTATAAAGACAGTCGATCACGATAAGTCTCATAAATCTCGGTATAACCTATGGGCTTGTCGTCACACAATATGATGTAAAGACGCTGATGGTCATCAACAATCATTTTTTCAAAATGCATCTTTAACTGTGGCATGGCCAGATGTAGCTGCCACTGATCCACAACGTGCTCTGCGTGCATCCAGCGATACAGTAATGACATATCTTCCGGATACTTAACGGGACGCAGGCCAAACTGTTTTTGATTGACTTGAACAGAAAATGTATCGGGCAGACCTTGGGCAATGCTTGGCATAAATAGTGTCCTATAAATAAACAATAATAGATAAAAATGACAAGCCATGTGGACCAATACAAATAGGTGCAAAGATTGGCTTTTTTATACACGGCTTATAAGCTAGATAATCACTGCAATAAAGCATCAGTAGACACACCAAAGTCTTGGAAAACGGTAAGCGCTTGGGTGTCATATACCAGCTCGCCTTGTAGCTGGTTAACGATACAGCCGGCACGATACGCTCCTAAGCCTAGGTCTGGTGCTCCAATACCATGCGAATGGATTTCTTGGTTTTGGACAAACACTTGACCCGTCGCCCCGCCGGACGTAGCTTGTGGTGTACTGCCTGCGGTAGCGTGTTTAAGCACCAAAGAATAATCATAATTAATTTGCGGCTGATCAAAAGCATCTCGCTCTATATAATCGGCTAAAGAATCTAGACAACGCGGCAACCCGTGACTATACCCTGTTCCTGCGATAACACAGTCATAGTCGACCACAAATTGACGCTGCTGCTCACGCTGATTTAATGTCAGCTTAAGCTTTGAGACAGCTTCTGGATCGTTATCTGAATCAGTGACACCTTTACCTTGAGCATCGATCACTTCACAATGTGCTATTAGCCTTGAATATGTCGGCTGATTGGCAATACTGCGCTCATATAGCCGGCCATAAATATCTGTAATGGTGCTAAACCCCATACCTTTATAAAGTAGGTCTTGTGTTTGTAGTACAGAGTGCTTGGTCATATTGGGTAAATGATGGAAATAATGGGTATAAGCAGGGCTAAAATGCTCAAGTCCTAGTGGCGAGTATTCCATTGGGAAAAATCCAGCTGAGCGGGTCACCCAATCCAACTGAAACTTGGGCTGATTTTGGTCATCAAACTGCTGATCAAATAAAGCTCGATACACCTCGGCAGAGGATTGACCCGAGCCCAATACCAGCACTTTAGGCCGCGTATCTGACCCTGCAATGTGGTCATAATCAAAATTATCTGCAAAATCTGCGGTATGCATACAGCGGTGCGGTGCCTGATCCGCCAATGGTTGTAATACGTCAGGTAACGTCGGCTGTGTCCCTGTACCAATGACTAAGTTTTTAGCGTGGTAAGTGTTTATCTTGCCCTGCTCACACACCTGTACGACATACCCCGTTTTATCCTCCATTAAAGCCACATCTCGCACTTGGGCATCAAAAACCAAGCTATCTAACTGCGCGGCTACCCACTGGCAGTAGTGATTGTATTCTTGACGAAAAACCTTAAAGTCTTCCAAAAAATAAAACTTTAATAAGCGCTGATGATGATGCAAATAATTCAAAAAACTATACTGACTCGTGGGGTCAATTAATGTTACTAGATCCGCCATAAAGGGCACTTGTAAAGTAGTATGTGGCAGTATCATCCCCTTATGCCAATCAAAGTTGGGTTTTTGTTCAAAAAACTTGCTCTCAAGCGTGGGCTGTTTGTCTAACAATGCTGCCAAGCTTAAATTAAACGGCCCAATACCTATTCCAATAAGATCTAGCATCTGCGACTCCGATTTAGCCAATAATATTTATTTATGATTGTATGCTTTACCTCAGTGCTGCATGCACTAGCCTTCTGCTAATGGATTAGGGATATCGACATATACCGACTGTGTCTCAACAGGGGCAGTTAATTCATCTAAGGCATACAAACGGGTAAGTAAGTTGCCTTTAAATGGCAAGGTTGGGCTGCGTAACAACAGATCAAACAATGGGCGATGGGGGTACTGCGCCTCAAGGGTTAGCAGACACTGCTTAAACTGCTCTAACAACTCATCTTCACTGGCCAGACCTGTACGAGCAATCGCCGTAATGAGACCGAAGATACTATTACCCACCAAATAATACGCCACACGTGAATCGGCAAAGTTTTCAGGGATAACACATTCAGCCTCACTGATTAGCGCTGGATTGGCATCAATAAGTGCTGTCGCATATTCGGCAATATAGCCAAAGCCTTGGTTATCACGTGCCCAAAATTTAGTAGGATAGCCCTCTTGTAGCTCAATCAAGCTATTTTGTTGATGCACCTCAAAACCGATACCTTGCTCATAATACATTTGGATCAACGGCACGAACCCAACTTGCAAATAAGTATCAAACCATTGCCGTGCAATTAGTGGTAACGGCTCATTGGTACGTTTATGGATGGCTTTAAATAAGGTATTAAAGCGATTGGTCAATCGCATGGGGTGATCTTGGCTTAAGCTTGCCAAATTAGTGACTGCCGACTCTGCATCAAAAGGATTGTCACGTAAGATACAAATTGTCTCATTAACAATCGTTCTATCTATCTTAAGCGCAATCCAAGCTGGGTCGTTGAGCACCTCAATGCTTGGATATTGGGTTTTTAATTGCTTGCCGTAGTCACTGCGCCATATGCGACAAGCGTGCATGCCTCGGTAACATTCTTTAGGAAGGTTAATACGTACTGAGTTAGTAATGGCCACGGATAAAGATACTTTAAACATCCAAGGGGCATCAAAAGCAGCTAACGTGCGTACGGAGGTGGTGGGATGCAAGTGCCAGCCCATCTCGCCCATATCAAACAACTGACTGTCTTCAAGCAAACGCTGATACCAGTCTTGCTGCTGCAAGAATTTAGCCTGCCAAGGGTGCAAAGGTAATAGCTTATAAGTGGGGTGCTGCTCAAGTAGCGCCAGCTGATAACGACTCATACTCAGAGCATCATTATCCATATGATCAATAAGCTGCTGTTTTAATGCCTCACTAATACTGTCTCCATCGACGAAGTCATCTGCAATATATTGTGGGTCTACCAACCAGTAATGCAGCCGTGTCTTGCTTTGTGTTTCTGGTGCATATCGTGCCCATTCTTTATCATAAAACCCAGCTCTACCCTTCGGAGTTGGATGCATTGCGTGCCCATAGATTAGGTTTTGCTCGGTCTCTATAAAATCTAAATCTTCCTCTAAGATGTCATCAATCTCATCACTGCGCTGCGCCAAAATAATCTGTAGCCCCTCATAGCTCTCAAGCCAGCGCTTCATCACACCATTACCATCAAGTGCAGCAGTATTATTACCACTACCCTTATTTTGTCGATACGTTAAATCTTCAATAATGAGTGCCGCAAGGCTGGCTGGTGCTAATCTCTCCCACGAAGACTCGTTTAAAATAGAGGGTATGTCGGCCAGACGATGCTGCCCCAATTTGCTCACATTATCCAAAGCAACTGCCATCGTAATATCTAGCGGCTTAAGTGTGAACACTAACAAATGTCTGCCCTGAGACAGCTGCTTTTGTTGGGCATTTTGCTGCTGATTGTCAATTACTTTGCCTTGCTGCGTTTCAAAGGCATAAGCATTAATTAGATTTTGTAGCACCAATCGGTCGAGTGTCTTTTGTTGAATCATCTGTGTTTTCCTTCAAATTATATTTTTAACCATTTTCGGCTATAAGGGTGCGACCTAGCCTGCTTATCTCATCCAAAATATCTTGAATATCAGCCGCTTGGGTCTCAGGATTTAAAATAGTGAACTTAAGACAAAACTGCTGCTTGTACGCAGTTGTTGCGATATTGGCGCTGTTTGTAATAAACAGTTGCTGGGCAATTTTTCTATTGAGCGTAATCAGTGCTGCATCAGACAACCGCGCCTGCTGGTCTGCTACTGACGCTAGCGGTACCGAGGTAGGCCGGTTGGGCTCTAGTGGAACTGCATCAGACTTTGGCGCGTAATAAAACAAGACGCTACTGATGAGCGGATCATGTATTAACACAAAGTCTGGGTGCGCGCGAATCAAATCAGCGGCTTGCTGCGCGGTATCCACACAGGTATCAATTAATTCACCATAGCCGTTAGTTCCAAGCAGATCTAATGCCAGCCATAGCTTTAGCGCATCAAACCTACGCGTTGTTTGTAGAGAGTAGGTCACCAGATTTGGGATATTATCTTGATCATCATCGGTTGGATTTAAGTAATCACTGTGCTGACGGATACTCTCAAAGTGGCATTTATCTTTTAGCAAAAACGCCCCACAACTGATAGGTAAGAAAAAATGCTTATGAAAATCAAGCGTGATTGAATCTGCTTGATGTATTCCCTCAATCCACTCTCGATAACGCTGTGATAACAGTAATGCACCGCCCCATGCAGCATCGACATGCAGCCAGACACCCTGCTGCTGGCAAAGCGTTGCAATATCAGCCAGAGGATCTATTGCGCCAGCATCTGTAGTGCCTGCGGTAGCAACAATGGCCATGATATTGTCAGCACCGTAGTGGTCAATGCGTGCTTTTAGACCATACATGTCCATCCTGCCTTGGTCATCGGTATAAACAGTTTTAACCGAACCGCTCCCCAGACCTAACAAACTGGCATTTTTGGCAATAGAGAAATGGGCTTGATCCGAGCATAAAATGAAGGCTGGTGCCTGACCACCCAGACCCTCATGCTGAACATCAACACCCTGTTGCTGATAATGCCGATTGCGTGCCAGCAGTAGCCCCATCAAATTACTCTGAGTCCCACCACTGGTAAACACACCACCTGAATGCGTCTGTGGTGATGAATCAAAACCACTGAGCTGACATAGCCAGTCAATAAGCTTTTGTTCAATATACGTGGCCGCTGGGCTTTGATTCCATGAATCCATGCTTTGATTGGTTGCGGCAATAATCAGCTCAGCGACTTGTCCAATCACTAAAGTCGGTGGATGCAGGTGTGCCAAGCAGTGTGTATGGGCAGTTGATACACAGTTGGGTAATAGCTGCTGCTCTATATCTGCAAGTATGGCCTGCATATCACGGCCTTGCGGGGTAATACTTAAATCTAAAGCGTCTTTTAGCTGCTCACATTCGCCGCCTAAATATAGGTTATTGTTATCTAACCACTGTTTAATCAAACGACTGGCTTTTTGTATATCGGCAAGGTATTGGGTACTGGTTTGGTGAGTTAAAATTTGCAAAACATTCCTCATCCTTAGCGACAAAATCATGCTGGCTGGTGGCGTATTGGCCTCTTATCGAAGAGACTGTGGACGACACCCCTTGTGTATTAGTGGGTGGCCTGTAACGCGGCGCGAAATTTTTGTAACACTTGCTCAAGCTCTGAGTCAGTAATGGTTAAAGGTGGCAAGAAGCGCAGTACAGAGCCCATACGCCCCCCTTTTTCAATCACTAAACCTTGCTTGAAACATGCCTGTTGAATGCGTGCTGCTGTCTCTCCATCAGCAGGATGACTGCCATCAGCCTGTTTGGGCTGCTTGGGATTAATAATTTCCACGCCAATCATGAACCCTCTACCCCGCACATTACCAATGCGTGGCTCTTGCTTTTGTAGCTGCTGCAGCTGCGTCATAAATGCTGAGCCCATGGCCGCAACTTTCGCTGCCATATCGTTTTGCTCTAGATACTTTAAGGTCGCTAGCCCTGTCGCCATCGCCAATTGATTGCCTCTAAAGGTTCCAGAATGGTTGCCCGCTTGCCACTGGTCATATTGTTTTTTGATGCCCAGCACAGCCATAGGTAGCCCGCCGCCGATGGCTTTTGACATCACCACCATATCTGGATCTATATCTGCATGTTGATAAGCAAACCAGCGACCTGTACGGCAAAATCCGGTTTGTACCTCATCTATAATCAACAAGATATCCAGTGCTTTGGTCACTTGACGAACATGCTTTAGCCACTCAATCGGCGCTGGGTTAACACCGCCCTCCCCTTGTACAACTTCTAAGATAACTGCTGCAGGTTTTGTTACCCCACTTTCAACATCCGTCAAGAAGTTCTCAAAATAGACCATATGAGCTTCTAAATCTTGCGGCTGCGGCAGTCCAAATGCACTACGGTATATATTGGGATAAGGCATAAATTGCACCTGCCCCATTAGCCCCTCGACCCCTTGTTTGGGGCTTAGGTTGCCTGTGACGGCTAAGGCGCCATGTGTCATACCGTGATAGCCGCCACTAAAGCTAATAATGCCTGATCGTCCCGTTACCTTTTTGGCAAGTTTAATCGCTGCTTCTACCGCATCTGCCCCTGTAGGACCACAAAACTGTAAACAATACTCCGTGTCATCGGTTGCCAAAAGATTATAGACGAACTCACTAAACTCATCTTTTAATGGCGTGGTTATGTCTAGTGTATGCATGGGCATGTCACTATCGAGCAACTGCCTGATGCTTTGGATAACCACGGGATGATTGTGTCCCAGTGCCAATGTACCGGCACCTGCCAGACAATCGATGTATTTATTCCCCTCAACATCCGTAATCCAGACCCCTTTAGCCGACTCAATAGCAAAAGGTAGTTTGCGAGGGTAACTTAGCACCTCAGACTCAAACTGATACTGACGATTTAAATAATTCTGGTTATTTCTTTTTTTTGCTGAGAAGGAAAGATACATAATAAAGCCCTTATGGTTTTGAATAACTTAAGCCTACAAGTCATTTGCAAATAAGTTATACGCTAGTTTTGCGTAATACCAAGCGTGTGTTTATCCGTTGCTACAAGTAGATGCCTTCAAAATAAATATCAATGTAAAAGGCAGGTGCTCTAGCAGATAGATTGCAGAATGAGATAGTCACCAGCGCAAACTAAAAAGAGTATTTACGATTACAATCATAAATACTCTTTTTATTTATAATGATAATCATTATCGTTTGATAGCTATATTCTTACTGACATTAAATCTGCTGTCAACCTAAAATTGGATTATTTATTTAGAAAAATAATACGTATTAACCCCTGCTAAATTATTGATATTAAATAACTAATTTTTGTAGCAAGCGTCAGGTAAGAAACCCAAGTTAAGAGAATCTAAAGCTAAATCTTAAGCTAGATGGAATTACCCATTTACCTTATTAAAATCTGCGATTGTCAGCGACCGCAGTGTTATTTTTGGTAAGACTGCGGTCGCTACGTGCTATCTTATCGGCACGGTCATTTAGGCTTTTGGTTAGGTATTGTCATTATGGATGTACCGTGCTGCGGCGAATGAGCCATATAAAGTAAAGCCCCCCTATAATGGCGGCAATAGTGCCAGCCGGCAGCTCATAAGGAAAGATGATATAACGGCCTATCCAGTCGGCCAGCACCATTACCCCTGCTCCCAGTAGCGCTGCCAATGGCAACTGTTTTTCAAGTTGTACAGCGCCCAAAGAGGTCGCTAAATGAGGCACCATCAGTCCAATAAAGCTCAACGGCCCTACCGCCAAGGTGCTGACCGTACTAAGCGCAGCAACCACAATTAATAGTGACAGCCGATAAGCGGTAACCTTAACGCCTAAGCTGCGGGCAACCGGCTCGCCTAGCCCTAATACGCGTAAGGGCTTAATCAATAACATGCTCAGCACTAGGAGAATCGCAGCGGCGGTAATCAAATACCAAACGGTTTCTGGACTAGCGCTATAAGTCGTGCCAGATAACCAACTGAGCATCGCCTCAAGCCTTGGATCACCGGAGAGTTTGACCATGCTCATTACGCCATCCATCATAGCGGCAATCCCAATACCGACTAGTAGTAAATAAGCAGGCGTGACTTTGCTTGCCAGCCAAATAATCAGCAGCAACACTAAGAACGCCCCTGCTAGTCCCGAACCGACCAAACTCAGTGCGCCTGCTTTAACACCAAACATAGGTAATAATAAAAACCCAGTAATCACACCTAAAGCCGCACCTGAGCTAATACCAAGCACTTCAGGGCTGGCCATTGGGTTTCGGGTTAATGTTTGTAATAGAACCCCCGCTGTCGCTAGCATCACCCCAGTAGCAGCAGCACTAAAGGTGCGCGGCAGTCGGTATTGACTGGTTAACGCCCAATTGGTACTCAAGGTAACACCTGAGATATCTTTTACCAATACGCTTACAACAGCAATTAGCAGCAGTAATCCCACTGTCCAGAGATGCCAGTTAATGGCTTTGCGTTGCGGGCTTAGCATAGGAGTAATCGGCGCCACACCTTGACGTCTTTGACGTAAAATAAGCCAAATAATCAGTGGTGCACCTAAAATACCAGTGATAGAGCCTGCCGGTATCGGCATACCTAGTACAGGCTCTAAAAGCAGCCCTACATTACTGGTGAGCCAAAGTAATAAAGCACCGAACCCAAAGGCTGCAATCAATCTACGCCCAATATGAGCAATACCTAACGCATTGACCAAACTGGCAGCAGCCAGACCGATAAATCCAATCAGGCCCACTTCACTAATGACCAGCGCCGTCACAACCGCAGAGATGCCAATCACGATCAAACGCAAAGCATTAATAGGCACTCCCAGACGCTTCGCTTGCATATCATCAAGGCTCATCAGCGTTAATGGCTTTAATAAAGGCACGCTCAGAGCTGCCAATACGGCGACTGAAATTAACAGCTTCATACTGGTATGCCAGTTATTCTGAGTCAAAAACCCTGCCGCCCAAGACAACACACCCACACTGCGCTCGGTAAAAAACAGCACCAAGGTACTGGCTATAGATGCCAATAAAATATTAACCACCAGTCCGGCTAAAACCAATATCAGCGGATTAAAACGACTCGGTGCCGACAAACTAAATACCAAGCCTAAGCTAAAGAGAGCTCCAACAAAGGCAATCCAGACACCGCCATAAATAGCCAAGCTTGGCACAAATAAGGTAGTAATCAATAAGGCTAATTGAGCGCCTGTACCAATGGCCAAAGTGGTATCAGAGGCCAGCGGGTTTTTTACCAGTTGCTGTAATAACACACTGACCACCCCCAGCAGACCCCCTGCCAATAAAGCCACTAAACTGGTCGCAACCAGTTTTAGCTGTATTGCCATATCCGCAACATCAAGTACAAAGCTTGGTTTGAACAGATCCATTAACGGCAGTGACCACAGTGTGTTGATTAAAACAGCACTGCTAGCACCAATGCCCAGCAGCAATAACAGTAATAATGCCCAAGCCCGCCAATGCTTAACCTCTACCGCTGAAGATAAAGATGAGGCGGTAAACGTGGTATCTGCCATTGCTTGTTTTTGAGGCGGTTGACACTTTTGAGAGGTGTTTTTCGAGGTATGCCGAGTTTTATTGGGGGTAGGTTGACGATTATTTGATGTCATGCGTGCGGCCTCCAACTAAAGTTGCTGAGGCAAGATTTTCTGCCAGACTTGTGAGTGATGCCATACCACCATAAATCCATATCGGCGGCAAAATAGTCATACAGCGGCTATTGGTGGAGGTATTGGGATTGGCACCATAGCCCAAACGCTGCCAAACCAAACTGTCTTGTATTTGGTGCTGCGTTATTGGATTAAGTGGCCTAATTACCAACAAACACACATCAGAATCAAGCTGGGTAAGATCCCCCATTTGGATAGGCACAAACCCCCAGTCATTGCCTTTATCCAGTGCTACTAACTGACGTTCCATTTGATTGAGCACCGCATTAAATAAGCTATTGTTTGCATACATCCGCATATTATTGGCATCAACAAACTGAACGACAGCAAACTTTTTGACCGCAGGGTATCGCTGTTGGAGTTTCTTTGCTGCCTGCTCAATACGCCGCTGACTCTCATCGATATAACGCTCTGCTTGTGCTGGATTATCAATCAGCGTGCCAAGCTCACGTGTCGGCTCTGCATAATCAGACCACTGAGCAGTGTCATCTTGACTGGCAAACATAACCGACTGGGCTGGGACATTACCATACACCCCACGTGAGTGCTCATAAAAAAAGTTATCTATAATTAAATCGACAGCCAGCTGCGCTGCAAGCTCAGCATTTGGTAGGTAGCGTATGCCTAAGTCATGCACAGAATCTGGTAGTTTAGGCTCATCAACCCATTGATCCCATACTCGGGTATCCCCAGTTGCAATTGGTGGGTGCCCCATGGCGGTCAGCGTGGCGGCTACACCCCAATCAGGTGACACCACATGAAGAGAGGAGGCCAAATGATTGTTTGCTTCATCAGTCGTATCTGCATTTGCAGAAGCTACTGCATGAGCATTCGGCTGTGCTTGCGCAGTCTCTAATGCTTGATCGGTGTGACCGCAGCCAGTTATTGTTAATATCAGAGCAGCACAGCCAAATGTGAGCAGCTGTTTAATAGCGGTATATTTGGTAGCAATAGAGGGAATAAAAGTAGCTTTTGTGAGACAGCGAGTAAAGACAGTTGGCGTAGCTGAGGCAGCTTTATTAGGGATAGATAGCTTCTTTTTGAGGAAATACATGCGGACTTTCATACTACACCACTGCTACAGGTTGACCGTTAATCGGATGGGTTAATAGCTGCATATCCACATTAAAGATATCTTTTAGCACGTGTGGCTGCATGATATTGACCACCGTATCATCGTGGCATATCTGTCCTGCTTTGAGCGCAACAATACGGTCTGCATATTGAGCAGCAAGATTAATATCATGCACAATCATGACCACACCCAAGCCTTGGATATTTACCAGCTCTCTGATCAGCGCCATAACCTCTATCTGATAGCCTATATCCAATGCCGCCAGTGGTTCGTCCAATAGCAAATACTGCGTATCTTGAGCCAAACACATGGCCAACCACACCCGTGCCCGCTCCCCGCCTGACAAGGTAGAAACAATACGATCAGCAAAAGGCACCACTTGGGTTAAGCGCATCGCCTCATTGACTTTGTCACGGTCTATTTTGCTGGGTTTTTGTAGCCATTTTTGATGCGGATAGCGCCCTAACATCACAAGCTCACTGACGGTAAAGGAAGCAGCATCAGGCAGCTGCTGCGGCAAATAGGCCAGCTTTTTTGCCAAATCCTTACTGTCATAAGCATTAAGCGGCATATCATCCAGACTTAATGACCCCGCACTGGGTGTCATCTCTCCGGCCAACGCTTTAATGAACGTAGTTTTCCCCGATCCATTATGTCCAATTAATGCCACCAATTGGTTAGGGGTAATCTGGCAATGAATACCATGTAATAGCGTATTGTCTTGACGAGTTATAGAAAGCTCTTGGGCTTGTAACATAAAATTGCCGTATTTAAAGTGAGGAAAAATAAAGCGATACGAGATATGTTCATCTAAATATTATATTATACATTACGAATGTTAATAAAAACAATTCTCATTATTAAATGACCTTTACCCCATTACACCATGCCTTTGTAGTAATGAGAATCATTATCTACTATAATTAAACAAATAACAGACGATCCTCTACACACGCTCATCGAGATATTGTATGACCAAAACCATCGACTCCCTAAATAAACCCTCAGATGGTCAGCGTCACTCGCTGACACCTATCCATCACCCCGATGCACAACATATCCTTGGTCATATTAATGAAGAGCACACTGAAGATTTGTCTGATTTAATACGTGTGTTCCATCACATTGACCCATCGCAGCTACAAAATGCCCCTATAAAGTTAGTTAAAATCTATCAGCAAGGATTTGATATTCAGGTACAACTGACCACCGATACCGAAACAGAGCACCTTTATTTTATTGCCTTTGATGCCCCTATCGAGAATATAGAGGAGCTACCTCTACAATTTGTGCTTCTTAAACAAAAAGCGGATAAACAAATTGGTAAAAGAACCATCAAGTTAACTGATAAGTATTTTGAGGTAAAAGAGCGCTATTATGTCACTAAGAATATGCTGCGCTTGGTCATAAGCCCATTATCACAACCCCTTGGAGACAACCAGCAGGATAAGCAGCATAAGCAACACAATGACCCCTACCATTACCCGTGCTCAGTAGATACGGTGCTGATTCAAGAAGCAGGTTATGCTTATTTGTTTGATTTAGCTACTTTTGACCCTGTCTCATTTGAGCCAATAACAAACCAGGCTACCAAAAAAAGCAAAGTTCGCCAGCACTGTTATTACACCTTGCGTAAGGCATACCAAAATGAGTTAGACTCTGGTAAACCATTGGCATGGATTGATATTTTTATTCATGGCGATACACCAGGCGGAAACTGGGCAATGGCACTGCAAGCAGGAGACATCATCAAGACCAAACGTGAAATCCCAGAAAAACTCGCTCATCTTGGTGCACTTGGTGGTGGCTCAAGCACCCTTTCAACAACTGATGCAAAAATCAGTAGCAATAACGGTCAAACACGCTGTCTATTGATTGCTGATGAAACATCAATACCAACAGTGGCTAGGTTATTAGAGCTTTGGACACAGCCCACGCCACCATTGGTTATTTGTGTCACCCAAGACCCAGCAGATCAGGACTACCTTGAACAAGTCGACTTTAGCAATGCTCTAACCGATAGGCCAATTATCTTGCCACTTAAGACGAATGAGGGTAAATTTGAGACATTGGCTAGGCGTATTGACGCCTGTTTGGAAAATTATTTAAATGAAAATCCCACCCATATAAACCGAGTATGGGGTGCTCTTGAAGCCAGCACCACCAAACAGCTACGCCGACTATTACAGTCAAGATTGGGGCTGACACGCTCAGAGATAGTTGTTAAGGTGTATTGGCGCCGCTAGAGCGGATGTATGCTTTATTCAGTATAAAACAGGGCTTTGGCTATTAACGGGCTTTGGCTATTAACAATATATAAGCTATGGGATTTATGTTGGTATATTTGTTGGTATAAGCAAAATAGTAAAATATTAAACCTTTAATTAATAATCAACAACTTATCTATACAATGTGGTTAATACTGGGCGCACCAAATTTATTAAAAAGATCATATAGAAAGGCTTGCCGTATTACGGCAAGCCTTTCTTGTGTCTAAGACTATCAACTTATTATTAAGACATTTTAAACCTTACTTTTTAGTTTATAGAAAAAAACGCCCCCCTAAGGAGACGCTTTTATTAATTTTAAGTTAATTATTATAGTATCGTTGGCGTATTATCAATGTCCAAGTAAACTTTAACTGATCCAGCTTCAAACATATTGTAACCTGCTTGATCGCTGTTAGCGCTCTCTGTAAATCCTTGTAGATTGATTGTATCCTGATCATTGGCATTAATAAACAAAGTATCACCTGGTGTGCCTGCCGCATTTTTAGTGATTCTTTCAACAAGCGCTTCAGTAAGAGTCAAAGTCTGTGAAGAAATATCCACTAAATCAATGATTTCAATATCGCGTATGGTAACTCTGCCTAAGAATCCAGTCACATCCTCATCTCCAACATAAGAATCGAATTTAAGAGTATCTGTACCAGCATCACCATCAATTAGAGCATCTTCAAAATCTACGATTAAAGTATCATCGCCATTATTGCCATTTAAGTAGTCCTTACCAGTCCTACCTTGTAAGACGTCATTTCCACTACGTCCATATAACTGATCATCTGAATCATCACTACCGATAATCACATTATCAGTATTATTACCAAGCAATTGAAGGGTATTTACATATTTAACAGTCGCAATAGCTTCTGTAGTGAACCCGCCATCACTAATCTTATAGTTAAATTTAGCAATACCATCTGCATTATAAGTGACGGTTACTCCATTAGCATCTACAATTGAACCAACTGCTATTGGCTCAAAGTCAGTTGCACCATTAAACTCAGTAGCAAGTCTTGTATTGTCATTAGCCATTAGAGTTAAGGCATCAATGTTAACAGTCTCAACTTGGTTTGTAATGATAAAATCATTATTGGCTGTTAAACGATAGACATCAATTAATTGTTCTGATGCCACAAGATCCCCATCAGCATCACGCACATTAAAGTAAATTGGTTCTTTATACCCTAAAATAGTCGGTGCTGTTTGATAGGTATATTGACCCTTACTATATGCAGTGCCATCAGGTTTCACTCCGTCATCAAAGTGCAAATAAAATATACCGCCAGTAAGGCTTGACTTCTGTGTAAGCAAATGCTGCGATGGGTCATAAATAACTGTCGAACCATTATCAGCAGTAACTGTATTAGTCTCTTTATCATACTCATATGTTATACCGCCAACAGTTACTGAAACAAAATCGCCACCATCAGCCCCTAATCCCCCTATAAAGTCTGGAGCATTACCACTAATTAAGTATCTATCATCTGTGAGAGGGTTAGGTAATGAATTTAATAGCTGTTGCGATAGAATACTAAAGTCTGCTTGCTCACCATTCAAGTTTTCTCCATTAACCCCATCATAGGCTATAGGATCAAGGTTGGTTGCATCAACATCGTTAGGGTCTCCCATAGCATAGGCAAACGCGGTAATGCCTTCTGGTGCCATCGTACTACCAGAAGTTAACCAGTCAGTCCATTGTATTTCTTCATCTGCTTGAATACCATTATCAGGATTAGGCGCATATTCATTACCTGAACCATTCCTAACTGTACCAAAAATCCCACTGCTATCATCATCAGACCTGTTGTAAAAATTAGTAAAGCCGCCAGGTGTAATATAACTATCTCGAACTGTTGAATCCGACATACCAAAGGTAGCTTCACCATCGGTCAAAAAGTAAGTACGGTTATAGTCTGCATCAGCAATTGCCCCAGCATTATCAAACTGATTGATTGCTTCACGAAGCGCCGCATCATAGTTAGTGCCTCCTCCAACTACAAAATCAAATAAAATATCTATAGCTGCCTTACCCGTCAACCATTGACTACCGTTGACATCATAACCATCAGTAGAAAATTCAACGAACTGAAATTTGGCACTTCCTATGTCTTCATACGCTTCAACCATTTCAAGTATGGCATTTTGTGCCGCTTCTAGGCGGTTAAGGTTACGCTCATAAAAAGCAATGTCCCCAATGTTATTTTCATCAAATGTAACTGAGTATAGAACAGGATAACCATTCGCATCATATACTATATCACCTTCAGCTGTATATACATTTATACCTGCATTATAAATAGCATCAGTAGATAAATCACTTAATATAACCAACTCTCCATTACTGTCAAATATGGGGAATTCTTGAGTTATACCTGCATCAAAACCCATACTGCCCGAAGTATCAAGCACTATTTGCACATTGGATGTTACAGGCTCCAATAATATTGGCGATTTACCTTCAGCGACTGTTGGTCGATCGTCTTCAACAAATACACTTATAGGCATGGCAATTGAGCCATCAATACCATCATTAACAACTGTATTAAATTTTAGCTCTAGTACATCTTCACCATCATTCTTAGGATGATCTATAGCATGTAGCAAGGTAACCGAGTATGGTGCTTCATAATTGCCATTAACATTAATTGAACTCTCACCAACTTCGATAGTCATAACCTCAACGTCTTTACCATCTACTGTTGCTGTGCCTTTCAGCGTTCTATCAGCTGGTATCCATTCCCACGATACAACATTGCCTTGTACAGTAACGTCTGGGCCTGTTGGCTCAATGGTAAAGTCATTTGGATCAAAGTTATCAACGTCTGTAAAGGTAATAATGCCACCTGTATCAATCGCTGAGTCTGTTTGATCATCTTTAAGCTCTTTATGCTTCTCTTCAGCAATTGCTCGTGCCGCTTTTAAAGCCTCTTCTGCTACAGCGACCGCATCAATAAAGTCTTGATTAAATGGATCAGAAGCAAGGTTATTTTTTGCAGTTTTAACAGCTTGTAATTCAGCGGTCAGTTCGCTGTTGACAGCATCTTTAAACACAACATCAGCTTCATTGTAGCTCACGTCATCTGTAATACCATCATCAGCAGATGTAGCAGCCGTTAAACCTTCTTCTGATACGCGAGTAGAAGTAATCTCTAGGATTTGCGGTGCATCATTAGTACCTTGAATAGTAATATCTAGCTTAGCAATATCTTCAAGTAAATTACCATTTTCAAGCGTCGTACCATCACCGATAGTATAATTGAAGCTGTCCGTTAGTGTTGTCGCTTCAACTATATTTCCTTCATTATCCGTATATTTCTGATTTAGCTTCTGCACTGCTTCCAGCTCATTATTAATCTTATAGGTATAAGATCCATCAGCAGCAATCGTCAAGGTACCGTACAACCCAGCAATGGTTGTTGTACCAGAAACGGTTTCTTCTGTTCCAGCACCTTCATCAGCACCCGTTCTGATAGAAGTCACTTTAACTGGGCTTCCATCTTTGTCATCAGCAGCGTCATTAGCACTTCCACCTGTAATAACGTTACCTACTGCATCTACAGTTTTCTCAGATTGAGTAAATGTATCGTCAGTGATGTCGTTAGGTGTACCACCATCATCTACAAGTGTAAAAGTACCACCTTCTTCACTAGCAACGTTTGCATCGTCGTTAGCTGTGATGTCATCGTTAGTGATAGTTCCGATACCTTTCGCTTTTTCAATAACGGCGTTATCACTTGCGTTAGATAACTCTACATTAAATACTTCCGCGATTTCCCAAACTCTATCTCTTGTTACCTCAATAGTCACTTCCTGAGTCTGTGTAACAATTCCAGTTACAGGATCAGTCACGCTGTTTGCTGGATCAAAAGTTAATGTGTCGTTAGCGGCTATAAAGTCGTTAGCAGCTGTTGCTGTTCCATCAACAGTCTTCCAGTCTACTGTTACGTTTTCTTGAGCTTCACCTGTGAGTGTCACTGTAAAGGTGAGCTTGGTTGTTGCGTTCGGATCACTAGGATCTGGGTTACCTTCTTCCACTTTAACATCATTAATTGTGAGTTTAGGTTTCTCATCATTGTCTACAATAGTTGTTCTAACAGTATCTTTGTTAGTATCAACTGTCGCAGCTTCAAATCCACCAGCTGAAGGATTGCTAATAGAAACTTCATAAGTCTCATTACCTTCATACATTGAGTCATCTTCTGCGTCAACAGTGAATTCTATTGAAGAAGTGCCTTTAGGAATGGTTACCGTTGTCGTTGTCATTACTACATCATTAGCATCAGCAGTTAAGTCATTACCAGTCGCCTTATAAGTATAGGTAATATCAACTGTCATATCTTCAGCTGCTACTATTGGCTCACCATCTTCATCTCTGATAGTGACTTTATAAGTCGCTTCTTTACCTTCATTAACGTTTGTTGCACCAGTAAGCTCAACAGTTACACCATCTTTAGGATTGGTTGGGTCTGTACCGTCTTCGTCATTGATAGTACCCGTACCAGAATCTGACTCTCCATCTTTAGAGACCGTTACTATAGTAGTTTCGCCATCATCAGCTAAGTTGTCATCAATAGTTGGATAGCTTACTTTAAATTCAGTAACACCAGCTGGAACAGTTATCTTACCTGTTGTCGCATCATAAGTGACACCATTAGTGAACTCTAAGTTGGCAACATCAGCATAGTAATCTTCGTTTACGGTAGCAGTACCATCTACAATCGTGAAGTCATAAACTTCGTCTTTATCACTTTCTGAAACTTTAATAGTATGGGTTAGTTTGTCACCCTCTATCGCTGTAGCCTCTGAAACAGTAATATCAACCTGATCGTTATCTAGAATAGTACCAGTATCATTATCAACATTGATATCATATCCAGTATCAGTCGCATCAGACTTAGAAATAGCTAGTTTGATAACTTCTGATTGTTCTGATAATGAATCATCTTTTGGAGTGATAATAATTTCTGGTGCTTCTGTTGAACCATCTGGTATAGATAGTTCTACACCATTGTCAAAGAAGTCCTGAATTTCAGCAGCTGTTGTCAAAGTAACAGGATTGTTACTCGAATCTGTGTATGTTATTTGCTCAATATCATCCACACTGACAGCTGGGTCTTGCATTTTTTCAGGTTTAACATTAACAATTAGAGCTTCATTACTGGTTTTATTATTATCAATAAACACTTTGAAGTTTAGAGTATCACCAGCACCCTCAGTGGCTTCATCTTTAGTAGCATCAATGCTAACTGTCGGCTTGTCACCCTCTTCTAGTGTGCCGTCATCAGCTGGTTCATCCAGAATTCTGCCTGTCGCATCTGGATCTGTGATGTCATAACCTATCTGCTCATCAGTAGCTGTAGTAGGCTTGCTGATATCCAGTTGCAGCTCCTCTGACTTCTCATAAACGTCATCATCTTTAGGTGTGATAATAATTTCTGGCGCTTTGTCACTACCCGCTGGAATAAGAACGTCAATGCCATTGTCATAGAAGTTTTGGATATCAGCTAACTCTGTAAGCCTAGTAACATCACCATTTACATCAGTGTAGGTGATTGTGCCAATATCGTCAGCGCTTACACCATCAGCGTTATTTGGTTTAACATTAACAATACTGTCTTCTTCACTGGTCTTGCCATTAGTGATAGACACTTCAAATACTAACGAGTCACCAGCGCGTTCTGTCGCTGTATCTGTTATTACGTCAATTCCAATTTCTGGCTTGTCGCCCTCGGTTGGGTTGCCGTCTGCATCGGCTTCGTCTTTGATGACACCGGTGTCTTTTGTGCTGGCGCCTAGGTCAGCTCCGACTGGGTTGCTGATCTCCAGAACCACGTCTTCTGATTGCTCATAGATGTCGTCGTCTTTTGGTGTGAGCTTGATGACGGGGGCGTTGGTTTCTCCTGCAGGAATTAAGACGGTTGTGCCGTTCTCTAAGAAGTCGGCGATGTCGGCAGGGTCGGTCAGTACTACGGCGTTACCGTCGACATCGGTATATTCTATTTTGTCGATGTCGGCAGGCTCAATGCTGCTGTCATTGCCTAGTTTGACATTAACCGTGGTGTCGTCATTGCTTGGGTTGGTTTGAC
>NZ_JBXYJE010000008.1:0-187322 GCF_057396285.1 Psychrobacter sp. CX97 | reverse complement strand
TGAACTGACCCCCAAAAGTTGGACACAACTTATGGGGTATTTTTATGCGTTACAATCTAGATTTTAAGATCAAAGTCATAGGATACTATAAGCAAGGACATACCGGTCATGCCACAGCAAAGAAGTTTAAAGTGAATCCAAGATTTGTAAGTAAATGGGTCAAGCAATATCAAAGCGGTGGTATAAAGGCTATTAAGCCAAAGACAAGCAAAGCCAAATACAGTAGTGAGTTTAAACTTAACGTACTAACAACGATGCTTACCCAAGGCCTAAGTCAATTGGAAGTTGCTCTAAGGTATAACATCAGCTCACCAGCTTTAATCAGCCAGTGGCACAAAGCTTATCGACTACAGGGTATGTCTGGACTCATATCTAAACGTAAAGGTAGAGCGGCCATGAGCAAACCATTTATCACAGACAAACCAGATGATGAAAAGATATTAGCAGAGCTGAAACGTGAGAATGAATATCTTCGTGCGGAGAATGCCTACCTAAAAAAGCTCGATGCCTTGCTCAGGGAGAGGGAACAAGCCGAGACAAAGCAAGGCTCATCGAAGGACTAAGGGATAAATATTGCATATCAGCTTTACTTAAGATAGCTGATATGCCTAAAAGTGTCTTTTATTACCATAGGTGTCAGTTTGATGCTGAAGACAAATACGCTGATTTAAAGCAGCGTATCATCGAGCTATATTACCAACATAAAGGTCGGTATGGCTATCGTAGAATCACAGCCGCATTAAAGCAGTTAGGCATGCATCATAACCATAAGCTTATTGCCAAGCTTATGAAGCAGTTAAATCTTAATGCGAAGATCAGAAGAAAGAAGTATCGATCCTATAAAGGTCAACAGGGAAAAATAGCAAAGAACTATTTAAAGCGTCGCTTCCATGCTGGTAAACCCAATAAACGCTGGTTAACAGACATTACTGAGTTTAAGGTGGGTGACAATAAATTATATCTATCTCCGATTCTTGATTGCTATAATAATGAAATAGTCAGTTATACCTTATCTAAAAGACCAACCTATGATGTGGTAAGTAAAATGCTAGATTTTGCGCTAGATAAGACGAAAACAAGTCGTCATAAAAAGTTAATGCTTCACTCTGATCAAGGCTGGCATTATCAAATGAAGCCTTTTAGAAAGACGCTTAAAAAGCATAAGATAAGACAAAGCATGAGTAGAAAAGGCAACTGCATAGATAATGCGTTAATGGAGAGCTTCTTTGGCACACTGAAGTGTGAGACCATCTATATTGAAAAGCCTAAAACTATTGATGAACTAGAAAAGCAAATTCATGAGTACATTCATTATTACAATCATGAGCGTATTCAGCTTAAACTTAAAGGACTGAGTCCTGTGAAGTACAGAATTCAGTCCTTGAGATAGACTTAAACCGTCCAACTTTTGGGGGTCAGTTCATTTTAGACTCTTTTTTGTATTACTTTATATCTTAAATATTGCAGCTGAGTATTTACATCAAAATAAAATACGCCCAGCACCCCACAATAAGTGCAGCAACGATGTTCAGCACGATTCCGACTCTAACCATTTCAGACTGTTTAATAAGACCTGTACCAAAAACGATAGCATTTGGCGGTGTCGCTACTGGTAACATAAACGCACACGAAGCCCCTATACCAATGATTAGAACGAGTACCTCTTTTGGCAATCCCATTTGCTGGGCAATAGCCACAAAAATAGGGACTAAAAGTGCCGCAGAAGCAGTGTTTGAAGCAAATTCAGTTAAGAAAATAATAAACGCCGCCATGGCCAGTAATACGAGAAATAGCGGTGCACTCATTAGAGCGTTTGCAACGCCTTCCCCCATAACAATAGATGCCCCTGAGAACTTTAGTACATTTGATAGCGCAATACCACCACCAAACAGCATGAGCACTCCCCAATCCGTATTATCTGATACTTGCTTCCAAGAAACTAAACCGAAGCTAACTACAGCACCGGCAGCAATTAAGGCGATAATTGAATCTGGCTTGGCGATGTCAAAGGTAGCCCCTATTTTTTTACTAAATATCCATGATAGTGCCGTGATAATAAACACTAAAATAGTTAATATTCTTGTTTTAGTCCATGGGATATCTGGTTGTTTAATAGTGTCAATTTTAACGTTTAAATTAGGTTTTAATACCAAATACATAACGCCTAATAATAGCGGTGTCAATACAAACGTGATAGGTAGTCCAAACTTCATCCAATCAGTAAAGCTTAACTCAAGAGCTTTGGCAGCAATGGCGTTTGGCGGTGATCCTACAATTGTCCCTAACCCCCCTAAGCTAGCCGAATAAGCGATACCGAGCAAAACAAATACAAACGTACCACGGTCTTTATCTCTATCGACTTGTGACAACATACCAATGGCTAAAGGCAACATCATTGCTGCCGTTGCCGTATTTGATATCCACATTGACAACATTGCCGTTGCAAAAAAGATAAGCGCAACTGCCCCACCTAAGCGGCCACCCGATAATGAGATTATTTTTAAGGCAATTTTTCTATCAAGTTGCTGTACATGCAATGCCGACGCCAAAGCAAACCCACCAAAAAATATGTATATAATTGGGTTTGCAAAGCTCGATAATGCATTAGTAGTATCAAAATCTGGAATGCCGATTGCCACACCAACAATGACTACTAAGATAGCAGTAATCGTTACGTGCAAGGCTTCTGTAAGCCACAATGCTCCAATAAACAAAAGTAGTGACAAACCCTTATTAACATTGACATCAAAAGGTAGTGCATTAAATAAGGCAATACTGCTTAATGCGGCAATAGCAGTAATAATTAATCCTTTTACTGTGCCTTTTGGAAAGGTATCGGTAAATAGGTATTCATTACCATCGTTAGGTAGGTGCTGATCTAACTCATCAGTTTCCCTGGGGCTTGGTGGGAGTTTATTTGACTCTGTCATTAGAGTTCCTTATAAAAAACCGTAATAAACTTAAAATAGCTTATGTATCGGAACTGTTAAATTGTTGTAAAGAAATTTAATCAAATACCTAATTTATCAAAATTTCTTTGCTTTATCTAGCACACAAAATTGGTTTACTTGCGACATCAACTTAAAGTGGCTATTTACTCTACGATTGACATTCTTTTAAAGAACTAAAATGAAGAATTAAAAGATTTATAAAAATGACATCTTTTTGAAACTTTTATGCATTATGAACAGATATATATATTATGAACAGAATAAATGCTTAATGAAATCGCTAATAATAAACAGCAACGAAAATGTAATAACAATATAGCCCTTCTAAGACCTTTATTATCGTTGTATTATTCCAAGTCATTATCAGGATAATGGTAGCTTTTAGCATATCAATAATTTACCCTTTAATTCAGTAAGCTGGTCATTATTGAAATGACATTTGGTTGCCTTAGTAACTCAAAAACAACAGTCTCTATTCCCTTGTTTTATTTAAGGCACCTATAAGATTCAGCTATTTTAAAAGGAACAATTAAATCATATACACTAATGGAATAACTTATTTAAAAAATATCGCTAGACCTTTGTTATATAATCAGGATAATCGTCGTTTTTGGCTCTTGGGAGATTAATATGCAGTCATTACCATTTGTAGCCATTTTTATAGTACTGCTTTATGGTCTATGGCGTTATACCCGTGAAAGTGAGTCATTAAGTCGCAGTGTATTTCTTGGCTTGTTTCTTGGCGTTGTGTTTGGATTGATAATCTCGGCATTCAATGTAAATACAGATCAATTTTTACTTTGGGTAAATATTATTGGTAACGGGTACGTGAATCTACTCAAAATGATTGCTATGCCTTTGGTATTTATATCAATACTAGCAGCCATTGTGCGTCTAGAAAAGGCCTCAATGATTGGCTCAATGAGCTTTTGGATAATCAGTACCTTACTCATTACTACTGGTATTGCTGCTTTAGATGGGGCTATTATTGCTAATCTATTTCAGCTTGATGCTAGCTCAATTGTGGCAGGCGAGATGGAGGTTGCCCGTGGTCAAAGTATGATTCAAAGTAGTAGTGAAGTGGCTGACTTAACGATTCCTGGGCTCATTTTAAGCTTTATTCCTACCAGCATTGGCGGCACTTTTGCGGGGCTAGCTAGCACATCAATGATTTCTGCAGTAGTTATCGCCAGCTTACTGGGTGTAGCCGCTTTAACGGTTAACAAAAATGAACCTGAAAAAGGGGCGGTTATTATCCGCAGTATTGACATCCTGCAAAGCTGGATTATGTCTTTGGTTCGGTTTATTATCCGCTTGACACCATATGGTATTTTTGCGCTAATGATTAAAGTCATTGCCACTACCAATGCTGATGCTATTTGGCAATTGGCTAAATTTTTGTTAGCTTCTTATGTCGCTCTATTTATCATGCTACTGGTGCACGCCTTCATTATAATGTTGACAGGTCGATCGCCTATTGATCACTTCATAAAAATTGCCCCTGTTCTAACTTTTGCTTTCACTTCAAGAAGTTCAGCAGCAACCATCCCTCTGAGTATTGACGCTCAAATTAATAAACTGGGTATTGCCAAACCAATCGCTAACTTCTCAGCCTCATTTGGCTCTACTATTGGGCAAAATGGTTGTGCTGGTGTATATCCTGCGATGCTTGCCATGATGATCGCACCCACTATGGGTATCGACCCTTGGTCTATCGGCTTTATTGCTTCTGTCATTGGGGTGGCTGTGATCGCTTCATTTGGTGTGGCCGGTGTTGGTGGCGGTGCAACCTTTGCTGCCATTATTGTGCTTTCTACTTTAGGAATGCCTTTAGAATTGGCCGGTTTATTAATTTCAATCGAACCTTTGATTGATATGATGCGCACGTTAGTTAACGTTAGTGGTTCAATTACAGCGGGTGTTGTGGGTGATAAAGTACTTAGTGACGCCAAAAGCCCTGAAGATTTTGTTGAAGTGAGAGATTATGATAGTTTAGTTAGCTAGTCGCCTATTTCAAACCCTAACCTCAGTGAGCTTATAGTCTCGATAGTTCAAACTAGGAAATGCTATTTAAAACATTTCCTAGTTTATTCATAATAAGCGCCATCATAATCATTACCGTCATAACCAAACTATATGTTGATTAAACGGCCCTCATAGTTGCGCTAAACTGTACTAAGTCATCTTGGAAAAAACAATAACACTCAAAGATAGAGACTAATTGCACAAATAATAGATTGAGATTTCTTCAATCAAAGATTCAAGTCAAACACGGCTACACACTCATAACGTAATATTTTTGCTCTTTACTTATATTTGACGTAATATTGTTATTAATAGCCTATACTTATTATTAAGTTATTGATTAGCAAATTATACTTTTTATTAATGTAAGCAACTGATCGTGTGCTCCCCTCTTGAGCGATCAAGTCCTTATCGAAACATAAAGTTACTGTCATTGTTGTAAACATTTATGAGGAGCTTACCGTGAATAACGCAACCAAGAAACTAGGATTCTTCTCTCGAGTTTTTAGACTTAGACTGCCTGATGAAGTGGTAAGCAAAAATGGCCGTTTAATTATTGATAAGAATGGCAATGTGCGTCCTAATTTTGATAATAAACATCTTCAAGACAAGATGATCGAGCAGTTTGGGGCTTTAGAATTTAGGGCTTTGGAATTAGAAAATACCATTATGGATAGCGATACTAAAGTGAAAGCATAATACGCTATGGGTATCTTTGGGGTTATGTTTATTTTGGCACTTGGCTATCGCTTTAATGTGTCAGTACCGCATAAGAATAATATCCTTAAACGTAGCTCTGGTTGGGTATCTTATGTGGTTTTAGCAACTGATGGAATAGTCAGTATCCTCCTAGGTTTAACAGCATTGGCCATTCTAGGCTTAATAACGCTTTTAATTACACTCTTTGTTAAGTTTGGCTTCGTATGGCAAACCCCTGAAACTTATAATTTCCTTCAAAATTTATTATCGCTTTCTTATAATGACTATATTAGAGGCATCCTATTTGGTTTAGGTGTGTTACTCGCTTATGTAGCCAATGAAATACGACTGCGTAATAATGCTTTCCAAACAGATTATGATGAATTAAAAAGCCTTGATGGCATCCTTAAAATCATCATTCATGCTATGGAAACCGGATCTTATATAAAAGTTTCATTGAAGTCTGGAAAAGTTTATATCGGTGCGGTATTGGGCGAACAGTTTGAAAACGGTGATCTAGATAACATCACTATTCTACCCATGGAAAGTGGTTATAGAGAAAAAGATACGTTACGTTTAACGCTTGATTGTGATTATAAATCTGTCTATTTGAATCACGGGGTAATCGAGAGGACACCCAATGGTTTACATTATCATGCAGAGCGTGCTGAAGATATGATGATGGTCATACGAGTCAATCAAATTGAGTCTTTGTCGTTATTTAATGCCAATATTTATAAAGAATTTGAATACAAGGGCAAGTCGCAGCACTTTATTTTAGATTGAACAAACCGCTTAAACTATAAGAACCTTGATATTAATTTTTCACGGCTTTTATATGACAACATGAATGTCCTTATGGGTAGTTTTGGCTGTATTTCGTAATAAAAACATTGTCTACAATTATTCACTATATTTATTAAACTAATGACGTTTCACATATCTATTAGGCGACTTTTGCCAATGGCATAACGCTGCCTCTACCTCTTGATACCCGACATTTAAGTGGTCTGCCAATCCTGCGGCATGCTCATCTAAATGCTCATTACTAAGCATACCGAATAACAATCTTGCCCCTCGCTTAGGGCCGCTGGCCTCTGCTATATAACAACTGTCTGGCGCAACGTCCGCTAAGTCCATTTTGCCAAGAAGGCATAAAAACTCAAAGGTTGATAATCTGCCGAAACGATAAATGTTTTGACGAATGAGATCATATCGAGTTTTAAAATATTCAATCTTGTCGATTGACTTATTTTTCAATCTAAACACAGCCTTATGCCCACCCTGCTCATTTATAAATCCAATATAACTTGTGAACACAATTGGCAAATGCTTTAACGATTCATAGGCTCTATGATGACCAAACTTAATCTTAGGATGACTTTCTGCCAATATCTTAACTAAGGCATCCAATCGCTGATTTAGTAAATGAGGCGCATCATTGATCACTTCCCACGTTAAAGCTGTGTCTAAAGCCAAACCCTCAGCCCTACAAAGCTTTCGCATAAATGCCCAATCCATATTTTCACTATCGTCAGTATAAATAAGCAAAAAACTCAGCCAACAGGCCTCATCGTAATCGCTCTCTTTTAAAGAGATAATGGCTTTTAAAGGATTAAAATCATCCGAGTTTGGATCACAAGATTCAGCGTTAATCTCACACTCTAAAAGTGCTCTAAAGCTTGATTCCTGCTCATTACAATCAATTAGCTGAAGCGCTAACATTTCATAACTGATAGTAGGTAGACGTGCGTTTAGATTATTGCTCTCAAGATAGTCTCGAATATCTTTCGCCAATCGGATTGATTGGTTACTACTGTCTAATGTACTCATATCATTTTAATCATCTGAAATTAAAGCGTTTAATGATTAAGACTATGTGTTGTGGGTCAGAAAGTAAAGATAGCGCAAAAATAAAGCATAGTAACAGACTCGTACTAATATTACCTTTCAATACCACTCCATCCTGCATCAGGGTAACGCTCGCCAGCAATATTACTTGGGTCAAACAGTTCATCCAACTCACTAATATGTTTAGTCGTTAGTTGAATATCTGTCGCTTGAGCATTTTCAATGAGATACTTTTTACGACGAGTTCCTGCTATGGGAATCACATGCAGGTGCTTATTAAGCAACCATGCAAGACATAACTGAGCATTACTAAAGTCTCAACTTTGTGCCAATTGACTAAACTTTTCTACTAATTTCTGGTTTTGAATGAGTGCCTGCCCTTGCAAGCGTGGAATGGCCTGACGAAAATTACCTTTTTCTAAGTTATCGGTATATAATTTTCCTGTCAAAAACGAACGACCTAAAGGACTATACGCCACAAAATTAACGCCCAACTCACGACACGTTTCTATAAGCTCCTTTTCTGGTTGGCGTGACCATAGCGAATACTCACTTTGTACCGTAGTAATAGGATGAATAGCATGGGCTTGACGCAGAGTATCACTTGAAACTTCGGACAGTCCAATACCCCGTATCGTTCCTTTAACCACTGACTCGCTTAAGGTATGCATCATATCTTCAAGAGACGTCTTATGATCACGACGATGACAATAATACAAATCGATATACTCTGTTTGCAAGCGCCTTAAGGAGCCATGACAGGCTTGTTAGATGTACTCAGGACTATTATCTAAACGGCGTTCGTACTGTCCTTGATTACGCACAATACCAAACTTAGTAGCTATAACTATTTGATCACGATTAGGCTTATGCTTAGCGATAAATTGACCTAATAAACTCTCATTGTGTCCAAATCCGTAAGTATCAGCTGTGTCAAAAAAGTTAATCCCAAGCTCAAGCGCCTTATCGAGCAAGACTAACGACTGGCTATCATCACTTTCTCCATAAAACTCACTCATACCCATACAACCAAGCCCAATAGCGGATACAGGTTGATTTATCTGTTGTAACAATCGTGTTTGCATTACATCCCCCTCTTTTAACGGTAATATTTATGTGAATTGGATTAACTTTAATATCTTAGAACTTATGTAATAGTAACGATTTAACTCACTTGTAAGCGACTGGAAGTTATTCAGTGTTCCTCAATAACTTCCCTATACGTACTAAGCGCATTCATGCAAACTGGCACGCCAGCATATATCGCCATTTGAATAACAATTTCTAATAGCTCTTGCTGAGTAACGCCGACGTTTGAGGATGCTTTAATATGCAATTTAAGCTGAGGTTTAGCGTGTCCTAACGTTATTAACGATGCGACCGTAATCATTTCCCGAGACTTAAGATCAAGTCCAGATCTTCCAACTACTGAACCAAATGCATAATCAGTAATTAATGCTGGCAAATCAGGATCTAACTCATTCAGACTCATCGTTACTCTTTCAGCCAAGCCCTCTTGCTACTGATTCATAATAGACTTGCCATATTCGGTAAGTGCACTGTCTGTCATGACCTTCTCCAATCGTTTTACACCCTATTCAAAACTCTAATCAGTTTATGGTATTCGCCAGCGTCATAACAGACGACAGAAGCCCTTCTATTGTTCAATAATGCACAATAACTTTAAACCTTTTATTGATACACTGAATTTAAGGCAATCTACAAAATTGCCGAATACTGATGAAACACATCAAGCAGGTCAAAGAATGGACTGGGATGATTTAGCATATTTTATAAGCTTAGTAGAGGAACAAACATTAACAACAAGTGCTGAAAAGCTTGGCGTACAATACAGTACAGCGTCTCGGCGAATTAAGCGCCTTGAAAATACGTTAGCCTTGCCCTTATTTAATCGTTAAGGCAAACGCTATAGCCTAACGCTAGAAGGTGAACACCTCTATGCGCAAGCAATTGAAGTTCAAAGAGAGATAGTGACTTTTGAGCGTATGGCAATTGGGCAAAATGCCATGCAAGGCAAAGTTGTGATATCAGCCCCGCCCGTATTAGCAAATGAGCTATTGATAAAAGAGCTACCTGCCTTCCGAACGCAATACCCTGATATTGTGTTACACATTCGTGGTGATCTACATATCAGCGATCTGCACCGTAAAGAGGCTGATATTGCCCTACGACTGCAACGCCCAACTGAGGAAGATTTACTAATTCGCACGATATCTTCTGTGCGTTATGGGTTTTTTGCGCATCGAGGTTATATTGAGAATACACTGGCTGAAAAATGGCAATTGATAGAATTTCAAGCCAATCAAAGGATGGCAGACTGGATAAACAGATTAGTGAATCAATATGACTATTCTGTGATTTTTAGTAGTAATGACTTGTATGTGATCTATAGCAGTGTCTGCGAACAGTTAGGGGTCGCAATACTACCCTATTTTTTAGCATTCAAAAATCCTAATTTACTACCCGTAAATCCTATGACTAGAACCTTTATGACTAAAGATGAGATTGAAACTGCGGAAGGGTTATATAGTGTTAATAATCATTTAAATAGAGAGGTAAAAAGGGATTCAGATATAAAGTCGGCTGGAGTGCCAGATAGTTTGAAATCTACTAGAATGAATAACGGCTTTGACAGTGCGATACCTTTAATACAATCTAAGCCTCTCTATCTCGTTATGCATCCTGATATTCGACGTTCGGCTAGAGTTAGGGCTGTTGCAGAGTGGTTGGGGACAGTGTTTAAGTGAAAGGTTAAATGACATTGCTAAAATATTTTTAATAGAATCAAGAATTAGCCTCACATTTAGGCAGTAGATATTATATTCATGAATGTTAACCATCTACTATTGCATAACTCAAAACCTAACTTTATGACCTTTGTCCTCGCCCACCTACCTTTTCCCAGAGTTTATTTAACCGCTTCTGTGAGACTGCTTGACGGGTTTTCATCGGTTGGGCGAATAATTGTATTCTAAACTCTTCAACCAGCCAGCGGTATTCGCCAATGGTTTCATCATCGGCACGCCCTGCTAGACGCTCCATGTGCTCATCGAGTTCATACACGGCATCAAGGTCGCCATCAAGGTTGTGCTCTAAGCGCTCAATCCGAATCTCTAGTGCTTCAAGATATCGCGGATACTGTTGCCAATGTTCATAGTCCATACGATACACAAAATCTGCTAAATGTAGGTCGTCAAGCTGGTCTTCAATGTCGTCAATCGACTCGCCAAAAATTTCACGATCAAACATTAGTAGGCTACGACGAATACGTTGCCAACGGGCATAGACATCTTTTAATAGCTTAAGTACGGTTTGACCTTCTAGTAAAAATTGACCCAATACTGCCGTAGCTGTCTTCTCATATTCACTATCGTCTAATGGCAATTGCTCAATAAGTTTTGTAGCGATATCATCAGCATTGTCGGGTAGCTCTTCATCATGGCCTTTAAAGCGAGGTGCATGGGCTTCCATAGAGGCATCGAGCGTGGCGTCAATAACGATGGTTTTAAGCTTTTCCATATCGCCAAGCGGTGCAAAGGCCAGTTTAAAGGTCTTATCAATCTGACTGGTCAGCTGTTTTTGTTTGGCACCCAGCTGAGATTTAATGAGCGTTAGCACGCCTTTACGGTGCGCTTCCAGTGCGGCGGTGACATCGGTAAACTGATGAATGGTCACAGCTTCCCCTGCTTCATCGGCAACTAGGGCCGCGAACTGCTTCATAACGACACCTGCGCTGTGGCGGTTTTTGCTAAATCTAAAATGCTCTGGGAATTCTGTATGGACACCTTTTGCGTCTTTGTCAGAGGTCAAGGCTTGACTGGTGACGCTGGCATGACGCTGTTGTAACGCCTTTAAGTCGCGGCCTTTTTCAATGACTCGCTTCTTATCATCAACCACGCATATTTGCGGTTGCAAATAGCGGTCTATACTTGCGGGGTTAAAGTCTGAAGGCTTGATATCTATGACACCACGTCGCTTTAGTGCTTGACACAGTTGATTGAGTAGTCCTACTTGGTGGTTCTTTTCAAGTTCGTCAAAGAGGCTATCCGCAGTATCAGGAATTGGCACGATTTTGCGGCGAATGTCTTTGGGTAAAGACTTCAGCAATTGTAGCACCAATTCATAGCGCCAACCTGGAACTCCCCATAACAGCTCAACGGCATCCAGCTGTGGTAAGGCAGCAAGGGGTACTCTAATGGTCACGCCATCATCTTCTGAAGCGGGGTCGAACACGTATTTTAGCGGCAGTTTCAGATCGCCCAATTGCCATATTTCTGGGAATTCTCCCGTAGTTGGGGCGGTCTCTTTAAGCACATCTTCATCAGTGAAGAATAAGAATTTAGGGTCTTCTTTTTCAATCTCAGCACGCCAATCTTCAAAAGCTTTGCGACTGGCAATATGCTCAGGGATTTTACGCTCGTAAAACTGATATAAGTCCTCTTCATCGACTAATAAATCACGGCGACGAAGCTTTTCTTCTATCAGCTCGACATCCGCAATCTTGTCCATATTGTGTTGTAAAAATGGGGCTTGACGTCCAAGATTACCGGTTACCAATCCATCACGAATAAATATCTCACGAGATTCTTCTAGGTTTATCTGCTCATAATTGGTCAGCTGCTTAGCAACGACAATAAGACCAAACAGACTTATTTGAGCATAAGCCCGTACCCGCCCTGTCTTCTTCGACCAATGCGGTTCGAAGTAATGGTATTTTAGCAAGTTTCCACCGACTGAAATTATCCATTCAGGTTCGATTTTTGCCACAGTACGCATAAACACTTGTGAGGTTTCGACAATCTCAAATGCCATCACCCAAGCAGGCGCTTGCTTAAATACAGTACTGGCTGGAAATATCTTTGCCTTTTGCTGACGGGCGGCAAGGTATTCGCCACGTTGGTCGGTTTTATGCGCGATAACGGATAACAGCCCTGTCAATAAAGCACGGTGTAAGTTGGCATATTTTACTGCTCGCAATTCTTCATTGATGGCGTTACCCTCTTTGCCGTCATTAACAACAATAAGATCACTGGCTACCTTTTGGGTGCTATTTTTAGCCAATGGACTATTAGGCTTGGCGTGCGACGTGCGTTGGGTTTTATGTTTAGGCTTGTTTTTTGAAGAATTGTCATTTTTAGCAACATTGGCAGTTTTACCATTGACTAGCTTAGGCTCTACATTGTTTAAAAGCTTTAAGTCGGTGACCATTTGCTCGAGCTGACGGTAGGTCTTCTCCCATTCACGCAAACGTGGAAAACTTAAATAGTTCTTTTTTGCAAAAGCTTTTCTTTGACTGTTAGTTAATTTATTGCTACCTCCTTCATACAAAGCCTTCCAAAGACTGAGATAAAACAGGAAGTCGGAATCTTCTTGGCGAAAGACGGCGTGTTTTTGATCTGCTTGCGCCCGCTTTTCGGCAGGACGCTCCCTAGGGTCTTGCACGGCAAGAGCAGCGACAATGATTAACATCTCCAGCATACAGTCAAAATCACTACCTGCCACTAACATCCGTGCCAGCCTAGGATCAATGGGCATACGTGCCATCTTTTGACCGATACGGGTCAATTTGACCTCATTTAAAGTCAGCTTGGAAACGGGTCGGGCTTTCCGTTTATCTTGATCTTGAGCTTTATCTGGATCTTTATAGCGACTATCCCCGTCAGTACTTTTTGCGGTAAGGGCGCCTAATTCATCAAGCAACTTTCGTCCATCTTTGACTAGACGGCTATCCGGTGGCTCAATAAAATCAAAGTTCTCAACGGTTCCCAGTCGCATATTCGCCATTTGTAGAATGACTGACGCTAAGTTTGTACGCAGAATTTCAGGCTCGGTAAATTCTGGACGACTTTCAAAATCCTCTAGAGAATATAAGCGGATACACACCCCAGGGGCCACTCGACCACAACGACCTTTGCGTTGGTTGGCAGCAGCTTGAGAGATGGCTTCAATCGGTAATCGCTGAATACGTGAGCGATAGGAATAGCGTGAAATACGAGCAAAGCCCAAATCAATCACATAGCGAATACCTGGTACCGTTAACGCTGTCTCCGCAACGTTGGTCGCAATGACAATACGTCGCCCTCGTCCTGATGGTTGAAATATGCGCTGTTGTTCGGCATAAGACTGTCGTGCGAACAGCGGCAATACTTCGGTATGTCGCGGGCCATGAGCAACAAGAACCTCTAACATCTCACGGATTTCAGCTTCGGTAGCGGCAAATATCAATATATCTGCATGCTCAGGGTGACCTTTTGCAATGGCATCCTCAAAGCACTCTTCTACGGCAGCGACAACGGCGCGAGGTAGATTGTCCTCAAAGTCGTCATAGCTGTCTTCGTCCGAACTGGTCACTGGTGCATCGGTTAAGGGACGATAACGCACTTCGACAGGATAGCCTCGACCTTCTACATCAATGACGGGGGCATGCACCATCCGCTTTTTGGCTTTATCATACTGCGCGAAATATTCACTAAATCGACCTGTTTCTAAGGTCGCTGAAGTAATAATCACTTTCAAATCAGGACGCTTAGGCAAAAGCTGCTTGAGATAACCCATGATAAAGTCAATATTCAGGCTTCGCTCATGTGCCTCATCAATTATGATAGTGTCATAACGGGTTAAGAAACGATCATGACCCAGCTCAGCCAATAAGATACCATCGGTCATTAGCTTAACCACGGACTTAGCCGTACCTTGCTCATTAAAGCGTATTTTAAAACTGACGGTGTCGCCCAACGGTTCGCCTAATTCTTCAGCAATACGGTTGGCAACACTACGGGCAGCCAAACGTCTTGGCTGGGTATGTCCAATCTGACCAGTTATACCCCGCCCTGCCATCATCGCAAGCTTGGGTAGCTGAGTGGTTTTACCCGAGCCAGTCTCGCCTGCTACGATAATGACTTGGTTGTCTATGATGGCTTGCACGATATCCTCAGCACGCTTACTGACAGGAAGCTCATGATTCAGTCGTGCTGGCATATTGTCGGGAATACTGTCCATGCGTTCTTTGACAGCTTGTTGCGAACGCTTTTTAGTTCTCTCTAGTTTAGCCTTCTTCTCCGCCAATACCTTTTCAGGGGTGTTTTTATTGGTTCGACAAACTTCTCTCTCTAAACGGCTGATAAAATGTCGGTCTTTAGCCAGTACAGGCAAATTATTAAGCACTAGGGAATTTTCAAGTACTGAGGAATTTTCATTTAGACTTTTCGCCCCTGACGGCTCGTTATTTGGCTCTGAGAGATGCGCCTTTGGAGTATGCGTATCAGGCTTTGCTTTCGATGGCTCCAACCCCGAATGCCCTGAACGCCTACCTTGAGGCTTTTCATTCTCCACAGAATGACCATCATCTAGATCACGTTGGCTTAATGAGCTATCGCTTGTTTGGCTTTCAATAGAAGCGCTTTCACTGGAATTAGGGCTATCATTTTCTGAGGTATTCGGCATATTCAAGTTAGGCGTCTTCTTTGAGTTTGGCTGGCTAGTAGGCATTTGCTTAGGCTATTTCTTATAATTCAATGAGATTGGATGAAATTGAATCAGATCGTTGAATAAATTGAGTATCATTAGCGATTTATGAGGGCTAAAGTGCTTAAAATCAAGGTTTGTACTTGGGTGTATCCAAAAGTCTTGAGATAACCTAAATTCGGGGGATTCAGTCCATCAAATTTAAGGTTATATGTACCCCTCACTTGCAATGCTTACCGTCATTACGAAATCTGGACTTCATCCTTTTTTAACTCTAAAGGTTAGCTCCCTTCCTTTTCCAAAGGAAGGGTTGGGGATGGATTTTTCAACTAATACCAAATCTAGAAATTAACCTATCGAGGAAGGCGAATACAAACGCTACAAAAAGTAGGTTCAGTGAGCCTGACAAAGATAGGTTATTTTACAGAAAAGGTATTACTTGTTTTCATTACCGTTTTTCATTGCCACCTTTATAGTTGCGAACTAAATTTTATTACTGAACTATATAAGGAAGAGCGGTTTAGCCCCGATTGTAGCGGATATACTGCTTGATTAATCAGGTTGCGGAGGCTTGGTCTTAAGGGGCTCGCGAAGCAAGAGACACTTAAGGGCTTAGCCTTCCGCCCTGATTAGTCAAGGAGATAGAAGCGAAAGCGGGATTGGCTACTATTTTATACTCCGTTTCCGGCCTGTATTGCTTTGCAGCAACTGATGTATTAGTTATTTTAATTTAGAAAAATGGCAAAGCAAGCTATTCATCCAGTGGATGTTTATTTAGAAAATGAATCACTGCTTCTACAGTAGCTTTCGGATCTTCCTCATGAGGAACGTGACCCAAGTTTTCAAACACAACCAGTTCGCTATTAGGCAAAGCTTGTTTAAAACAGCTGCCACTTTTTCAGATTTGATACCGTTAGGTCAGGCTTTAACACACACCCTGTTGCCAATGTAGCTGTTGCAAGCGACATGATCCCAATTTTAAATAAATTGTTTACAGAATAAGGGTTTTTTAGAAGGTGTAACATATAAGACCTATTTAGAATGCTATAAATTTTAATGCTGATAGAGAATAAACGTTTAAATAGACTGACGGCTTGCTCAAAAAAGTGAGCGTTACTCAATGAGCAGGCTTTGATATTGCCTATAAAAACACATAGGCGATAAAAAAGCGACCCCATCATAAGGCCGCTTTGTAAAATATATGGTGAGTCCAACAGACCCTTAATCAAAGTCTAAAAGGTTAAGCGTTTATCTTGCTCTATTTTAGTAATTAAATCTGGCAGCTTCTCACCTAGTACCGTTAAAACAGACGTGGTTATTGCAGCTGTTACGGTAGATACTGCGTTGTGTGATACGCTTTTTAATCCTAGTTTTTCAACTAAAGTTGGCTTTTGACGCGATAGGATGGAATAAGCATCGTAATCTTCCATTAAACTTAATAAATAAGCATCGGAGGTTTGCAGCTCGTCTACTAAGTTTAAATGCAATGCATCTTCACCATACCAATGATCTCCATTGGCCACTTTCTCTAAATCTAGTGTAGGACGATAGGTTGTCACAAAGTGCTTAAACAGCTTATGAGTTTGCTCAAGCTCTTCCTTATATTTGGCACGGTCTTCATCACTATTCTCACCAAATACCGTTACTGTACGCTTATAGTCCCCAGCAGTAAACATCTCATAGTCTATATCATGATTTTTAAGCCATTTGTGAAAATTTGGTAGTTGCGATACGACACCAATTGAGCCAATAACAGCAAAAGGGGCAGCAACGATTTTATCTGCCACACAAGCCATCATATAGCCTCCACTGGCAGCAATTTTATCCACACATACAGTTACCATTAAGCCCGTATCTTTTAACCGAACAAGCTGTGCTGCGGCCAAACCATAGCCATGTACTAACCCCCCGCCTGATTCTAGACGAACAACCACTTCATCGCCTTTGTTAGCGGTGCTGATTAGTGTACTGATTTCTTCACGCAAATGCTTAACCGCACTGGCTTTAATATCACCATCAAAATCAAGTACGTATATTTTTTTGTCTTTATTTTTGCTTTTATTTTTTACTTTTTCTTTAAGCTTTTGTTTTGCTTTCTTAGCCAATATTTTCCTTAACTGCTTTACGGCATTTTTATCCTCTACAGCCTCTAAAAGGTCTTTACGACGATTATCTTGAACTTTATTTAAATGGATAACTTTTAATTCTACTGGGTTTTTTACGGGATGAAAGAGCATAATAATCCTTTTGTTGGAATAATAACTGACTTAGCTTCATAGGCTTGGGAGCAAGGGCTAAGCAGACATGACAACTTATAATTTAAATGGGTTATAAATTAACTCGATATATCAACCTAATGTGCAAATTAAAGATTAACTATCAAAATTCTACAGTGATAATTAATATCGGTGCCTTCACCTAATTTTTCAAGGCTAGGAGAAAGTAATTAGATAGTGAAAAGGTTATTAGTATAGTGTTGTCAGATATTTTTGGTTGGTACTCTTGTTAATTGGTTGGTAGTCTTATTAAATAGGCCTCTTAACTTATTAAATAGGCCTCTTAACTTGTTAAACAGTCTTGTTAAATACTCTTGTTAAAATAGTAAAGTAAAGTGCCTAAGTTAAGTATGCCATAGCAGGTATCTCTTGCATGAGCTAAAGTCTTAAGTGCTCATTACGAGATGCTAGCTAGCTGTGAGATATTGAAAGCGTAAAGTATTCAACGACAGGTTAACAGGCTAACTCACGGACATATTTAACTCGCCCAACTTGCTGGTTCAAGTAAGTAAACGTTCATATAGTATAGTAGCTGACCAAGTAATAGCTTGCCAAGTTAACGGTCCCTTAAGGCATTGAGTTCTAATCTCCCATGACCTTGCCTTCACGTCGAGGATCAGCAGCCCCTTGCAGTCCCTTCTCTGTTATCACAATACCTTGAATACCTGAGTTTAAATCACGTATTTGGGTTTTATAGCCTACTTTCTCCAATATAGGGACAACATTGACAGCAGCGGTATTCTCTTCAATTTCATAGGTACCAAAACGATTTAACATATGAGGGGTAGCAATAGCTTGTTGAATGTTTAACCCTCCATCTATATGCGTCATCAGTGTTTTAGCAACATATCCAATAATACGACTACCACCAGGTGAACCAACCGCCAAATACGGTTTTCCTTGTTGCATGACTATTGTAGGAGCCATTGAGGAACGAGGCCGTTTACCTCCTTCTACTCGATTTGCTACTATTTCGCCATCTTTTTCTGGATTAAATGAAAAATCGGTTAACTCGTTATTTAATAAATAACCGTTGGTCATTAAAGTCGACCCGAACGCGTTTTCGATTGAAGAAGTCATAGAGAGGACATTACCCTCTCTATCAACAACAACAATATGACTGGTTGAAGGTAGCTCTATTGCCTCTGCAGTAACGTAACGGCTAATTTGCTCATTGACAGTATTATCTTTAAGCTCTATCACACCCGGTAACACATCATCTAAGCTAACGTGAGTAGACTTGATTAAATCCGCTCGTTTTTTTAGATAATCTTGAGATAATAGCTCTGCTGTCGGCACCGTTACATAATCAGGATCTCCCACGTATTTGTCCCTATCGGCAAATGCCAGTCGCGAAGCATCTCCAATGACTCGTAGTGTTGTGGCGGGATTATCTAATAAATATTTCGTTGAAAACTGATTTAAAATCCCAACAATTTGCCCTACTGCTATACCCCCTGAGCTCGATCCACCCATACCACAAACATCAAATTGACGATATTTACTACAGACAGGCTCTCGCTCTATAATGTTATAAGACTTGAAATCAATAGGCTGTAAGTCGCCAGGGTTATCGTGAGCCATTCTTACCCGTTTAATAATATTGTTGGCCAATGATCCTTGATAAAAGGGTAAACTACCCTGCTTCGCCAGTGCTTTAACAGTTTTTGCATACTCTGGGTTTTTAAGCTTAGTGCCTGCTTGCAAAGGCTTGCCATGAGGTAAAAAATACGCTTTTGTTTCAGGGTAACGGGATAAGCTCTCAGCATGGGTGGCAATTGAGTCCGCCATGCGTGGAGATACTTTGAACCCATTCTCAGCTAAATTAATAGGCTCTTTGAAGAGATCGGACCAAGCCAGTTTGCCATAGCGTTGGTGCAGTACATCCATCATCTTGGGTACTCCAGGCACGCCCACTGAGCGCCCCCCAATGACGGCTTGCATAAATTCTAAAGGCTTACCAGACTCCTTTATAAATAGCTGAGGCGTTGCTGACTGAGGCGCCGTTTCACGGGCATCAAAGCTAGTTAGCCTTTTATTAATATTATCCCAGTAAACAACATATGCTCCTCCCCCTAAACCTGAAGATTGCGGCTCCACCAATCCCAATGTGGTCTGAATAGCAACCATGGCATCAATTGCGCTACCGCCTTGCTTTAAGATATTGTAACCTGCCTGTGTTGCTAGCGGATTAGCAGAGGCAACCATGAAATCATCAGCCTGCACAAGCTGCTGTTTAGTGAGACCACTGCCTTGTTCAGGTGCTGTCATATCCGCACTATAAATTGGGGTTTTGCTTTTTTGTTCAACTGCGGTGTTTATCTCAGTATTTGTATTAATGTTAATATGAGGGTCGATAATTTTAGAGTTAGTGTTTTTAGAGTCAGTGTTTTTATCGTTAGTATGACCAGACAATGTGGTACACGCACTTAACGTCATCGTTAGGAAAACTACTGTGCTTAAAGCAAACTTTGAAAATATAGGTTTTTCTGGGGACTGTTTCGATTGCCGGCGTGGCTGATTGAACTTGGTTGCTGAATGACCTAAATGTAAACTCATGGCGCGTCCCCTAAGCTGGCTTGTTAATCCTGTTTGTAAGAACGGGCTTATAAATACCGTCCCTAATGAATATATTAATTAATATATTACCTACACTTATCTTTGACATCCATTCTATTCATTCAAAGATGTTGTTAATTCGAATATGATGTTAAGTTAAAGAGTTGCTTAAAAATTATTTAATAATCTTTACTTTAAATAATCTTTACTTTAAATAATCTTTACTTTAAATAATCTTTACTTTAAATAATCTTTACTTTAAATAATCTTTACTTTAAATGTAATTTAATAAAATTAACAGAAAATTTTCTGAATATTTAACCCGCATCTTTTACAGAGGTAGAGGGGGATGAATATTAATAAACCAGACGCTAATTTTCACGATTAAGTTATATTTTTATAAATTTTCATTATCATTCAATCGAACTTAAGTATTGCTTTTTACGCCTTATAAGCCCTGTTTTTCTACCTTGTAAATAGTAATTCATAGCAAGCTAACAGTTGTGACAAAGTTCAATAACAGGCATAATGTGCGTTTCATTAAACAAATTATATTTAAGTACAATTTTTCAATCCTTATTTCTACAACCCTTGTTAATACAGTGGACAATTTATGATGCGTACTGAGTATTGCGGAGCAGTAACCGAAAAACTATTAGAACAAACGATTACCGTAGTTGGGTGGGTCCACCGTCGCCGTGACCATGGCGGTGTTATTTTTCTAGATATGCGAGACCGTGAAGGCATCTTGCAAGTAGTTGTAGACCCTGATACTCCTGAAGCCTTTGCTACTGCCGATGCTGCACGTCCAGAATATGTTCTAAAAATAACGGGGCGTGTGCGTAAGCGTTACGAAGGTACTGAAAACCCAAATATGACCAGTGGCAATATTGAGCTGCTTGGTAAAGAAATCGAGGTATTGGCTAAATCAGAGACACCACCTTTTCCATTAAATGATGAAACAACGACAGTGTCAGAAGACTTACGTCTCAAATATCGATATTTAGATATGCGTCGTCCAGAGATGCAAGAGCGCATGGTTTTCCGCGCTAAAGCCACTTCTACCATTCGTCGTTATTTGGACGAACAGGGATTTTTAGATGTGGAAACGCCTATTTTGACTCGTGCGACCCCTGAAGGGGCTCGTGATTACCTTGTACCGTCTCGCACACGTCCCGGTAACTTTTTTGCCTTGCCCCAATCTCCACAGCTATTTAAACAATTATTAATGGTGTCAGGTTTTGACCGCTATTATCAAATTGCCAAATGTTTCCGTGATGAAGATTTACGTGCTGATCGTCAACCAGAGTTTACCCAAGTAGATATTGAAACATCATTCTTATCTGAAGAAGAAATTATGGATATTAATGAAGGTTTAATCCAAAACCTTTTCAAAACCATGCTTGATGTCGATTTAGGTAAATTCCCCCGTATGACCTATGCCGAAGCCATGCGGGATTACGGTTCAGACAAGCCTGACTTACGTATTCCGCTTAAACTTGTTGATGTAGCTGATTTAATGCAGTCCGTTGAGTTTAAAGTTTTTTCTGGCCCTGCTAATGATCCCAAAGGTCGCATTGCCGCATTACGCGTACCAAATGGAGGTTCTCTGACTCGCAAACAAATTGATGCCTATACTAAGTTTGTTAGCATATACGGCGCGCGCGGCTTAGCTTATATCAAAGTAAATGACGTTACTAATATCAATAACGGTGTTGACAAAGACTCTGGACTGCAATCGCCAATCATCAAAAACATGACGGATGATGTACTGGTCAGCTTAGTGGACCGTGTTGAAGCACAAAATGGTGATATCATCTTCTTTGGCGCTGATAAAGCAAAAGTAGTAAATGATGCGATGGGTGCTTTACGAGTTAAAGTTGGCCATGATATGGAAATGTCAACTTGCCAATGGGCACCTTTATGGGTAGTAGACTTCCCCATGTTTGAAGAAACAGATGACGGTCAATGGACATCTATGCACCATCCATTTACCAAACCAAAAGGCTCCGTTCAAGAGCTCAAAGATAGCCCAGAAACTGCCTTATCCATTGCGTATGACATGGTGCTTAATGGCACTGAAATTGGCGGCGGTAGCTTACGTATTAATACCGTAGACATGCAAAAAGCGGTGTTTGATGCCCTTGGTATCTCTGATGAAGAAGCGAATGAGAAATTCAGCTTCTTACTAGATGCGCTTAAGTTTGGTGCACCTCCGCACGGCGGACTCGCCTTTGGTCTTGACCGCCTCATTATGTTGATGGTAGGTGCTGGATCAATCCGCGATGTCATTGCTTTCCCTAAAACTAAGACTGCAGACTGCCCACTAACTCAAGCACCTGCAGAAGTGGATAGCCGTCAGCTGCGTGAACTTGGCATTCGCTTGCGTGAAAAAGCGCAAGTTGAAGCGCAAGACAAGTCATAATATCTTAACTTTGACTGCAACCACAACTTGCAACAAGGTTTTGGTTTATGGATAAAAAAACTTTGCTTGTGAGTCACTTATTATGAATCCGTTTAATCTATTTAAATATGTGCCACTGCCCTTTCTTAAGGGGTTGGCACTTTTTGTGGCATGGATAATCAACTGCCTACCCAATTTATCAATAAGACGTACTATTGATATTAATTTACGTTTAGCATATCCAGAATTAAATCAGCAAACTCGCAAAATACTTAGCGCAGACATCATTCGCAATCAATGCCTGACTAGCGTAGAGTGTTTAAAATGCTGGGCAATGCCGCCGCAATGGAGTATTGCAAAAATCAAAAATGTTCATAATAAAGAGGTATTCTTACAAGCATTAAATAGTCCAAAGGGTATGTTGGCTATTGTTCCGCATTTAGGCACATGGGAGATGATGAATGCATGGCTTAATCAGCATGGCAGTCCAACCATTATGTATAAGCCAATCAAACATAAGTTAGGCAATGCCTTTATCTTGCAGGGTCGAGAAAAATTAAATTCAACACTTGTTCCTACTGATGCATCCGGTGTCAAAGCTATTTTCAAGACCCTCAGAGCAGGCGGATTTAGTATCATTTTACCAGATCATGTTCCACACCCTTCTGGAGGCGTTATTGCGCCTTTTTTTGGTATAGATACCTTATCTAGTACGTTAGCGCCTAAACTTGCCAGCAAAACAAAATGTGCTTTAGTCGGATTAGTCTGCTTACGCAATAATGATGCTAAGACTAACTGTAAGCAATCAGGTTTTGACATTCACTGCGTTGCACTTGATGATCCAGCTTTATATGATAAAGATATGGTTGTCGCAACGACGGCACTTAATAAGGCGATGGAGACGATGATAAACACCTGTCCTAGTCACTATATGTGGGGTTACAGAAGATTTAAAAACCTGCCAGTTATTCAAAACCCGTATAAATTGAGTGAAGCTGAACTACAACAATATTTAGACTCACGTACTAAGACCAATAAAAGAATATAAAATTAATGCTAATAAGTGATCATTTAAAACAACATACAGAGTTATACGCCTATGAATCAGATGACCCACGAAAGCTCTGAAAACCGCTATATTATTTGTATGAAATGGGGTAACAAATACGGCCCTGAATACGTTAATCGACTTTATAATATGGTCAAACGAAACCTTACTTTAGACTTTGAAATGGTTTGCCTTACCGATGATGAAACGGGTATAGACAGCAGTATCAAATGTTACCCTATCCCAGAACTAAATCTACCAGATGGATTGCCCGAACGGGGCTGGAAAAAACTTACAACATTTAAGCCCGAATTATACGACTTAAAAGGCACGGCACTATTTTTAGATATTGATATTGTTATCGTTGATAATATCGATGCCTTCTTTGACTATGAAGCTGAACATGAGGACAGTGTGGTTATCATACGTGACTGGAAAAAGCCATGGCGCATGACTGGTAATAGCTCAGTCTATCGTTTTAAAGTTGGACAAAACACCTATCCAAATTTACTAAGCAACTTTGAGCAGAATTTCGCTAAAATAAGTTCAGAAGTCCGTCATGAGCAAGCCTACCTATCAAACTATCTACGTGAACATCATCATTTAGAATATTGGGATAAAAGTTGGTGCGTGAGCTTTAAATATCAATGTATGGCATCGCCTCTTTTAAGCTTTATTAAAGCGCCTACCCTTTCTGAAGGCGCTAAAATTGTTATTTTTCATGGCGAAATTAATCCACCTGATGCCATTAAAGGTGGTGGTGGCAAATGGTATCGTCATGTTAAGCCGAGTCCGTGGCTTGAAAAATATTGGCATTGATATTTAATGAATTTTCTCCTTAATAATTGAGATATTTATATGGTTAAGCGTAAGAAAAGTAAAATTGAAAACCTATTTACTCTTAACCGTTATATAAAACGTTTGGGTGCAAAAAATATTGAGTCAGAATTACAAAATGTCAATTATGACTCTTTAAAAGCCAATATCTTATCTGGAGTAAAGTTAGAATCATTCCAGTCTTATATGAAAAAAGATTTGAATGAGCATATCTCTCATCTAAGGGCTAATTTCAACGAGCAGCCAGAGTTATTGTTCTATCATGCTAAATTGATTGTACTTATACGCCGTGAATCTAACATTGGGCAAAACTATAAATTATTTAAACAACTATGGCTTAGTGAACAAGACTTTTTATTAGAACACCTAAATATGCGTTGGCTAATTTCTGCAATTGATACATTTATTGATCACGACCCAGATATCCTATTAAAAAGTATCTTATTAAACGCTATTGTATTAATTAACACGGTTAAGTTATATGAGACCGAACAATATTTATTAAAAACAAATGAGCACGAATCTGATAAATATGATGAGGACAGATTCAAGAAAACAAAAGCAAATTGTTTTGATTTATTTGATGAATTACCTAGTTTTAGAATTGGTGTTGACGACACTTTAAGAAATATGCGTTGGCGAATGGATGAAATTGGAAAAGCAGATCCCTTTGCTTATAGTATCCTATTGAATGTTTTTGATCGCGTTAATGAACGCGGCAGTGTCTACACCCGATTTCGTAAGCATCATGAAAAAGAACGCAATGCTTGGTGGTCTGAATAAATATGGATAATAATGATGTATACCAAGTCGATATAACCGGAAAAATTTATTCAATCCCTTACTTTAAAAAAGATAATATGACGTGTGTTGATACACCAGTTAATATCTATGCTTCAGGGCCCTCTATTGATCAATTATCTTTTAACGATGACTTATTAAATAACCCAGCACTTTTTGTAAATGGAAGTATCAGTTTAACAGCCCAACACGCCTTTAAAGACGTTATTGCTTATATTATTACTGATGCTAGATTTATTGAGCACCAAAATTTATTGCTGGCTGAATGTTACAAAGGCCAACCTTTATTTATTACAGCCAATGTACTTGATTTAATAGTTAAAAAGCTACCTGAATTTTTTATCAAATACCATCAATGTTTAACTCTTATATACCCAGCCGATAAACTGCATAAGATGGGTTCTAATAGTAAAAAAAGTTTTAGGTTATCTATTTTTAAACCTAAAAAAGCAAGCCTAACTAACTTGGTATCAAATCCAAACTTTGTGATAGATGCAAATAACCTACCTAAGCCAGTTGGCGTTTCATTGGATATTACTCATGGATTTGTTGAAGCAGGCACGGTTGCCTACGTGGCCGCACAATTAGCATATACACTAGGAGCCAATCAGATTCATCTGTATGGCATTGACCTTCTGAACAGCAGTCAGCCTAGATTCTATGAAAGTAAGGATAGCACCGCTCCATGCAAGCTGGATAAAGCTATTGAAAATCGAATTGTGCCTTCTTTTGACTTACTCGCTAGAGAGTATTTCAAACGAGGTGTTAGAGTTATCAACCACTCTCCTGTTTCTAAGGACTTATTTAAAGATATATTTTTTAGTTATTAAACTCTTAAAGGATACCTACAATAGGTTCAAATCTATCTATCTCGGAGTGAGCTTATTATGGCTGAATTAAGTGGTTGGAAGCGAAAAGCGCTATTAATATTTAAAAGTGAAAAAACATTGGGTGCCAAAGGTGTTATTTCTAGTTACTCCAATAAGTCTTCTGGCGCTATGAAAGAGAATATTCTGAGTAGTCGCGATATAGATCTGCATAATATAATTGATAAAACAAGAATTAAAAACCTAAATGATCATCTCAATAAGGTAAAAAAAGAGTTCATTGGCCAATCGGAGCTCTGCTTCTACCACGCCACTTTGGTTATTCTTATACGTAGAGGTTACAAAACTCAAGAAACCTTCAAGGCGTTTGAACAGCTGTGGGAATCTGAAACCGAATTTCTCCTAAATCATTTATCCTTACGCTGGATAATATCAGCATGTGATACTTTTGTAGATCATTCCAGCAATCCTATAAGGTCCACCATCCTCCTTAATGCTGTTACCTTGGTAAATACCCTTAAAGTTTATGAAACAGAGCAATACTTAAAAGGTTTTCAAAGTAGTAATAATTTAAATGATGAGAACATCGCAAGTTTATATGCTAAACACTTAGACTTATATGATGGGCTCACTTATTTTCGTATAGGTGCTGATGATACCCTGAAAAATATGCGACTGCGATATGAGCGTTATAGAGCTATTGATGGTTTAGCTTGCGATATTTTACTCTATACATTTGATAGAGTTCAAAACTTAGACACTGCTTTCGCATTAGTTAAGACGCTTCATCGAGACGATAAGTCCCAGTGGTGGCGTTAATTAAGTACATCTGATAAGAAACTTTAAACAACTTTAATATAATTATTCACTCATTGAGTATTTTATGACATCATTCATTCAAATAGACGCTATCGAAAACTCTATCACAGACAATGGGTTTCTTGTTTGCAGTTTTTATACGCAAAGCTATGAAGAGCATGCCATGCGTTTAAAAGACTCATTAGAAAAGCATGGTATTGGTTATTATTTTAGTCGAGTGGAAGACGCAGGCTATTGGGAAGCTAACACAAGAATTAAACCACATTTTATTCTTGAGTGCTTAAATAGGTTTCCTGATAAAGATATCTTATATTTAGATGCAGATGCGATCGTCAAACAACCTATTGATTACTTCAATCATATTAGCGCTGATGTTGGAATTTATATGACAAAAGGTATGAGTGGTATGTCGCATGACTATCTAGCTGGCACCTTATTTTTCAAAAATACACAGGCTGCTAAATCTTTAGTCCAGCAATGGATTAATGAGCAAATGGATGGCAAAAACACACAAGTAGATCAAGACAGTCTAGATCACGCCATGTATAAACTTAAAAATAATATTTCAATAGAAAACTTACCTTTAGGCTACATTAAAATATTTGATAAGGATTATGACGGAGAAGTTTACATTGAGCAATATCAAGCAAGTCGATCTCTCACTAAGTTAAGACGTCAAAAAATCAGACGGCGAAATAGAATAATTGGTGCTACAGTGCTAATTATTATGGCCTATGGCATTTATTTATTGTCATCTCGATGATATACAATTAGAGTCTGTTGATACTTCTAGAGAGTTTTACACTTCCATCAACTCTATATATTGTTTGGCAATATTTGCAGGCAACAGAGACTCATCAAATGGACATTTAAATGAAGATGCCTGCTTCATTGCTAAATCCATTATTTTAGTTAACGCTTCGATATCATTAACAGGAACTAGATTCTCTGATGGCAGTAATTCACTAGGTCCTGAAGGGCAATTGGTACTAATTACAGGTGTATCTAAAGCCATTGCTTCTGCTATGACTCTGCCAAAGCCTTCAAAATGAGATGATAAAACCAAAAAACTTGCATATTTAATATAAGGATATGGGTTTTCTTTGAACCCTAAAAAATAAACATTATTCGATATATTAAGTTCATTAACCAGCTCTTTAGTCTCTTCAAATAAGTGCCCTTCCCCAATTAATAACAGAGGCAACTGCATCGACGAATTGGCATAAGCTTTAATAAGAACATCATGCGCTTTTTGGGCTTTAAAGCTACCCACATGCACAATGTAATTACTAAAATCTGGTTTATAAAGACTTGATAGTTCATTAATTTTTAAAGCATCAATTGGGTTAAGTATTGTAGTTGTATTTAATAGTCCTAATGCTTTTCTAAAATCATTTTCAACACCATGGCTGATACAAACAATGGGGTGTCGTGAATAAAAAATTTTAAGCTGCTTAACATTCCAGTTTTTATCAGTCTTACTAAGCATTTCTATTTTTTTTGATAACGTATTTCTAATGATATGGATTATATTAGGTAACTGGCTATAACGCATTACCCTATCTGCTCGATCTAGATTAGACAAGGTTAAAGCTGGAGTACCAATATGTTTTTTAACATATCTATCAACAGCTTTAGCTAACGCTATATATCTAAATTTATTATTTGGCAGGATCTTAAAAGGCTTATAATCAATTAGGTGTAAGTTGATACTCTCATTTATTTGATAAGCAACCTTGGTGCTGAATCGCAAAATATGTACATCATATCCTAACTCAATAAAGCCTTCTCCTAGGGTAAGTACTGATCTCTCAGCTCCTCCACCCTGTAGGGAGTTAATAACCAACAAAACTTTCTTACTTTCACTTTTCCCCATATTTCAACTTCCAATACTAAACATTATGTAAAGTTGGACAAATCATCAAATTATCCAAATAACTTTGATATTAGCTTTTAAATAAACGTGCAAAAATAGATTTTTTATTATTAGAACGAGTCACTTTATTACCCTTATATTTTTGATGTGTCTTTTTGGGAAACGCTCCGAATGGTTCTACTCTATAGTCATCAACCCTATAGCCAGCGTCCAACGCTTCTTGGAAATATTTATCAAACAAATCGCTCAATTCTTTTCTAGGGTGTGGCATGACTTTACCATCGAACCAATGCTTAGCCCCCTCACTTTCTATTCGTGGTATAGCATATTTATGACTAAACTGAGTACCCATATCTGAATAATGGAGAATCCTAATATTTTCAATTGGCAAATCCTCCCCATCAACACAATTAAAACTATCTACATAAGGCGTTATTAGTTGTTGGTTTTTTTTGAAATAATCCATTAGCTTTTGATGTCCAGTAGGGTCACTCATTAACTCTGAAACTGGAGTGAGTGTGTGTTTGGCTTTTTCACAATCCCACAAACAAGTACATAACCGAGTTATCTCATCATTAACTTTAGCGGCAACCACACTAGAGCCAGTAATGGGATGATTCCATAATTCATTTAAATCAGACAGTACCACCATATCCGCATCCATGTATATGGCACGGCCTTTAAAGTCACAGTACTCTGGAATAGCCCAGCGAAATCCTGAAAACGGCGTTGCCCACTTTGTCGTATTCCAGCCTTCGCCTATTTCTGGATTAGAGTACCAAAAGCTATTCGGGTCGCGAGATAATTGCATCCATATAATTTCAAATGGCATTTTCGTATGTTTTTTTATACTGTAATCTAACACCATCATTTGTTCTAGATCACAATTATTAGGATCACAGCCAACGAAAATTTTTATTGTTTCATTTTTCATGTTCAGTACTCGGCAGTTTGAATGGTGTATGAGTAGACTTTATTACTCTATAGACTGTTTGAGTCATTCTCAGTCATTAATATTTATTTAATCATTAATGATTAGCACAGCAACATTGGTTTAGTCATAAAATCAGATTACAATAAGCAAATTTTATCACATTTATAAACGGAAATAATTTGCTCAATCTAAATGATTAGAATTAATTTAAATGAATCATAATCTCATTAAATAATGACCAAAGTCATAAATAAATAAGATATAAATAATGTCAAATACTCTAAAAACAGACAGCCAAACACTTAATTATAACCAAAGTGAAAGTTGGCATAAATCAACCTTTTTTCTAGCCATTTTTTTTCTGATATGGTCTATCGTGCCTGCTTTTATAGGCAGTAGCGTGCCATTAGATGTTAGTGAAGGTATCAACTGGGGGCATGAATGGCAGTGGGGTTACTACAAACACCCCCCTCTTTCTTCATGGTTATTGTATAGCTTCTACAAGCTTTTTGGACATATTGGCCCTTATTTTCTCAGCCAAATTCACGTATTACTCTCTTTATTTCTCATATATAAGCTGGGTACCAAGCTATTCTTCCATACGCAAGCTGTTTTGGGTGCGCTACTTGCCCTTGCTATAATTTATTACAATTACCCGACTTTGGAATTCAATCATAACATTGCACAATTCCCTATTTGGGCAGGGCTCAACCTTATATTTTACCAATGTATAACAACCAATCGTTATCGAGATTGGATTTTACTGGGTATAGTGGGTGGCTTGGGTATGCTGACCAAATATAGTGTCGTTTTTCTATTAATTCCAATGGCGATATATTTACTACTTCCAAACCAATGGCGATTACTAAAACAACCAAAGCCTTGGTTATCAGCCATAATCATGTTGGCGATTTTTACGCCACACCTGATGTGGTTAATACAAAACGACTGGTTGCCTTTTACCTATGCTAGTGGTCGCTCTAGTGATAGTACACAAGGCAATTCACTTGCTGCGCACGTTAGCTGGTTCAAATTTTCTCTTGCCCAACTAATTGCTCATATACCTTTGTTAATCATATTATTTTTATCTCGTAAGTATCTAGATTTTCAAAAATTACCTACTATTAGATTAACTCAGCCTAGATTAACAAGTCCTAAACTCACTAAACATAAAAACAGCTCGACATTTAATAAACAAAACACCATAACCGATAGCAAGCTGATTGTCTATTTATGGTTGATGCCATTACTATTTCTTATTGTGCTAAGTCTTATATTTGGTATTGGTCTAAGAGATATGTGGGGCATGCCCATGTGGTCACTATCAGGCTTATTATTTGCCAGTTTAATAAAGCCTGACAGTCTTATTTTACTTAAAGACAAAATAACCAAATATCTGAGAGTTTGGCTGACACTTGTGACAATTTTAATGATAACTTATTTACAGTTTGGGCATAATGTACGTAATAAACCGTCACGAATGGATTGGCCAGAACAGGCCTTAAGTCTGCAAGCACAGCAAACATGGAATGAGATTAGCACTTGCACATGGGATAGCCTTTCAGGGGATCGCTGGCTAAGCGCATTGGTAGCCATGAACGCTAACGCTTCTCAATTTAAAACCACATCCACTTGGCCTTCACTTATGATATCCGGTCCTACTAGCCATTCGCCTTGGATGACTTTAGATCGTCTATCAAAACACGGTACACTGATTATGTCACAAGCTGAAAATGATTTGACCTTACCATTGGTCGATAAACTACCAAAGGAATCTATGATGCATTATCATGGTATCTGGCAAATTAACTGGCCTAAACAGCCAGATTCAGAGCCATTAAAGGTTAAATGGTCAGCTTATATTCCCAATCACTGCGTTAGATAATATATAACTAAAGCTTTTATTTCGTATTTCTATTGATGTTTAACCCATCCAAATGAGTGTTTGAATGCCTGAAAAAATGCCTGAAAATCAGACTTTTCTCTCTATCGTCATGCCGGCATACAATGATGCAGCGGCATTGACGATTTTTTTACCTAAAGTAATTGATTTTGCAAACGCTTTAAATGGCCATCAGCAAGTTATTATTGTAGATGATGGCAGTAAAGATAATATTAGACAGGTATTTGAAACCGCCGTACAATCCTGTCCTGTTCAAATAAAGATACAGCTCATTCGCCTATCTCGCAACTTTGGCAAAGAATCTGCACTTAGTGCTGGGCTGGCTCACGCAAGCGGTAAATACATCGCCATGATTGACTCTGATGGTCAGCATCCATTAAGCGTATTAGAACAAATGATAAAGATGATGGTACAGGCTGAACAGTCTGACCAAACCAATATTGATATGATAGCGGGTATTCAGGCCAATCGCCCTTATGAAAGCCCTTTAGCAAAAACGTTAAAAAGCAGCTTCTATCACTTTATTCAAGACACACAGCGCTATGAGATTCGCCCAAATGCAGGCGACTTTAGAATAATGAATCAAAAAGTGTTACAAGCATTGCTCTCACTACCAGAGCGCCAACGCTTTATGAAAGGACTTTATGCATGGGTGGGCTTTCACACGGTCTATCTACCTTTCACTGCTGATAATCGTGATCATGGCGACAGTAAATTTAATTATACCAGTTTGTTTGAACTTGCTTTAGTGGGCATCACTTCCTTCTCGCAAAAGCCCTTACGTCTCATATCACGAATGGGGTTTTTTGTCTCGTTTCTTGCCTTTTTATACGGCATATATATTGTTTTAGAAACCTTATTTTTTGGCAATGACGTGGCAGGCTGGGCAACAGTGGCAGCGGGTATCATGTTCTCTACTGGTATACAGTTGGTATGTATTGGTGTAATAGGCGAGTATGTTGGACGCTTATATGAAGAAGTGAAACAACGCCCTATTTATTTAATAGATGAGGTATTGAGTAATCAAGACGCTGATACCCGCCCCGACTAACTTACAGTATTAAAGTTAGCACCCTTTCTTTAGTAGAGCTAAATATTTGATGCGTCAGTCAACCTCCGAAATCCTTAAGTTTATGATTATGGGCAGTCTTGCCGCCCTAGTTCACGGTGTCATATTGTATTTAGCGGTCAGCCTATTTAATATATATCCCGCTTGGGCAAATGTTGTTGCCTTTTTATGTGCATTTATTGCCAGCTTTTTTGGTCATTCATGGGTCACCTTCCGCCATAATATACAGCGAACAAATAAAGTAGACAATATAAAACGTTTGGCCAGATGGTTTGGCAGCTCCATTTTAGGCTTTGCCTTAAACCAAGGGTTATTTATGTTAGGTCTAGGGCTATATGGTGAGCGCTATTATTTGTTAATATGGTTTGTGGTTACCGCTATTATTACCGTTTTAAGTTTTCTACTTGGTAAACTATGGGCCTTCAAATCTTAAACTTTAAAATTCTAAGATAATAACGTTAATTCTGAGATAATCACGTTAATTCTAAATAGTTACTATACTATTTTCACTTGCTGTACCAGATTTAACGAGCTATTAATAACAATAAATAGAGACAATCAATAGCAAAAATTACCGCTCGGTTGACTGGTAACCATTTTAAGTGACTTAAACTATATCAACCGAGTTCATTATAATTTATCATAAGCGCTATACTATAACTTATTCATGATGTGATAGCCTAATGACTCTATGAACGCAAATATTAATACCACTACCTATACAGACTCCGCTTTAATAGAATCATCTAATACGTTAAGCAGAAAGGTTATCGTTAATGTTGATGATTTAGGTTTGTCTGAGCCTGTGAACGATGCGGTCATTAATTTAGCCCAGAAGAGGCTAATTACTGCTAGTAGTTATATGGTGGGTGGCCATATTGACAATACCTCAATCAAAGCCCTATATACCTCGAATATTGACGTAGGTCTACACCTAGATTTTACTGGCGTATTTAAAACCACCTTACCCAAATCGTTACCAAAACTGCTTAAAGCAAGTTACTTACAAGGTATTAAAGCAAATGATGTTGCTAATGAAATTAAGCAACAGCTTGATATTTTTGAAGACACCTTCAATCATGCCCCAAGATTTATTGATGGGCATCAACATGTTCATCAGTTTCCAATCATAAGACAATGTCTAATGAATGAATTACTATCTCGTTATGGCAAAAGTCTGAGCCACACCATGGCAGCGAGAGTAACAACCCCTATAAATTACGACTTAAAAGCATGGGTAATTTATTCGTTAGGCGGGCAACAATGGAAAGCATTGTGTGAGCAAACAGGCGTTATAACAAACAGTCATTTTGGTGGGGTGTATGATTTTGAAGCACACTCAGATAAGCTAACAAAGCTATGGGACCGCTGGTTAGGTCAGTGCCCTATCGGAATTGGTGGATTTGATGAGAAAAATAGCCACTACCCAATCTCAGTAATTATGTGCCATCCTGCCACCCCTTATGACAACTGGAATGATGGTATTAAAGAGGCTCGTGAACGTGAATATCAATGGATGAAAAGCGGTGCTTTAAAGACGCTTTATGATAAGCACTCGATTGAGCTCACGCATTGGAGAGATATGTATACTAAAAAAAAGCCACCTAGATAATCAGACATCTTTTCGCATAGGATCAGCAAATAACTTCATTCCATTTGGTAATGACATAATCGCGTATATCCTCCCAAGGAAGCTCGTTGACTAAAATACTTTGATTAGCTAAGGCAAGCTTGTGCATTGCTGCCCTAATGTCCAAATATGCTTGGGTTAACCCTATACAGGTCTCTTCATCCCAAACACCCGTTTCAGCTAAACTTTCAAAAATTCTAATATTATCACTCCATTTAATTAAGCTTGGATACTCATTGGCATGAGCGAGTACGGCATACTGGGCCATAAACTCAATATCAACAATACCACCCGCATCCTGTTTTAAATGGAACTTTCCTTGTTCTTGTGCATCGCTTCCCAAGTGATCTTGCATTTTTTTACGCATTTTTTGAACTTCAAATTTTAATTCATTGATGTCACGTTTACGCGTTAGCACTTCTTCACGTATATGATTAAAGGATTGCATTACATCTCTATCACCACATATCGCCCTTGCTCGCACTAAAGCTTGATGCTCCCAAACCCAAGCCTTAGCTAGCTGATAATGTTGAAATGATTTAATAGATACAACCATCATGCCAGCATTACCAGAGGGTCTCAAACGCATATCAATTTCATACGCACGTCCATCACGTGTTTGGGTATTCAGATAGGTCATAAGCTTTTGAGCAAGTCTTGCAGCAAACTTCATACCGCTGACAGGTTTTGCACCTGTTGTCATCGCTTGCTCATTTATCTGATGTATGAACACTAAATCCAAATCTGAGGTGTAAGACATCTCGATTCCGCCAAGCTTACCATAACCAATAATGGCAAAACCACTATGTGCTTCTGTAACCGAATTACCTTGCTGATTTATAGGATAACCATGGCGCTTAACAAGCTGAGCAAAAGCCCGTTCTAATGCCGCTTCTAATACTACCTCAGCAATGTAAGTCAGAGAATCTGAGACTTTCATAATTGGACGCTCTGCCAGTACATCACTAGCAGCTACAGCAAGCACCTGATTATTTTTGAAGAGACGTAGTGAGCTTAGTAGCAACTCTTCGTCATCTGTTTCTACTCTGAGTAAACGCTGGCGTAAAATATCAGTAAGCTCCTCTTTATCCGGTAGATGGCGATAACGTTGCTGCAAGAATGAATCTAGCAATACAGGGTATCTTGCCAACTCGCCTGATATCCAAGGGCTTGCTGATAACATAGGTATGAGATCGACTGTTGCATCAGGGTTTTCGGCAAGCATAACCAAATAAATGGAACGACGGCAAATAGCTTCGAGTAAGTCTATCAATCTGGGAAGAGCGTCATTTGCACCTTCCTGCTTTATTTCATGCTCAATGAGAGCGTGAGTCAATACAGGATAGGCATTGTCTAAGCGCTCTCTCGCCTCTTCAGAAAGATTAGCCACCATTTTGCTATCCCAAAATTGCTGCAATCGCTTGAGATTTTCTTCGCTTAAAATATCCTCAATATTTTTTGTTGAATCTTGCTTAAAGTCGCTTTCTGAATCTTTAGGCGTTTGGCGTTCAGTAACCATACGGTCAAAAGGAATATTTACATTTTTACGGTGCTGATTTAGGCATTGTAAAAAGTCTTGCCACCCATTGAATCCAAGCGTTAGAGCTAAATTATTCTGCCATTTGGGATCACTTGGCAGCTGCTGAGTTTGGCGATCATTAATGGCTTGAATGCCATGTTCAACTCTTCGAAAAAACCGATAAGCTTGCTCTAAGTTTTTGTAAGTTTCATCATCCAGATAATCAAAGTCATTTAAAACTTTCATGGCATCAAGACACCCTTTTACTTCAAGCTGGCTATCTCGACCACCGTAGATAAGCTGATAGGCTTGAACCACAAACTCAATATCTCTGATACCACCAGCACCAAGTTTTACATTATCTAAATCCTCTCTCTGCGCCACTTGGTTTTGAATCAATGATTTCATTTCGCGCAATGCAGCGAAGGCACTATAATCAACGTAATAACGAAAAACAAAAGGCTTAACTGTCTCATCCAACTGTTTTTTAAATGTGTCGTCTACCCAGTTTACAACGCGGGCTTTAAGCCATGCGAAACGCTCCCATGCTCGACCATGCTTTTCAAAATATTTTTCTAAAGCAGATAAATGTATCGCCAAGTCACTGCCATCTCCCCAAGGTCTCAAACGCATATCAACGCGAAATACGAAGCCTTCAGCTGTATTTTCATCTAAAAGCTTGATAATGCCTTGACCTAAGCGAACCATAAATCGCTTGTTATCAATACACTTAGTTCCTTTTGATCTATCACCATCGGTATGACCGCGAGCACGGTGTACAAATATCAGATCAATATCGCTTGATAAATTTAACTCTTGAGCCCCTAACTTACCCATAGCATAAATTGCCATATCATCGTATTGTAACTTACCATCCTTATCAATAAAGGTGGGTCGACCATAACGCTTAACAAGAGACTTCCATGTATATTCTTTGGCAAAAATTAAACACGAATCAGCGAAATCTGATAACTCTTCAGTGAGCTGCTCAAGCGTAATCACACCGAGTGCATCTTGCCAAATCCATCGCATCATTAAAAGTTCACGCAAACGGCGAAGACCTACCATTACTCCAGCTTCATCCGCTCTCTCTAACCCGCCATCAAGTCCTTCATCCAAGGTAAAATCATCTATTAAATCGCTAATTTGCTGGCGGGTTAGGCACTCATCAAGTGGGTAACTGGTTAAAAAGTTTTTACAGACTAAAGGCTTGTTTTCCCATATATGAAAAGCAAATTGACTGGCCATTTTGAGCCGTTCAATTTGTTCTAAAGTGATAGGTTCTTTATGTGAATTAGACTTGCTAGACGACTGATTATTATCGGTATTATTGGCTGATGACATGGCTAAGCACGACTCCTTTAAAGTGCTAATGTGCTATAAGCCTACCACAGAATTGATATTTTCGAGATATAAGATAAGATAAAATTTACAAAACCTTAGTCAAGATTCAGTATATAACTATTCAGACAATACCCATGCATCACTATGAGGTAACAATATTTTAGAATAGTACGATATGTTCAATAAGGTAACAAACTCTTAAAAGCATACACCTTAAACTGCTAATCTTATACCCATGACCTTGCTGATATGCTGACTTTTACAGTACACAGATCTTCAGATAAATAAAGGTAGTGTTTCCTCCAAATAAATATGAACTCTTGACGCCCACAGAGACAGTCCATACCCAATACCTGCTCCAATTAAAACATCGGTGGGATAATGCAAACCGAGCACCATTCTGGAAAGGGCTACTAAAGCCGCAAAAGGTAACATGATCGGCAATAGTTGTGGGAAATAGCTACCTAAAGTGGCGGTAAATAACACTGCTTGCAAGGTATGACCTGATGGAAAGCTAAAGACATCTAGTGGACGCTCGCCCAAAACAATAACTTGATGCACTTGATAAGGGCGAGGTCTCACGGTTTTAACTTTCAATAATTTATAGATAGTTAAACCCATTAGACTCATTATTATTGTTGTTAGTAGCGGCAATATAGATTGTGTACCACCAATCATAAATGCAGAGGCTAGCATGACATACCAAAACCAACCATCACCTAATCGGCTTATAGTCTTAAAAAAAACGGCGACCGCGTAATTAGTTGAGTATTTATTAATATGAATACAAAGGTTGGTGTCCCAGCTCAGAAACTGTTCCGTACAGAGTGCTAATGTAGGATGACGACTCATCATAGTATAAATTGGACTGGGTGCAATAGTTGAAGGCATACTCGAAGTTTTTAATGATTCAGACCTGTTTCTACTATTAGAACTGGTATGTTTCAAAACTTATCCCCTTATTTTATTAAGATATAAAAAATGTGTATTTAAAGAACCCACTTTTTTTGTACATTAGACCTTAGCCTGTATCGCACTAATAAACATATCCAGCATCTGTTTGGCAGGGCGCTGCCAAGAAAAACCAGCAACTTGCTGAACGGCATGGCTACTTTGTTCTTTCAACACTTGCATTTTAGGGAGTGCAGCTACCATATTTATAAACTCCTTTTTATTACCGACTGGAACCAAGCCTCCATTATTTGGATTGACTAACATACCCGCTGCAGCATCATCATAAGCATACACTGGCAAACCGCTGGCCATTGCCTCAATAACGACATTTCCAAATGTTTCAACTTGACTGGCAAAAATAAACGCATCGCCACTGGCATAATGCTCAGCAAGCTCATGTCCTTTTTTAGCACCTGTAAAGATAATATCCTCGCTGCTGTCACTAGCTAAAGACTCAAGGCGTTGACGGTCTGGTCCATCGCCAACAATAACTAACTTCATAGCACGATGTAGCTGAGCACTTTGCAACGCTTTGAATGATTGAATAACTAAATCAACGCCTTTTTCAGGAGACAGCCGGCTTACCATAATCAGGACAGTATGTTGCTTATGCGCACCCCACTCTTGACGCAAAGACTCACTTCTATGCTCAGGATTAAAACGTTCTAAATCAACGCCACGACCTACTTGAACGAGACGCTTAAAACCAAGTTTATCTAAGTCATTTTGTGTTTTCTGACTGGGTACACAAGTTGCTTTTGATGCATTATGAAACCATTTAAAATAGGTCATCAAAGGACGGGCAATAATTCCAATGCCAAAATGGCGGCTGAAATCATGAAACTGAGTGTGATATCCAGTAGTAGCCGCTATTTTTTGCTTTTTAGCAGCTAATAAAGCAGCTAACCCAAGCGGACCCTCCGTGGCAATATGTACAATGTCAGGCTTTAGCTGCTTAAGCTCGCGTTTTATACGGTTATAAACAGGCATCCCCATTTGTAAATCAGGGTATTTAGGAATTGGCATGCCTTTAACTTGTATATCTTTAGTGACTATGTGAAGTTGGTTAACCTGAGGGTCATCGCGATGATGTTTATCAAAAGAATTATCTTTAAAGTCATTGCTTTCAACATGTTTTGGCTGAGGTCTTAACAGGCTTACCTTATGGCCCATCATAACGAGCTGACTCATTAACTGATGCAAGCTCATGGCGACACCATTGACATCTGGCTGCCACGTTTCTGTAACCAACAGAATATGTATACCTGACGTTGAGCTTTGAACTCGCTTCGCCTGAGGCAGTATGTGTCGTTTTTCATTGCTATCTAAAAGCAGGTCGTTTACTCTCAATAAGCCAAGTGATTTATCCACAATCATATTTTCTCTATCTTGTCCCACTTGAAGCATTGAAGCATTACCAGACACAAGGCGTTCAGTAGATAGATTTAGCTTATTTAGATCGTTTAACATACTTTCCTCACAGCACACTTTACTTTATAAATACTTTTTTCATGCTCACAATCTATCAGTAAGATTTGACAATTGTGTGGCACTTTAATCACAGTTTGATGACAACCCCTTTATTTTTGCTTGTTTGATGCCTGCATTTATTAGAGTTAGTATAGTTAGTGATCTTTTTCTAAATGAGGTCTTACTGATCCGTTTTACTGACTACTAGTTAACCCATAATTTATTGGGTAAAATTTCAATTCACTATGCGGCAATAAATGCTGTTAACATACTCACGATAGAAATTTTAAACAGTAAATAACCTAAAGCATTACTGAGACAAAACTTCATTCAAATGCCTGACTTGAGGCTTTAAATATATGACAACCGCTACGACTTTAATATTGATTACTGTTGACCCAGCACATCCTCTTGCTGAACATGCTTATCGCTATGCCAAATCATTACTAAGCATTTATCATTCTAAATCTTGTGATTCTCCAACTAGTCATGCAGCAGATAGTGATCATAATCATTCTAGAAATCCAGTTCACATTTTCTTTTATGGAGGGTCGGCACACACTGCAAATGCTCTACGCTGGCAAGTTGCGGACAGAGAAAATTTAACCCAAAAATGGCAACAATTAAGTGTAGATTACAATCTGGATTTACCGGTCTGCGTAAGTACGGCCATCACTAGAGGTATTACCGATTTAGCCAATGCAACTCGGCACCAACTAGAGGGTGCAAACTTGGCCCGAGGATTTAAATTGGTTGGTCTAGGAGAGTTAGCGGGTATGCTTAATGAAGCAGATAAAGTGATACAGTTTTAGGCTATGCCATATTTACTATGTCGTGTCCTTATATACAGTAATTAATAAATTGTTAATATTAAACTCAACCTTTAAAGGAACACCTACCGTGTCAATACTTATCCGATTAACGACGCCAACTGAAACAGCCACTTATGAAGGCTGTGCATTAGCGTTAACATTAGCAACTTTCGGCCAATCAGTGCAGCTGATGTTAGGAAGCTCTGTTTTTGGTCAATTGATGCAATCTGATAGCCGTTTAAATGGCATGATTAAGTCGCTTGATATGTATGATATGCCACCTGCTTGGCTTCCTGATGATGTATTTAGTAGTTGGGTTTCAGGGATGGTACCGCCTGACTTGGCAGCCCAACTTGACTTCATTCCAGAAGATTTAGACTCTACTGAATTCACTCAAGTTTTTACCTTTTAATGCGGTAAGCTAACCTATTGAAGTTAATTCGCTTAATTAAATCACTGGGTCTAACGGTAAAAATAATACATGAATACTTTGCTACCGTAAAAATTTCTAATCCATATCGAATATAACACTATAAAGAGCTTAACTATGGTCACACTGTTTCAATTACATGCCAATATGGGGAATTTTAAATCCATCATAAAAGAGATGATCAACCTATGGCAAGCAGGCGATAGTGTTTTGTTGATGGGCGAAACGGTTGCTTATTTAGATTGGTTTGATGCTTACATTTCTGATTTAAATACAGACGATGAATTTGAAGGGACAATTAATGGTATTGCCAATATCTATGTATTATCTGAGGATATTGAGGCGCTCAACGACAGCGCAAAGTTAGCCATAGACTTCAGTAAAGCTATCGCATTAACTGATGATAAGTGGGTGCGATTAACTCAGAAAGTTGATAGAGTAATTACCTTAGGCGTATCGTTATAATAGCCATTAATCTGGCATTGACATATTTTTGAAACTTGCAGTATAAAATGCCAAAAAAACAATAACGCACCGTCCCTATCTAAAACAAATAAACAATATTACCCTCTGTTAGCCATTGCCCTTAAGCACATCAAAAAACCATTAATAACAGCATACGAATGAAAATATATGAATGAAAAAAATCAGGTAAATATTGAACTTGAACTAGATGAAGAAGGTCATTTGATTGATCATAGTTTATGGACGCCTGAGGTCGCACAGCAATTAGCAGACACGCTAGAGGTAACCTTAACAAATACCCATTATGAAATACTGCGTCAAGTCCGCCAGTTTCATCGAGAGTTTAAACACCCCCCATCCACTCGACCGCTGATTAAATATTTGATGAAAACCATGCCTGAGCATGACATTAGCAATCATAAATTGCAGCAGCTATTTAAAACGGGGCTGGTTGCTCGCCATGTCAATCGTATAGCAGGATTACCCAAACCTCCGAACTGCTTGTAATGACAGTTTAAGTAGCGAGTAAAGCGAATATAACCACTATCAAGAGTTGGCTTAGCCACTTTAGCATTGCTCATTTATTTTTTGTGGTAGGTGTTTACTTTGGATCATACGGTGTTAGCTGTTCATAACCCGTACTGCGTCCCATATCTCCTTTGAATCCTTGCTGACGCCACACTTCATATAAACAAATAGACACAGTATTTGCCAGATTCAAACTTCTAGATTCAGGAAGCATGGGCAAGCGCAACCAGTTTTGGGCACCAATATCTGCTCTAATCTCTTCAGGAAGCCCTGCTGTTTCTGATCCAAACACCAATGCAATATTTTCAGACGCTATGCCACCCTCTGCAAAATTATGTTGGGTAAAGTCATACTCATAAAAGGGCTTGCTAAGTTTTGTCGTTAACGCCACCATACGTGAACAGTTGGCCTTCTGTAACGCAAGCTTTGCTTGTTGCCAATCTTTATGAACCTGCATATTTGCATATTCGTGATAATCCAAACCTGCTCTTCGTAGTTTTTTATCCTCAAGATCAAACCCTAAGGGTTCTACTAAATGTAACTTTGCACCTGTGTTAGCACATAATCTAATGGCGCTCCCTGTGTTATTAGGTATACGTGGTTGAACGAGTATTATGTGTATGGTCATGAATATATAAGCCCTTTTGAAAACATTTTTTTACAAATAAGTGACAATTTGATTAAATTCCTTACAATTAACTGTTTTTACCTGAAGCCGTTGTCATCTATGATTTGTTCAAGCATTACCAGTCAATTTTCGCTATTGATGCGAGTAATTGATACAAGTACTTAAAAACAAATATAGGTTATCGGTACTGACGATATTGATTAAATAGCAAGTTGAGTATAGCTGTATCTTATAGTGGTAATGCTTGAACATTCGTTATTTTTATTTTCATTTTTAATTATTAGATTTCTAATCACAAACCACTTTATAGGTGTGTTTTAAACTTTAAGGATATGTTATGAAAAAGTTAGCCCTAGCTTCTTTAGCCGCATTAATCGCATTATCAGGTTGCAATACTTTTAAAGGTTTTGGTCAAGATGTCTCTAAAGCTGGCGACAAAGTTACAGATACTGCAGATAAAGTAGAAGATAAAATCTAATAATGCCAGAAGACTAATATATTTATCCATATATAAAAACCCACTACAATTAGTGGGTTTTTATTTTATTCCCCATATAAGCTTCATTAAAGGGTGTTTTATTATCTTTAATTTATAAATGCTATTTTGGAATAGCGTCATAACCCAGTAATTACTTGGCAATAAGCCAAAAGTTGTTATAATCGGCGGGAGAAATATATTTGTTTATAAACACTATCATATGGGAGAAATAAATGGCAGATTTTAATGTAATTTTAGATGCAGGTGATGTTGACGGTGGTGAAATTAATGTTGTTGTCGAAATTCCAACAGGCAGTAATCATAAAATTGAATGGAATCGTAAACTAGCAGTCTTTGAATTAGATCGTGTTGAACCTGCTATTTTTGCCAAGCCTTGTAATTACGGTTTTATCCCGCAAACACTTGATGAAGATGGTGATGAATTAGATGCGTTAATTATCACAGAGCAGCCCTTAACCACGGGTGTGTTCTTAAAAGCAAAAGTTATTGGCGTTATGAAGTTTGTAGATGATGGTGAAGTTGACGATAAAATTGTCGTAGTACCTGCTGATGACCGTAATAATGGTAATGCTTACAATAGTTTAGCAGACCTTCCAAAACGCTTAATCGAACAATTAGAGTTCCATTTCAGTCACTACAAAGATTTGAAAAAAGCAGGCACTACTGTTGTTGAATCTTGGGAAGATACTGAAGAAGCTAAACGAGTAATTAAAGAAGCTATTCAACGTTGGAACGATAAATAATAGTGATCCGATGAGCAGTTAGTTAATAGCCAGCAAGTTCTGCACAATAGGATTAGCCTAGCCAGTTAGCTTAAATTATTTAGTATTCAAAGCACTTTAACCCTCTGTTAAAGTGCTTTTTATTTATAGTACAATTTTATTTATAGTACAAATAGTCCAATTGAAGTCGTTATAATCTAAGAAGTCATAAATTATAAAGGATGATGTTGAAAACGAACGGTGATAGTAGCGGTTGCTAAAAGTTGTTACAGCAAGCGCAGATAACTCAGTAAACTTAGCCAAGAAACTACTAGAGCTTTAGAATAACTTTAACTTTACCTGTAAATTATTGAGGATTACCATGTCGGAGAAGCTGCCGAAACACATTATCCAGATGATTGAAAAAAACAATATGGTCATGGCGATTAACACTCTTGCTGAAGAGCGTAATATTAGTATGACTGAGGCTAAATCTGCTATTGATGAATATGATAGCCAGCTTAAACAAAGGCAACAACAAAAAGTTTTAGCTATAGCTTCAAAACAAGGGGTTGTCAAATCCAACACCCCTATAGAGCCTTCTCCAAATGAAGATTCATCAGATAAAATGCATACTTTGAATGCAGGGCTCGACAGTCATCTACAAAGTATCGGCTATAAAAAACCCTTAATACCTTACTGGGTAAAAAGAGTTTCTATAATAATCATAGTTATACTTGTATTAGCATTAATAATTAGCCAGTTGTTACCTTAATCAAACCTACGCCAATACCTTATTAAACCACTGACCAATTGCTTTGATTTGTGGTAAACAAACTTGATGCGCCATAGGGTACGTTGTAAAATCAACGGCATAGCCCTTCTCTTTAAGCGATTCAGCCGCACGTTGTGCCAACACAACTGGTACTACAGGATCTTGAGTACCATGATCAATTTTAATCAATATGTTGCGATTGTCATCCGTAAAATGGGCGCTATCATCAATGGCTAAATAAGTAGAAAGTGCTAGTAAACCACCCAGCTTTTTTGGATGTGTTAAGGCCACTTGGTAGGCAATAGCACCTCCTTGTGAAAATCCAGCAATGACAATATTTTCCTTTTTTACACCGCGTTCAACTTCTCTTTCAATTAAGTCATTAATCGACTTGGTGGATTGCTGAATTTGCGCCACATCTACCTTACGATCTAAGCTTACCTCTAAAATGTCATACCATGCAGGCATTATCATCCCCCCATTGATGGTCACTGGAACTTGCGGAGCATGAGGAAACACAAAACGTACTGCCAAATCACTACTTAAACCAAGCTCTGGCACCACGGGCACAAAGTCATGCCCACTAGCACCTAATCCATGCATCCAAATTACAGATCGATCAATCTCTTTATTGGCAGGATTGTGCTCTACGGTCTCGCATTTTAGATAGTTACTCATTATTACTCCTTCATATTATTATTATCAAACAGGTAAGAATTCTGAAAAAATTATTTAAATATGTCATGAAACCGTCAATAAAATCAGGTAGCTTAAAGTCTACAAATGTTTATTATCAAACCATAAAATAATCATAATTTTAACATAGCCAAACTTTTAACATAGGCAAACTTTAGGAACCTCAAATGTTATTTTCTCAGTTTAACTCTATCATACAAACAAATAAAACAAAGCATAGCAGATCGTTACTGGCATGTGCACTATGCGTCAGTTTAGCGCCATTAACGTTAGTTGGGTGTGATGACGACGATGACCCCATCGTTGTTAGTGATCCAAAAGACAACAAGGATGAGGACAAAAAACCCGATACGCCTGAAAAACCAGATATTGACCCCGCCAGTAAAGTTGCGTTTACCTATGGTACGCGTCCTTTATATTTAATTGATGACATGGATGAGAGTCCACTTAAAAATGAACTTTCAGCTTGTGAAGGTCAAACACCTAAAAAGTCTGACTTTTCCATATCTCATCGCGGAGCCCCTCTTCAATACCCTGAACATACTTATGACGGCTATAAGGCCGCTGCTCATATGGGATCCGGTATATTAGAATGTGATGTCGCCTTTACTAAGGATCAGCAACTGGTTTGCCGACATGCTCAAAATGATTTACATACCACAACCAATATATTAGCCACAGATTTAGCCAATAGCTGTTCAACACCTCCTCAACTTGATGCTGCAGGAAACCTGTTGAATGCTAATGACATTGAATGTCGTACCTCAGATATCACATTAGCCGAATTTAAATCTCTAAAAGGCAAAATGGATGCGGCTAATAAACAAGCCACTACTCTTGATGGTTATATGAATGCCACAGCCCCATGGCGTACAGAGTTATATAACCAAAATGGACAATTAATGAGTTTAGAAGAGCATATTGCTCTCGCTGAAAGCTTAGCTCTAAAGCATACACCCGAGCTAAAAACACCAGTAGAAACGATGCCTTATGGCACTTACACTCAAGATAATTATCGCCAGCAATTAATAGACACTTACAAAAAGGCGGGAGTCAGTGGTGATAAAGTCTATGCTCAATCGTTTAATATTGATGATGTAACATACTGGATTAATAACACACCAGATTTTGGTAAAAATGCAGTATATCTCATTGATGATAGCAACGAGACCGCGGAAGGCCAAACCTTTGACAAAAACGATCCTAACACTTGGAAACATTCATTCCAAGAATTAAAAGGCCTAGGCATAAATATCATTGCTCCTGCCACATGGTTGTTAGTAAGCACTGATGGTAACGGCAATCTCAAGGCATCTGAATATGCGAAACAAGCCAAAGCTGCAGGATTAGAAATTATTACTTGGTCTATAGAACGCTCTGGGCCGTTGGCAAATGGTGGTGGTTGGTATTACAGTGGTCTTGAAGATGCCATTAATAATGATGGCGATATGTTTAATTATATCGACGTATTGGCACAGGATGTTGGCGTTATGGGTATATTCTCAGACTGGCCCGCCACAGTAACCTACTATGCTAACTGTAAAGGGTTATAAAGCTTAGGCATACCCCTTAACAAACATTTTCACATTGATTTAAATCCAAGCAATGAGTTCATTGCTTGGATTTATTGTTTTATGTCTTATTTAGGGTATGTTCTATATATAAAGCTAATTAAGAAAGGAGGGCTATCATGTCAATACTTATGTCAACACTGATAGAATTGGTTCAGTCCATCCCACTATGGCATCTAGTAGGATTGTTCTTTGCTGGTGTCGTGGCCTTTATTGTATCTACCATTTCAGGTGGCGGTGGTGCTTTATTGCTAATCCCTATTACCTCTTCAATAATTGGGGCGCCATCTGCTCCGCCAGTGATTAATCTTGGTACATTCATTAGTCGTCCCTCCCGTTTAATTCTATTTTGGAAAGACATTGACTGGTCACTTACCAAATATTATGCACCCAGTGCCATTATTGGCGCATGGCTTGCTGGGCTATTATTTAGCCGCATGAATGCAGGGTGGATACAATTATTGGTGGGTATATTCTTAGTCTCTACCCTATTCCAATACCGCTTTGGTAAAGTAGATAAAACGTTCAATATGCCCAAATCTGGCTTTATTCCTTTAGGATTTATAACTGCGTTTATTAGTACCATCGTAGGAGGGCTCGGGCCTGTGTTAAATCCTTTTTATATGAACACTGGGCTACAGAAAGAAGACCTTATTGCCACTAAAACCGCCAATTCATTTTTTGTAGGTATTGCCCAAATTGGTAGTTATGCGTTTTTTGGAGTCTTAACCTCTCAACTATGGGTGTATGGCTTGGCCTTAGGGCTTGGTGCAGTACTAGGTAACATCATAGGTAAACGTTTTCTCGCAGGCATGACTGTGCACCAATTCAGAGTGGCGTTAATTCTATTAATGGTGGTAAGCGGTTTGGTTATGATAGTCAAAAATATTAAAGTCATTATATGACTGTAATTAAGTATAACGGACTTTAGTATAACGGACTTTAGTATATCTAAAATTTAATCTAACGGGGATTTAACCAGAACATTGCTAAAAGCACTTAAATTGAATGGCAGTTAACATTCTTCATCAATTTTTCATATTGTGTTCATGTGAATCGCACATTTACCTATTTTGATTATGCTAGGATAGATAAAGTTAAATAGATGAAATGACAATGATATATTAAATTTGGTCGAAAACCCCTATGACTTACTCTACTACCGATAAAACACACGTCTTATCTCAAAATGCTTCACAAGTTAGACCACATATTTTATTGGTTGAAGACGACCCTGCTATTGCCACCTCTCTAAAGGTTACCTTTAAACGCGAAGGCTGGAAGGTTACGTGGTTAGATAACGCCAGCGATGTAATGCCCACTCTTATTGATATGTTAAGAAATGAAGAAAGCTTATCTGGTATTATTTTAGATGTTGGACTACCCGACGGTGATGGCTTAAGTCTTTGCCAATCCATTCGTCATTCAGCAGCTATTGGTAACCTTAAACATCTACCCATCGTATTTTTAACCGCCCGCAGTGATGAAGTCGATCGTATTTTAGGACTGGAGATGGGTGGGGATGATTACTGCCCAAAACCCTTCAGTCCAAGAGAGCTCGTGGCACGCCTTAAAGCAATCTGGCGACGTGAACAATTAACCGTAAACACGGTTGATAAACTCACGGACTCAGTGGATAGCTCAATAGAACCACAAATATTCCAGTTGGCATCTGGGAATTGGCGCTATGAGCCATTAACTTATACTCTTTATTGGAATGATATAAAACTTGAGCTAAGCAATACCGAACGAAAATTGCTGTTAGCCTTATTAGCTAACCCAGATCGTGTCTTTAGCCGTGAACAGTTGCTAAGCGCAATAAGTGAGCATCCAGATCATCGTCTCGCTCGCACAATAGATAGCCATATTAAATCCATACGTAAGCAGCTTGCTTTGGTTAGTCAAGATAATGGGGATAACGATAGCGTTGACATTATCCATACACATCGCGGGATTGGTTACGGCCTATGTTCAGCATGAATAAACAATACCCTAACACCGACCATTCTATCAAGTTACCCAGCTCTAAGAAAAAAAGAGCTGAGCAAAACAGCGCTGAAAAAAAATCAGCAGAGCAAAACTGGTACGCTAAACTTCACCCAATGGGTAAACATGATGACGCCTTGACCACAGTTAATAAAAGAAAAAACCTGTTAAACCTCAGTTTATTTTTTAGAATCTGGCTTGCTGTAGGCATCATTATTATCATTTCTGGTATCGTCATTTTCAATCAACTCTTCAACTATGTTCGCCCAGTTACCCAGCAAGTCATTGAAGATACTTTGGTGGATACCGCCATGCTCCTGTCAGCAAGTCTGCAAGCTCCGATGCAGTCTGGAGAAATAAAAAGTAGCCAATATAAGGCGATGCTGGATACTGCGTTTGCCTTACCTAATCTGCCAGATAAACAAAACAGATATGCTAGTCCACATGAGCTAGATATTTTGGATACTTGGTATCATCACAAAACACACAGTAGTTTTCGCGTCTATGTCACAGATGCCAAAGGCCATGTGGTTTATGACTCATTAGTCGGTGCAAAAAATGCTGAAGGCAAAGACTATTCAAAATGGAATGATGTCTATCTAACCCTTCAGGGAAAGTACGGCGCTCGTACTACTCGAAGTAATAAGGACGATCAATCGACTTCAGTGATGTATGTTGCACAGCCAATTTATGCCCCTAATAGCGCCAATCAAGAAATAATCGGTGTGGTCAGTGTCGGTAAACCCACTGCTACCGTACTGCCCTATCTGGATGCTACCCGTCAACGCATGCTAAGCACCTCTTTATTTATTAGTATCATAACGTTAGTAATGGCCGGCCTTGTTGCCTGGTGGCTTAAACAAAGTATGATGCTGGTCACTCGTTATACCCAATCACTCGCACAAGATGCCAAGAAACCCTACTTTTATTTAGCCAGTGAATTGAATGAATTAACCGATACTATTGAGGATATGAAGTATCGTCTAGAAAACAAAGCGTATGTGAATGATTATGTACATACGCTGACGCATGAGCTAAAAAGCCCACTCACTGCTATAAGAGCTAGTGGCGAGTTGTTAGAGGCGTCAGATCTAGAGGATGAAGACAGGCTAATGTTAAGCCAAACCATTACTGAACAAAGTATCAAGCTTCAGTCACTGATTGATAGACTGTTGCTTCTTGCTAAAATTGAACAGCCCACTTTTAAGTTAGCGATACAGGCAATTAACCCTGATGAGCTGATACGTCGTCTCATTACTAATTACGAGATTCAGTGTCTACAGCAACAGGTTCATATTGATTATAACTGTGACTTAACTGATAGCAATATAGAGGTACTTGCAGATGAGTTTTGGTTAACGCAGGCCCTACAAAATATTATAGACAATGCCGTGTATTTTGCCCATTCGCACGTCGTGATTCATTTAACTGATCATAATAGGCACAATGACACATCAGCTATAGAAATCAACATATTTAACGATGGCGACTTAATTCCTGACTATGCCTTAAGTAAAGTCTTTGACCGTTATTTTAGTTTGTCACATCAGCATAACAAAGCAATTTTAAATCGATTAAATGAAGACAACTCAATTAAAAGCAGCCATGCTAAAAAAGGGACTGGGCTAGGCCTAACCCTAGTTAAACAAGTCGTTGAACGTCACGACGGTAAAATAGTTATCCACAATATTCAAGCACCAGACGTTGAAGATAATAGAAAGTCAGCAATAACTGCTAACTGCGACTCTGCCTCAACCTCCGGTGTTTTAGTTTGTATTCATCTTCCGATACAGCTAAATAAAACATCTGACTAACAGAAAATAAAGGGTCAGTTTGTATTGCTATATTTTTTTATTGCTGATTATTTTATTGCTGTTTATACAGTCAAATAAATTTAAAATCGCTATAAAGTTACCGAGTGCAGATAAATTAATGAATAGTACGGCAACCAAGGTTAACACCGTAGCGATTTATAAGTTCGACGACCATAATCTATAGTCTTTTTTTCCTACTTGCACAATGCTGATATAACTTTACTCCGGCTCGCTCAACGGGACAATACGATCTTTTTGACCGCTGCCAAGTACCACATCGCTACCATAGCCATCTGGATTGTCAAGCAAATACGCCTCCATCTTATCTATACTTTCGCTATCCTTGGTGGCTAATATACGCTCCTTGATAGCCTCAACAGGTGGTATAGGTAAGTTTTTTAATAGAGAAAGGAGCTGCGCATTATTGCCCTCCGAAACTACCAATTCAATGAGCGCACGCGCATCTATAGGTAAGTCAGCTGTCGACTGAGCCATTAATGCCAAATGATAAGCACCTGCCACATCCTTATCATCCATAATACGCTGCTCAATCGCCACATAAGTTTCGGCAGTGGCCCCACCTGCCACACTTAGCAAATGGATACACTTTAAAGCAGAGTCCGATTCTTTATCTGCTATTGCAATAATTTTTGAAGACTGCTCTTTCATTTTTTTTAATTGCTTTCCATTGTCTAAATTCATGTTTTTATCCTTTTTTAAGAGGCTGTGTAAGTTTTAAGTAAATAAGTAAATAACTAAAGTATAATTAAATAATAAAGAGCCTCAGAAATCTATTCTGAGGCTCTTGACTGACAATCCTTTCATTCAAAATAATGAATTAATTTACTCAGATGGACTATGCTCTTCAACCAAAGGTTTCAGCTCGCCTGATTGGTACATTTCTAAAATAATATCAGAGCCACCCATTAGTTCGCCGTTAATCCATAATTGGGGAAAGGTTGGCCAGTTAGCCACTTTTGGTAACGTCGCACGAATCTCAGGATTTTCTAAAATATTAACAAATGCAAAAGGTCGACCAATTTGAGTCAACACTTCTATGGCTTTCGCAGAAAAGCCACACTGTGGAAATTGAGGTGATCCTTTCATATACAGAATCACAGGATTTTCTTTAATTTGGTTACGAATCACCGTTTCGATATTGTCTGTCGCATCATTTGGAGCGGTTTGGTCTGTCATAATAAACCCTTAGTTTCTATTTTTTGGTGTAATAATGTTGAGTGTAATAGGTTATAGCTATTTAGGCATTGGCGATTAATTCATTCAAATAATTTTGTTATAAAACTGCTTGAATCATTTATGGGGATACTCATTAAAAATTCAATACCCTTTGATAATCAAGTTTTAATATGAATAAGTATCCATTTACAAACGTATGAATTTAGACAAGTAAGCCTCTATCTAAAAAGCACGATTAAAAGTGTATTTCAAACCTTTAACGTTTCTGTATGCAAATTATTAATAGTTAATTTTTCTGTAATAGAACTACACAGCTTACCATGATACCTTCTGAACGACCAGTAAAGCCAAGTTTTTCAGTAGTGGTTGCTTTCACACTGATAACCTCTACAGATGTGTTTAAATCATTAGCAATATTGGTTCGCATTGCTAGATTATGCTTAGCAAGCTTTGGTCTTTCGCACATTACCGTTATATCAGCATTCAATAGTCTATAATCATGTTCAATTACCAGATTATAAACATGGCGCAATAAGACACGAGAATCCAAACCTGAATTGGCCTCGTCTGTGTCAGGAAAATGTTGACCAATATCGCCAAGTGCTAGGGCACCAAGCAAGGCGTCTGCCAGTGCATGGAGTACCACATCACCATCTGAATGAGCCAGTAAGCTTAATGTATGCGGTATTTTGACACCGGCTAAAGTAACAAACTGTTCTGCGCCGCCATTATCATAAAAAGCGTGAACATCAATACCCTGTCCAATTCTTATCATTATCAACTCATAAATGTTATAATTCTTGCAAATTTTATCACAGTTTAAGTCCTTTATGACCGCACCTAGCATCTCATCAAAGTCTTCGCCAATACACTACCCTGCTTTGAGCTTACATGATATAGCCAATGCCAATAAGACTCGAGTTATTGTCGGTATGTCTGGTGGAGTCGACTCTTCAGTCTCTGCTGTACTGCTTCAACAAGCAGGATTTATTGTTGAAGGCTTATTTATGAAAAATTGGGAAGAAGATGACGGTACAGAATATTGTACCGCCATGGAAGATCTAGCCGACGCCCAAGCAGTATGTGACAAGATCGGTATTCCTTTACACACTGCAAACTTTGCTATGGAATATTGGGATCGAGTTTTTGAACACTTTTTAGCGGAATATCAAGCAGGACGTACTCCAAATCCTGACATTCTTTGTAATAAAGAAATTAAATTTAAAGCCTTTTTAGATTATGCATCTGACCCAAAATTTGGCCTTGGCGCAGATTACATTGCGACAGGGCATTATACCCGTCGTAGCGTTAACTATTGCCGTGAGGATGGCACTGAGGTAGCCCAGCTGTTACGAGGTTTAGACAACAATAAAGACCAAAGCTACTTTTTACATGCAGTGGGTGGCGATAAGATTGCTAAGACTTTATTTCCTGTCGGAGAGTTAGAAAAACCTAAAGTTCGCAAGATTGCAGAAGCACATGACCTTGCTACTGCTAAGAAAAAAGATTCGACTGGTATTTGCTTTATTGGCGAACGTCGTTTTAAAGATTTTTTACAACAATACCTGCCAGCCAAACCCGGCGATATCGTCACTGATGATGGGATAGTCATTGGTAAACACGATGGGCTAATGTATTATACTTTAGGTCAACGTGGTGGTATTGGTATTGGCGGCGTAAAGGATCGCCCAGAAGAACCTTGGTTCGTATTGGCTAAAAACTTAGATAAAAACCAGCTTATCGTTGGTCAAGGCCACAATCATCCTATGATGATGAGTAAACGTTTAACTGCCTATAAATTAGACTGGGTTGAACGAGTTGCTCCAGCAGAAATCTTTACTCAACATGGGCTTATGTGTACGGCTAAAACTCGATATCGTCAGCCCGATCAAGGATGTACTGTAGTTGTAGATACTGATGATAAGCATAAGGTAAATGTTATTTTCGATGAGCCACAACGTGCGGTTACCCCAGGTCAATCTGTTGTATTTTATAGTGATGAAATCTGCTTAGGTGGCGGTGTTATTGAGTCTATGCAGCCCATTTAATTTAGCTTTTAAGTTTTAAGATTGACTAACTAAGACTTACTAATTAGGCTAAACAGGAAGTGGATTAGTTATTTATTTAAAACAACAAAGTCATTTTATTACTTATAATAAAATGACTTCATGATTAAGAATTAGAGATTAAAGACAGTCATAATTGAATACTTCAAAGGTTTCAATGTCCTTCTTAATACTATCTATATTAACGTCTTCTGCAGCTTCGATTTTAATTTGCCCTCCACCAATACACTCTAAAGCGAATTCACGACTATCAATTAACTTGGGCGTACTAACTTTACATTTTTTTTGATAGAAATACTATAGTCAGCGAACTACTAAACGGTTACGGCGTTAACCTCGTTAAGCCTACTCCAGTAGTACTTGCACTCGGTTGCCTTGTAACCATTTTAGACTTCTTTGACTATATTTGGCCCCAAAGGTTGTGTGCCAATATAGATAGTATTATTGATAATCGGACAGGATTTTAATGATCTAAAAGCTAAAGGCTCCTGTGAGATGTGTTGTCTGCCACTACTATCGGAGTCACCACCACATGCACTTCACAGAGTCAAACTGAAGGCGGTAACAACCGCATTTGCAAAAAATTTCACTACGTATTCTTGTCAAATTATTGAGGCTGTAGTAGATAAGCACTATGCTAGACCACAGTTGATCTTTTAGGGATGCAGCCAAATACAGCCGCACTTTTCTATCATAAAGTAAGACTCGTTATCGAGTATTAACTTAGCACTTGAAGCAAATGACGTCTTTGAAGGTAAAGTCAAATTAAACGAAATCTACTCTACTGGTGTACGTAAAGGCAAAAGAGGTCGAGGTGCCGGTGGTAAGACGGCTGTGTTTGGAATCTTAAAGCGGAATGGCAAAGTCTATATCATCATTGTGACATTTAACAAAGCCCAACCCTCAAACCAATCCTTTATACAAAAAGAAAAGTGCCACTGCCGTTAATAACACCGCAAAACATTGCTTTAACAATTGTGGCGATAAGGCATGTGCCACTTTTGCGCCTAACTTAGCAGTAAAAAAACTCATGCTGGCAATGCCTAAAAACGCATAAATATGGACAAAGCCAATCGCATTTGGCACATCTAAATGATGCTGCATCCCAAAAAACATAAACCCTAATGCGCCAGCAATGGCAATTGGCAAACCACAAGCGGCGGATGTGCCAACGGCTTTTTGCATGACCACATTATAACGCGTCAAATAAGGCACGGTTAAGCTGCCACCGCCAATACCAAAAATAGCAGAAGCAATTCCGATACCTGCCCCGGCGACAACTTGCATAGGGGTTGAAGGCAGTACAATATTGGTGTTATTCATCTTGGCTTTAGCATTCGCGGTCGCTTGCCTTTTACCACTGGTAAACATTCTATAAGCCACCCATAACAAAAACAGCCCCACGATGACTTGCAGATGAATACCAGATAGCAAACCGGCAATCCCAGCTCCTGCAAAGCTGCCTATCGCAAGGCCCGGTGCTAGGTTTTTGAAGACTGGCCACATAACAGCGCCTTTTTTATTGTGCGCCATCAATGAGCTGATTGAGGTAACAATAATTGTCGCCAGTGAGGTGCCTAACGCCAGATGCATAATAGCATCAGTACTAAATCCCATTTGAGTAAATACGATAAATAGCAAAGGTACGATTATTGTGCCACCACCTACACCAAATAGCCCTGCTGCAAAGCCTGCAAGCGCACCGATTAGTAAAAAAATGAGTATTTCCACAGGATATCGTCTTCTTAAATTGAATGAGTTAAAAGATAGTTGAGAGTTCAGTTAAATGTCGGGTTAGATAATTGGTTAACTAAGTAGAGTCTGTTTGATTTTTCAAACAAACTCTAGGCTATCGACTGAGTGTTAATTTACTCACTGATTCAAGCCGTTACTTCTTGATCCGTCTGTTGCCCTACTTTATTGCTGGCTTTATTGCCTACATTGTGTCCGTCTTTGTGCCCAACCGTATGATAGCGACGATCAAAATAAACCAAGCTTTCTTCCTGATTGCTTTGATTGATGGCGACAACACGACACATAAACACACTGTGGGTGCCCACTTCCTGAACCTGCTCTATTTTACAATCAAAACTGACCAATGCATCCTCTAAAATGGGCGCACCCGTCACTAATGTCGTCCATGAACCCTGCTTAAAGCGCTCATCTGAATCTAGTTTAGAGGCAAACACATTGGATATAGGCTCATGCTGGGCGCTAAGCACATTAACGCTCAGAACCTTATTATCAATAAAATGAGCATGCGATCGAGACGTGGTATTCATGCAAACCAACAAGGTTGGCGGCGTGTCTGTAACGCTACACACGGCTGAGGCGGTAAATCCATGCACGCCTGAAGCCCCTGCTGTGGTGACGACATTGACCGCAGTCGGTAACAATGACATGGCGTCTCTAAAATGGGTTGCTTCAATCATCGCATATATCCTAATTTTTGTCTAAAAGCTACTTGGCAGTTAATTCATCACGAACGATTTTGGCACCAACACTTAATGCTTCTAGCTTGCCACGAGCCACTTGGCGTGACAAAGGGGTCATACCACAGTTGGTTGACGGATATAACTTATCGGCGTCAACAAACTGTAGAGCTTTACGTAGCGTACTCGCAACCTCTTCAGGGGTCTCGATAGTATTGGTTGACACATCGATAGCGCCGACCATTACCTTCTTACCACGTATCAATTCGATCAAATCCATCGGCACTTTTGAGTTATGACATTCAAGCGACACGATATCGATGCTCGACTGTTGCAGCTTAGGAAACGCTTGCTCGTATTGACGCCACTCTGAACCTAGTGTTTTTTTCCAGTCATTATTGGCCTTGATACCATAACCGTAGCAAATATGCACTGCTGTCTCACACTTTAGCCCTTCAATCGCACGCTCTAAAGTAGCAATACCCCACTCGTTGACATCATCGAAGAATACATTGAAGGCAGGCTCATCAAATTGGATAATATCAACGCCAGCCGCCTCTAAGTCTTTGGCTTCTTGATTAAGAATTTTGGCAAATTCCCAAGCCAGTTTTTCACGGCTTTTATAATGATCATCATATAAAGTGTCTATCATGGTCATTGGACCCGGAAGCGCCCATTTAATCGGCTGGTCAGTTTGCTGACGTAAAAACTTGGCATCCTCAACGAATACAGGTTTAGTGCGACTCACCGCACCAACTACAGTCGGAACACTTGCCTCATAACGGTTACGAATTTTGACCGTTTCACGATTCTCAAAGTCAACACCATCAAGATGTTCAATAAAGGTGGTCACAAAATGCTGACGAGTCTGCTCACCATCGCTGACAATATCAATGCCCGCTTTAACTTGTTCTTGAAGTGAAATACGGAGCGCATCTTGCTTGGCTTCAATCAGCTCATCACCTTCTATCTTCCAAGGTGACCAAAGCTTTTCGGGTTCTGCAAGCCATGAAGGCTTCGGTAAACTGCCTGCAGTTGAGGTAGGTAATAATAGGTTAGTCATGTTGGTTTATTCTCTTTATTTAGCGTTACTTTTTAAATAGCGTCACTGTCAATTTATTTCTTAACGTTGCAGGTTAGAGCGGTTTAGCCCTGATTGCCGTGGATATCCTTGATAGTGGACGGGATTGCGAACGCTCGACTAGAGGGGGTCGCTCGAATGTTGGAACCACTCTAGTCTTAGCGCTCGCTCCCGTCCGCAGTCAAGATAGGAACAAAAAGCAGGATTAGCTATGATGTAATTGAATTAGTAAATATTGAATGAGCTAACTAGGCAATTTGTGGTTCAACAGATTGATCTGCAACTGTTTTTTCCTGATTCTCTTTATCAAATGGCTTAGGGATATCAAAGCTTGTTGCCCACTTATCAAGAATGTCTTTATAAGGCTTAATAAACGTCTCCTCTGTCAACTTACCCTGCTTCACGGCAAGCTGGCTACGCTCTTCACGATCATAGTCAATTTGAGTGTGAGAATAATCTTGATAGGTCAAGCTGGGTTGAAACACTTGAGCAGCACTCGAGTTGGCATTATAAATCTCTGGGCGATAGATCTTTTGGAAAGTCTCCATCGTCGCAATCGCACTAATGAGCTCAATATCAGTGTAGTCACTAAGTAAGTCACCGGCAAAGTAAAACGCCAAAGGTGCCACACTACCCTCAGGCATAAAGTAGCGAACCGTTAGGCCCATTTTGTGGAAGTAGTCATCCGTTAATGAATATTCATCTTGTCGGTACTCAACGCCCAATACTGGATGCTGGTTTGTCGTCCGGTGATAGGTCTTGCTGGTCGATACGCTAAGACATATCACCGGTTGTTTATTAAAGTGGGCTTTGTAAGTCTCTGAATTCACTAAATCCTGAAACAGCTTACCATGTAACTCACCAAAACTTTGTGGCGGCGGTGTGCTTGGATTTTTATCAAAATGATCAAGTAGTACTACACTAAAGTCATAATCGCGCACATAGGACGAGAAGCTATTGCCAATCATACCGTCAATACGGGTATTGTATTTATGGTCAATAACAGTTGTTTTTAGCATTTCAATAATAGGAAAATTAATACCATTACCCTCGACATCCATATCGACTGAGACGATATCGACTTCAACGGTATAACGGTCTGCTGCGGGATTATCCCAATGTGCCAGCGCGTTAAAACGGTTGTTTATCATCGTCAGGGTCTTACGCAAGTTGTCTTGACGCTGCTCGCCACGCGCTAAATTGGCAAAGTTGGTGGTCAGACGCGTGCTAGTGGCAGGCTGATAATTCTCATCAAAGTGAATGGTCTTGATTGAATAGCTAAACGTGTTACTCATGGTGATTTGCACCCTTAATTAAATGATTTAAAACCAAATTTATTTTAGGTGCTTATTAAACCATGAACGCAAACATGAATAAAATGATATAACTTTAATTTGAGATGAATTTAATTCATGTAAAGTAATTTATAGGTTGAAAATAGTTTTAATAGTAGAAAGCTTTCTATCATAATAATCTATAACCATTTGAAATAATTGAGTTTTTAAGCATTAAACGTTAATAGACAAGATTAGATTAATGAGAATATGGCGGATGAGATGAAATTGTGGATATAGATGCTGGCATAAAATTACTTGTCTCGTTTTCGGTTGTGATTTGGGAGTCTTTGTTTAAGGTACCTTACGGACAAACAGCCCGTTATGCTGAACTGGTAATTCTATTAAAGTAAATAGGCAAATACTCCATTAAAGCTAATGAATGGTGAACGAACAATACAGCCAAGCTCAAGGGTAAAGTGGGTTCTATTAACATTGGTATGCCGGAAGCTATAGCATTGGTAGAAGGGTGCTCTTAAATGGTTACCGATCCGTTGAATACGTTCATATAGCAACTCCTTATTTATTAATGAATATTAATACCCAGCCCCGATCATAACTTGATCGGGGTTTTTTGTGGTTATTCGATTTGAATTTAGTATTAGTTGCTGAGGTGTGATTATAGTAAGGAGTTAAGACTTATTGGAAAATGGTTTAAATTCCACACATTTATTATCTAAGAATTGTAGGATAAAAGTTATTACAAAAACATATTTATACCTAAGTAAACATTAACGCTATCCCAATTAACAAAAGTCCATGACATGATTATTATAATTTGATTCACTTATTTTTTCATATTTTATGTATAAACAATGACTAAATATGACAGCTGTTATAAGAGGTCAAAACTTGAACTAGGCCTTTGTCTTAATTCATATATAGATAGATGACTGCTGATTTATAAGTGTCGTGAAATTAGAAAAAAAGGAAAAAGTGTGACCTCAAGGACAACGCCCAGCTTAAATATAGCTGCTAGGTATATCCAACCACAGAGTTTCGCCAATTACTTATCCAATCAGCATAAGTATTGTTTGTTTTTGGATATTGACGGCACACTTGCCGATTTTACGATTAACCCAAAAGATAGTGTCATTCCACCGTCAACTTTAGCCTTATTGCAAATCATACACGATTATGGTGTTCAAATCGCTATGGTAACTGGACGCAGTCTTGCTGAAGCAAAACATATGGTCTCTCCATTAGAGTTACCGATTGCTGCTACTCATGGATTAGAAATATCATTTGGTGCTGGCGATGCAAACCCTATTTCAATAGATACCTCAGAGCTAACTACCATTAAACAAACCATTACCCAATTGAGTCAACCCTACACAGACTTAACTGTTGAAAACAAACCATACTCCTGTGCCCTACATTACCGTCAAAATCCTACGTTAGCCGAAATGGCTTACAGCATAATGTCTGAGACGGTTGAAAATTATGCAGACTGGACATTAAAACAAGGTAAATATGTTTGGGAAGTTGTGCCTAAAGGCGTCAACAAAGGCACTGCCATTTTGACATTACTTAACTATATTCAACAGGAATTGAGTCAAAGTGATACGCTTTGTCCAATCTTTATTGGTGACGATATTACCGATGAAGCGGGATTCATTGTCGTTCAAGGCGAACGAGCTTTAAATAAGGAACAAGCTTTAGATAAAACTTGCATGGATGATAAAGCGGGCTTGGATAAAAATAGCCCGTTTAAAAACCCTCAACCATTAAAAGGAATGGGAATTAAAGTAGGCAGTGAGCCAACACATGCTGATTATTATGTACATGACATTAATGAAGTGGTTGCCTTACTTAAGTCGTTTTTATCTTTCTGCCAAGAGCACTACCCACCATTGTCCGATTTAACGGACACAATACCCCTCACTACACCCCCTACCGCCTTAGACAAAAAAACAGCGAAAAAGGTTATATGAGTCGACTAATTGTATTATCTAATCGCGTAAAAATGCCCGATAATAACCCGATGGCGGGGGGACTTGCGGTGGCTTTACAGGATGTATTAATCGCTAATTCCGGCATTTGGATGGGGTGGAATGGCGATATTTTAGATCATAATATTTTAGATCATAATATTGTAGACACCTTTATAAATATCCCAACTTGCACTAATAATGACCATGGTAGTCATTTCAATGCCAGTGTTACTAACAATGCATGGGAAAATATTAATGAATTTACCAGTCGTGAAGACACCTCTTTTGCAAACGTAGACTTCAAAGTGTCTGGTTCAAAAATCAATTATATGACGACTGCTTTAACCTCCAGTCAATATCAGCAATATTATTGCGGGTTTGCCAACAGTGTTCTGTGGCCAATGTTACATGAGCAAACTGATTTAATCAGCCAAGCGCCTGAGGACTATACGGGATATCAAACGGTTAATCGTCTTTTTGCAAGACAACTTAAAAAAGTTATCAGACCTGATGATGTGATATGGATACATGACTATCACTTTTTAAGTGTGGCCTATTACTGTCGACAACTCGGTATGAACAATCGTATCGGATTTTTTTTGCACATTCCATTTGCCCCGCTTGCATTTTGGCATCTGCTTGATAAAAGCCCAGAATTGATAAGACATCTTGCCCATTATGATATCCTTGGTACTCAAACTCAGAAAGATAAGGCCAACTGTCTAACTGTTATCCAGCATTATCTCAAAAGTTGTTTATTAGACAGCAGTCTACATAAGGACAACTTTGCAAATAATATCTTAATCGCAGATAACACATTAAAAGACTTACCAAATACTAAACACACAAAAAGACTCGCTAACTCTAACGGGGCAACCGCTGTAACATTAATGCTGAATCTAGACCTAGGTGCCCCACACTACCTGTCAGTTGATGCCTATCCAATTGGTGTTAATGTCGAAAAAATCCAGCAGCAAGTTGCTAATTTGTCCATGCAGCCTTCACTAGGTGAACAGAGTAAAAAAACCTTAAATCCTGTCACACAACAAATAATTGCGGTTGACCGGATCGATTATTCAAAAGGACTGCTAGAGAGATTTGCGGCGTATCGCAAATTTTTACAGCACTATCCCATGTTTCAAAATCAGCTAGAATTCCTACAAATTGCTTGCCCTAGTCGCTTAGACCTGCCCGTTTATCAACGTCTTCGTGAGAGTGTCAGACTTACCGTTAATGACGTAAATCAGCATTTTTTACCTAGTGATATTAAAACGGATATCTTAGAAACGGATATCTTAGAAATTGAAAATCCTAAGGTTAAGGATTTTAAAGCTAACACTGATAATTGGCAGGCTATTACGTATAGCGAATGTGTGTTAAATCATGAGACTTTAATGAAAGCATTTTGGCATAGCGATATCGGTTGGGTAAATTCACTTAAAGATGGTATGAATTTAGTCGCTAAAGAATATATTGCCGCACAAAATCCTAATAATCCTGGGGTGTTGGTACTGTCACGTTATGCAGGGGCAAGCGAACAAATGCAAGCTGCTGTCATTATAGATCCCTATCAACCTAAAAGCATTATAGAGGGTTTGTATACGGCATTAAACATGCCATTAGCAGAGCGAAAAAGCCGCTATCATACTTTATTGAACGGGTTACAACAGAATGACTTACACCATTGGCATCAAGATTTTTTAGATGATTTATATGCTAGATAATTTGTATGACAGATAATTTATATGACAGAAGAGGTGTCAAACAAATCTCTAGAAGTGTAAGTCTAATTTTCTGAATAATAAAGGCTCAACGACAAGAATAATCTGGCAGAAACAGTTGGACAAGAATAATTAGGAAACCGTATGTTGCCGTTATATAGTAAACAAATTTTATTACAAGATATCAAAGATTCACTAAAAGATGTGATACCTGAGAATGTGCAAGACTTGGGCTCTTATCCAATGACGGATAAGATGCGTCATCATATTTTAGACACCCTAATTTCTTATGCCGATAAAATCCCTCACCCTGCCAGTGGTAACGCAGGTAATAATAAAAATTTAGCAACGTTCATTCGTTGGCAAATTCTGGCTTACGTTGCGGGCATCGATTTAACCATCGCCAAGTGGTTTGAATCACACTTGGATGCCCTCAGTATCTTGCACGAAATTGGCTGTGATACACCGGATCAAGGACTATGGGCGGTTTGGGCAGCGGAGGGTTATCCTTTGGACTATCAACAGGGCATAGTCAATGGTAAAAAAGCGTGGTGTTCGGGAGCAAATATTGTTGATTATGGGCTAATGACATATCGTGATGAGCAAGGGCATTCACAACTGGTTATCGTGGATATGCAACAAGATGGTATTGAGATTGACAATACCAAATGGCAGGCGGTAGGTATGCAAGCCACTTATACTGCCACTATAAAGTTCACTCAAGTTACAGCAACTAAGGTTGGTGCGGCAAATGCTTATCTTGACCGTGTGGGATTTTGGCATGGAGCCGCAGGAGTGGCGGCTTGCTGGTACGGTGCTACTACTCGCTTAGCAGAGTATCTTATGAAAGCTTATGAGCAAAAACCAAATGATTATAAAGCCATGTATTTAGGCGAAATAAGTACGGCATTGGCAGTGACTCAACCGTTTTTTCATCATGTTGCTACCTTAATAGATAGCCAACCCAATCTAAGCCATGAACTTGCCATTCGCCAATTAAGGGCAAACGTTGAACAACTGGCTCGACAAGTTTTAGACACTGTCGGGCAGGCATTAGGCGCAGCACCCTTTTGTCACAATGCCCATTTCGCTAGACTATCAGCAGATTTACCCGTGTTTATTCGTCAAAGTCATGGAGCATTTGATTTACAAAAAATTGGCGAACTTTCTTGTGATCTAGCCAGCCAATTAAAGGATAATCAGGAAAATATATGGCAACTATAATCTCTAACGCAGATGTGGATGTGGATGTGGAAAACGAGAGTACAAATAGTAATGGCCAAGATTCAACACTTATTGATCCTGTTCAAACGCCTGAACTAAACCATAACCATCCGATAGTGGGCAATAGAATTATAGAAGGCGATGGTACCAGTCAGGACGCTTGGGAACATTGGCAAGGATTGCATGACTTACCTCGATTAGATAGTGCAATAAACTTTCCAGAACAGCAGCGTGTTTGCGTGTTTGCACCCCATCCTGATGATGAGATCTTGGGCTGTGGGGGGTTACTCCAACAGTTGGCGAAAAATGGCAACCCTATTGTACTTATTCATGTGACCAATGGTACGCAAAGTCACCCTGATTCAAAAATTTATCCACCAGAAAGACTTGATATTATCCGCCCGCAAGAGAGTCTTGAAGCTTTAGAAGTATTAGGTGTGAAACATCAAGTGATAACGGTTGCCTTAAATTTAACAGATGGTAAGGTCTTTGAACAACAAGCTGAGTTTAATAAAAAAATAGCAGAATTTATTAAGCCTGATGATATTTTAGTGACCCCCTTTATTCACGACGGTCATCCTGATCATGAGGCAACAGGACAGGTAGTCGCTGCCTACGCTAAACAGCAGCATTTAGCTTGCTATCAAGTTTTGATTTGGGCGTGGCATTGGGCAAAGCCTGACGATAATCGTATCCCTTGGCACAATGCCGTCAGAGTTGATTTAACTGCGGAACAATTACAACGTAAAACCCAAGCAATTAATTGCTTTGAAAGCCAAATTACCGTTGATGAGAGTACGGGTAATCCGCCTATCTTATCTGCAACTACTATCGCTAGAATTAGCCAGCCTTGGGAAGTCTATTTATATGAATCAAACACCTAAGTGTAATAAGTCTAATGATTCTCTTGAGTCGCCTACCTCTCCACATACACTAAATATTACCGATAATACAGAGGGTTCTAAAAGTAACTGGGAGGACTGTACTGATTACGAACAAACAGATAATCAATCTGTTAGTCAAACTAACCAGCAATCTACGACTTATTCAGAAACGTATTTTGATGCATTATATAACGACAATGCTGACCCTTGGCAGTATCAGACACGGTGGTATGAAAAACGCAAACGTGATATTTGCTTAGCCGTATTGCCTCAAACTCAATACGCCAATGCCATTGAGTTAGGTTGTGGTAATGGCGTGTTTAGTGAATTACTTGCCCAACGTTGTCAGGCTTTGTTAAGTTTAGATGGTAATAAACATGCAGTGCAACTCGCCAAACAACGCTTAACAAAGTTGCCCCATGTTAAGGTAGTACAGGGGGTTATTCCTAACATTTTATTCAGCTTAGAAGCGTTTCTTTTAAAGCCTATTTCAGACTCTTCACTCGCCAGTACCCCACCCTTTAATTTAATTGTGATTAGTGAAATTTTATACTATTTACCGCCAAAACAAATTGATAGGGTTATCGCTTGGATCGAGCAACATCTAGCCAAGGGTGGCACCTTGCTGTGTTGTCATTGGCGATATAATATTAAGGGTTTTGAGATGAATGGCAACACAGTCCATAAACGCTTACAGCAGGCGTTCAATTCGAATAACGATAAGTCGAACGTCGATAAGCAAGTCAAGCAAAATGAAGCAGAGGCTCATTCTTTAGACCAGCCCCGCACTAAAACCAACCCCGTGAATTTTACCCATCAGACTCAAATAATCGAACGCGATTTTTTATTAGACGTTTGGCTCAACACTAAGCGTTCAGTTGCTATGCAAGAGAACTTAGTATGACTTGTTATAACTATTTAGACTTATACGAAAAGTATGACTGTTATTAAATTATGAGCCACTTATGGATAAGTTTGAAAGCGCTAAGCCAGTCTCTATAAAACCCAATATAAAAATTGGTATTGTCATCCCTGCGCACAATGAGGAGCAGACCATCAGCGATTGCTTAGCATCGGTGCAGACCGCCATTGAGCAATTACCCACGACTATTGAGGCCTACCCGCTTATAGTACTTGATAGCTGTACCGATGACACCATGGCCTTAGTCAAGAGCGCCGGTGTTGATTATATCTGCTGTGAATATCGCAATCTGGGGCAAGTACGAGACTTAGGCATTCGCCATGCTATCTTAAAAGGTGCCTCATGGCTGGCCTGCACAGATGCCGACTCCGTAGTGCTTTCAGACTGGTTAATGCAACAAATTAACCATATTACTCGCCATAATGCTGATATGATTTGCGGCGTAGTCAGTATAGATAACTGGGCGCATTTATCTGTTCAAACGAAGAAAGACTACATTGCTCATTACCAAGACTCTATGGGTCATCGCCATATCCACGGGGCGAATCTGAGCTTCTGCAGTGAGGCCTATCTGGCAGTTGGCGGCTTTGCACCCCTACCTTGTCATGAGGATGTGGATTTGGTTAAAAGGTTTGAGGCTTACGGCTATAATATTATTTGGAGCAATCAAGTCCGCGTTATTACTAGCAGTCGATTGCAAGCTCGAGCAACAGAGGGCTTTGCTAATTTTTTAGTCAATTTAGAGAAAAATAATTTAAAGTAGAGTGTTTTGAATAGGCCAGATACTTTACGTAGTATAGTTCTATACTTTAAAGCTTATAATGCGCACTAATGTCTAAAAAGAAATCTCAAGTACCCACTAATCAATCTTTCGATAATGCTATAAAAAGAAACGTTACTATTATTTTAGGTGGTGAATCTTCCGAGCAAGCTGTATCTATCAATTCAGAGTGCTCTTTATTAAATCACAGTGATAAAAATAAGTTTAAGTCACCATTATGAGATACCATTTTTAAGATATAAGACTGGTTGTTATCTTTGTCATTCTAATAATATAATTTTGAGCTCACTTTGCAGCGTACAGCAATTGGTGTTTTGCTATAAAACACCTTATCTTCGCCAACTACACAGATATCTGTGAGCGTACCCCCGTTATCAATATTTACGAGCATTATCGTTTCATTCCCTTGATGATTGTCGTTATATTTGGTTGATTAAATCCGTATTCCCAACCAGTTGCATCCCTTAATAGCAAAGATATATAAATATCTAAGCTGTCAATATTTAACTCAATAAATACTGATATATAAATTAAAGACCATTCGAATATAACAAGATTTACGGGATAGTGAACTACACCCAAGGGTAATAATGACGAATAAAACGGGTAGTCATTTGGGTAGTTTGGATAAATAATACCCAACTAGATAGATGGTTGCTATGGGATAGACTTATGCCGTAAAACTTGGTTGTCATAAATTAAGTCTTATATGATCCATATCGACATTACCTTGACATCAACCCTTAACCTTCTAATATTAAAGCTAATATTAAAGGATTATTACCTTTAGATTCATCGGTATATATAATAAAGATTTAGCTAAACGTATGGATTATTTTAATGGATTAAGGAATGAGGGTTATTCCCATAGTACGGTTTTTATTGCAAACCAGCCTAGTCAGATATAGTGGTAGTTATTGCTTATCATTCATGCTTATCATTATCACTCATCATTTAGTATCCTACCTCTTATATAATCTTTAATTAGCATTTTTCTACCATAAAACCGTCATCTAGTAGTGCTACTATTTAAAAAGTAAACCCTATTTGCCACTTTATATATTAATCCAATTATCCACTCATACATGGTATACCTGACTCTATCCTAATAGATGTGATAAACCCCTTTTATAAATAATTACAAGGATCAACCAATGACTGAACATAGTAATAATGAAGCGATAAAACAAGACCTAACGGGTAAAGTTGCTTTAGTGACAGGCGCAGCTAGCGGGATTGGTAATAACATTGCCACGACTTATGCTAAAGCGGGCGCCACTGTCGGTATTGCAGATATAAACTTAGATGCCGCACAAAAAGCGGTGGACGCTATTGAGAGTTTCGGCGGAAAGGCTCTGGCAATTGAAATGGATGTAACCAGTGAAAAAGCAGTAAATGAGGGCGTTCAAAAATTAGTTGATGAGTTTGGCGGTGTAGATATCCTAGTATCTAATGCTGGTATTCAGATTATTAACCGAATTGATGAAATGCCATTTGATAGCTGGAAAAAAATGCTGGCTATTCATTTAGATGGTGCTTTCTTAACGACCAAAGCTTGTCTACAGCATATGTACAAGAATAATAAAGGAGGTACTGTTATTTATATGGGATCAGTTCATTCCCATGAAGCTTCTCTGTTTAAAGCGCCCTATGTAACTGCCAAACACGGTTTACTTGGCCTATGCCGTGTCGTCGCTAAAGAAGGGGCTGATCATAATGTTCGATCACATGTGATCTGTCCAGGATTTGTAAAAACACCCTTAGTAGAAAAGCAAATTCCAGAACAAGCCGCTGAAAAGAATATTACAGAGGAGCAAGTGGTAAATGACATTATGCTAAAAAACACAGTCGATAAAGAGTTTACTACGGTAGATGATATTGCTCAGCTTGCCCTATTTTTAGCGGCATTCCCGACAAATGTTTTTACTGGTCAATCTATTGTCGCCAGTCATGGTTGGTTCATGAACTAATTATCAGATCTGACCTTAGTCTGTTTAAAACGAATGGCTTAGAGATAAACTATTGAATTTTAAATTCTTTTTAGATAAAGAGACTAGACCTGTTAAAAACCTTAATTTTTGACATACCTCATTAGTTAACAAAATTTATACAAAAGTCGCTATGCGTTTGTAAACTTTTGTTCGTACTGTCATATTCAAATGATATAATATACGTGTAAAGCGATTTTTTATTTTATAGGGTAATCAAGTTTAAAGTAAGGTTTTAATCCATAGCCTATAGCTAACTTATTTAAAGAAAGTGATTTTAAAAAGAGTCATATTGTTCATTAAAGTTTAAACGTTGCCTAAATTAACCCTGACATTTTCAACGTCACTGACTGATGATAATTGGCAAATATACACCTTCTATAAATCATTTACACTTAGTTACCCTTCTATTCATATGTATGTTCTTAAATAGAGGTCTCTATGTCAGATACAGGGTCACAAATAAACTCTAATGCTGTAGATAAGAAGGTTGCCATGGTCACAGGTGCGTTAGGTGGTATTGGCACTGCTATTTGCGAAAAACTAATCGCCAGAAATTATTTTATTATCGCTACTTTAAGCAAGGATGATCCAGAGCGTATAAAAAAATGGTGTGATGACAATGGTTTTGATCCAAAAAATTTCGAATTTTTGCCTGTCGATTTAAGTGAGCACGAAAAGGCTATTTCAGCCATTCAACAAACGATTGATAAGTACGAGAGTGTATATGCTCTCATAAATGGAGCCGGTATTACCCGTGATAGTAGCTTCAAAAAGATGACTTTTGAGCAGTGGAAGCAAGTCATTGATACTAATTTGACGTCTTTATATACGGTTATACATCCTGTTTTCTTAAAAATGTTAAAACAAAAAACAGGGCGGATCGTTAATATCAGTTCGATAAATGGCCTCAGAGGTCAGTATGGTCAAACAAACTATTCAGCCGCCAAGGCAGGAATTATCGGATTCACTAAAGCTCTTGCATATGAAGGGGCTACCTCATCCATTACTGCAAATGTTGTTGCTCCTGGCTACACAGTGACGCCCATGGTAGAAAGTGTACCTGAACATATCATGGATAAAATTAAAGAAACTATTCCAATGAATCGGCTGGCTAGTGCTAAAGAAATTGCTGCCGCATGTATGTATTTAATCAGTGAAGATGCCATATTTGTCACTGGAGAAACCATATCAGTCAATGGTGGTCAATATATGTCTTAAATTTTAATGGTCTTATAACAATTCTTGTGTTCGTCTAGTGTACGTTTAAATTAACAAATGGAGAAATAAGATGTCATTTTCTAATCAGCAAGACTATATCAATCAATTAAACGAAAATACTCAAAAAATGTTTGAACCTTGGGCTAAGTTAAATAAAACTTTTTTGAAAAATGCTGAAATGATGACTGAGTTCTCATTAAACACCATTAAGTCCTATTCGGAAATGGGTTTAGAGAATATGCGTAAGCTAGCAGAAATGGATTCTCCTGAAGCTGCTAAAGACTTTGGTAGCAAACAAGCTGAAATGCTAAATTCAGTTAGCCAGCAAATTTTATCTGATGCTCAACGTTTGACAGAGCTTGGCAATAGCATGCAAGATGAAGTTATGCAGCTAATGAGTGAAGCTTATGGTCAGACCAATGAGCAAATGCAACAGAACATGCAAAAAACTGCTGATCAAGCAACTAAAACAGCTCAAGAGTTCGCTCAAAATATGAATAAAATGGCAGAACAAGTTACTGAGCAAGCAACAAGTGCCGTTAAAACAGCCACTAAAGCTGCATCAGATACAGCAAAAAAAGCAACGACTACAGCAACAAGTGGTACTGCCAATAAATCAACAACGACTGGCACAACCGCTAGAACTGCTGCAAAAAAAGCATAACTTAAATTTAAGCGAGTAAGCGTACTTAGCTTTAAATATATAGCAGGCGTTTAAGTTATCTAAAACGGTGGGTTAGCGAAAGTTTTCCCATCGTTTTTTTATGACATTTATAGTGTTAGGTAAACTGTATAATTCATGGGTGAGAAAATGACCAATAAACAATCTAGCAATCAATCGAACGACCAACAAAATCAATCTAACCAATCATTTAACCACTCAGAGAAACAGAAACCGTATACCAATACTACTGATCCGTTTAATATCAACGGCTTTAGTCAATACTACCTCAACCAATTAAATCACCTTGGCGAACTGAGTCAGTCATTTTTTAGCGAGTCCAATAAAAAAATAGACCCTATCGAAACAAATATGAAAATTTGGCAGGATTCTATCGATTACTTTAGCAACTTCATGATGCCTAATAGAGCGAATAAGTCTGAATCTAATGAAGCATCAGGTAATCAAGAAGAACCTTCAGATCAAAAGTCAGAACAAACTTTAAATAGTGCAGAAAGTGATATTGTAGAGAGCACGCTAAATGAAATTAACGAGTTAGCACAGCGCTTCTTAAATGAGTCCATTAAACGTATGACTCAAAGAAGTACCACAAGTCAGTCATTAGTATTTGACATCATGGATGGATGGCATCAGTTCACAACCGTTGCACTCGAAAATAGCCCTATATCCATTTTAGAGCAACAAACAGAACTCTGGCAGAAACAACTGCAATTGTCTCAGAATATGGTTCAAAAGATTTTAGGCACTCAAACTCCGCCTGTCATAACACCAGCAAAAGGGGATAAACGGTTTAAAGATGAAGACTGGACAAACATTCCAGTTTTTGACTACTTGAAACAAAGCTACCTTTTAACCGTTGATTCAATGCTTGATACCATAGATAAAGTAGATGGTATCGATGATAAAACCCGTCAACGTTTGTCATTTTTTACCCGTCAATGGCTCAATGCAATTGCACCCAGTAACTTTTTATGGAGCAACCCTGAAGTTCTACGCCTGACTAAAGAAACGGGTGGTAAAAATTTAATAAATGGATTAAAACAACTGGCAGAAGACTTTGAAAAAAGTGCGGAGATGTTGAATATCCGTATGACAGATAAAAGCGCTTTTTCACTTGGCGAAAATATCGCAACTACTGATGGCAAAGTGGTTTTTCGTAATCGTATGTTTGAGTTGATTCAATACACGCCAACTACCGATAAAGTAAGAAAACGTCCTTTAGTTATTGTTCCACCATGGATCAATAAATTTTATATTATGGATTTGAAAGAAAAGAATTCTTATATCAAATGGGCATTAAATGAGGGTCATACTGTCTTTATTATTTCATGGGTTAACCCTAATAAATCATATAAAAATGTCGGCATGGAGACCTACATGCATGAGGGCTTGCTGACTGCATTAAACAAAGTAACTGAAATTACTGGTGAGCCCGATGCAAATGTTATTGGTTATTGTATTGGTGGCATCTTACTTTCATTGACTTTAGCTTGGTTAAGTGAAAATAATCAATCAGATCGTATTGCCAGTGCGACTTTTTGGACAACGTTGTTTGACTATAGCGACCCAGGCGATTTAGGGGTGTTTATAGATGAGCGTATTGTTGCAGCTATTGAACAAGAAGGTAAAGATAAAGGGGTATTTGATGGTAGATTAATGGGTGTCGCCTTTAGCTTGTTACGTGAAAACAGCCTGTATTGGAACTATTACATACAAAACTACTTAAAAGGAGAACGCCCTACTCCATTTGACCTCTTATATTGGAATTCTGACGCCACTAACGTTACCGCTGCCCTTCATAGTTTTATTTTACGAGAACTATACATTGGTAATAAAATGATTCGAAAGAGTGAACTTGAATTTGACAATATTAAAGTAGATTTATCTAAAGTAAAAACGCCTATTTATATTGTTGCTACTTTACAAGACCACATTGTCAAATGGAAAGGGAGCTATGCAGCTACTCAAGCATTTGGTGGCGATGTAACCTTTGTGTTAGGTGAGTCAGGTCATGTTGCAGGTATTATCAATCCTCCTACTGGCAAATATGGCTTTTATACTTATGATAATAATGTCGAAGATCCAGATGAGTGGTTTGACCATGCAGACAAACAAGATAGAAGTTGGTGGTTACATTGGGGAGAATGGATTAACAAATATTCTAAAGATAAAGTTGAGAGTAGAAAACCTGGCATAGATTATCAAGGTAATTTATGGAAAGTATTGGGTGATGCTCCCGGCGAATACGTCCGCATTAAAGCGGAAGACACTGTAAATACCGCCAATGATTAGAATAATACTTGTTAACGAATTAATTGGTGTCGTAATAGTTAAATTAAGTATGTAATTAAATAATACATACAATAATTGTTACTTAAAAAAACTGTCATTTGTTATCAGTATCATATTACCAATCACTTTGTAAGGCTTGCCAATAGCATCGGAAACATCATTTCATAAAAATATTAAGCTTTTTTTTAAAATAACTAATATTAAATAACTAATCGAGCTTCGTGGTTATTTTACAAGTCGTTTGTTCATAACTATTTTAAAAATAATAAATCTATTAAATAATATATCGGAGCATCTTATGACGGTAACAATAGAAAAAAATATTGAAAATCCTAACAAAGCAGAAGTATGGCTAAATAAAAACAACCCTCATCGTACCGCTACGGGTTGGATACCTAATCTACTAGACATTTCTAAAAATCAATTCTACCAAACTCAAGATTATTTCAAAGAATACATCCGCCAGAATGGCTACAAAACTGAAAGTACAGATTTATTAATTGAAGTCGCTTCAAGTCATCAACAGCAAAACTATGATCGAATTAAGAAGAATGTTGGAGACTTACAAAAAGATGGTAAAAATATTAAAGACAGCTTTGCTAAGGTTAATACACCGTACGCATTTTGGCAACAGTGGTTAAGCTATAGCACAGACAGTACAAAACGCCTACTTCAAACGGCTGACGTACTGAAAGAACGTGGAGATATCTTCATAGAACACGAACGTGCTGGTTGCCCACCTGTTTTAGACTATGATTATGAGATTATATTAGATGCAAGCCATTTTGATCGCCCAAGTAATTATGTGCTACTAAAAATTAAAGCACCTGAGGGTATCGAAACCAATGAAAATAATCGCCCTTATATAATTATTGACCCAAGAGCAGGTCATGGTGCTGGTATCGGCGGATTTAAGCCAGAAAGCCAAGTTGGTGTTGCCTTAAAAAATGGTCTACCGGTCTATTTTGTGGCTTTTAAGCGTTTACCAGAACCAGGACAAACCATTGCTGACGTGACTTATGCCGAAGCAAAGTTTGTTCGTGAAGTTGAAAACAGACACCCCAATTCAGAGCCTCCTGTCATCGTAGGCAATTGTCAAGGTGGATGGGCTGCACTTATTTTAGCTGCAACCAACCCTAATGTTAAAGGGCCTATCGTAATGAATGGTGCACCTGTCTCTGCTTGGAGTGGCGAGGTAGGTATTAACCCTATGCGTTATAAAGCAGGCGTTAACGGTGGCACATGGCTGTCTATGATGAGTGCAGACATCACTAACGGACTGTTTGATGGGGCATGGCTGGTTGATAATTTTGAAAAAATGAACCCATACCGCAACTATATTGGTAAATATTACGACTTATACAAGAATCCACTAGCCAACCGTCAACGATTTTTAGACTTTGAACGTTGGTGGGGTGGCTTTTTCTTAATGAATGAAGAAGAAATACGCTGGATTGTTGAAAATATTTTCATTGGCAACCGAATCGCGCGTAATACAGCTCAGTTAGAAAAAGGCGTCAACATCGATTTACGTAATGTTCAAGCCCCAATTATTGTATTCGCGTCTCATGGTGATGATATTACCCCGCCTCCTCAAGCGCTCTCTTGGATTTTAGATGCATATACCGATGAAAAAGAAGTTGAGATTTGTGGGCAACGTATTATCTATATGATTCATGAGCAGGTTGGGCATTTGGGAATTTTTGTTAGCTCTAAAATAGCCAATCGTGAACATGAAGGCATCGCATCTATTATTGATAAAATTGAACTTTTACCGCCTGGTCTCTATGAAATGGTAATAGAGAATGTTGAGGGCAAAGGTTATGATAAAACTTTCTCAGTTGACTTAGCCCGTCGTACCTTTAATGACTTAAATCAGGCCATTGGTGAGTGCCGTACAGACGAAGAAATGTTTAAAGCCGTTCATAGATCCTCTAAAGCTCAAACTCAATTATACGAGCAAAGTTTACGTCCTCTGATTAAAGCCATGAGTAATGAAACATCTGCTCAAGTGTTACGAGCCATGCACCCTCTTCGTTTACAAAGAGGTATTTGGACGAGCAGAAATCCATTAGCTCTAGCGGCCAGTAATTTTAGTAAAGTCATTACTCAGGCTGAATTAAATAACTCTAATTATAACCCTTCAGCTAGAAAAAATGAAAAAGACCATAATAATACTAGTCATTCTAATGTTAAAAATGAACAACAAGAACAAGACAGAAACTTCTCTTTTATAGATTATGGTTATGTCAAACTTCCTGCTGTAGAACCGATTGCCCAAGACAATATCTTCTTGCAAGTTGAGAAGATGTTTATGGACAGTATGAATATGACATTGGACTTTTGGGGTAATTTGCAAAACATGATGACTGAGAGCATGTTTTATGGTATTTGGTCAATGCCTTGGTTACGTGAGTACGGTAACAAAGAAAGATCAAGACGTCTTATAAGCAAAGATGCTCTTAGCGATTTACCTAAAGTAAAAGAAGCACTCAGTAAGATCAATCAAGGAGGGTATGCTGAAGGGGTTATTCGCATGCTCATTTTGAGTAATATCGTCGCTGATAATAATATTGACCGAAACCAACTATTACGATTGACAGAAGTTGTTACTCATCAAAAGCCATTTAACAACTTACCAAGCACCGAGTTGTCAGAAATGATTGAAGACCAGACATTGATTGTTAGATTTGCAGAAGATGAGGCCATTGAGTCGATTAAATCTCTCATAAAAACTAAATCCAAACGAATTGAGGCATATAAACTAGTTCTTCATGTTATCGGCAATAAAAAAGAAGATCTCAATTCAAGAACGTTATCTATGTTAAATCATATTAAAGAGGTATTGAACTTAACTGATGCTGATTTAATTTAATCAATTACATTTTAACCAGCTTAGCAATGCTGGTTAATTTAATATATGGGTTGATTAAAGATATTAGATAAATAGATTCTTATTAAAATGTCATAAAATAGGTCATACCAAACTTAGTTTGATATGACCTTAACTTTTGAAACGACTGAATACAAAAATATGGTAATTTTAATAACTATCAAATCTTTTAAGCTAAGCACTTGCCTAAACGAAATTGGCCTAGCCTACGATTCATTACAATTAACCTTCACGAGACCACAGACGAGATTTGGCATTTTCAATAAAGCCATCTACGTCATCAAGTGGGGTTACAAACTCATCTTTCTCAATCGGCAGTTTGCTTAAGATATGCTCTTCCGTTGCTGGGCAATAAGCGATGGCTTTGCAGTGATTGTATGCATCGGTGAACCAATCTAGCGCTGGGCCCTGCTTAGCAAGCTTCTTAGCCACATCAGGCATAATAATACTCACTACTGCATCAAATAGAACTGATGGCGCACCAGCGATACGTTCATCGCTTTGGACACGAGTACCATCATCAAGTAACGCCTCTTTGCTAGGCGCGACGATTTTAACGCTACCACCCGCCGCATTAACGGCATTCTCAAACTTCTCAATCGTCTCACGCTTTGAGCCTTTACCCACTAATATACCGACTTGACGGCCTTTTAAGGTTTTTGGGCTTAAACCGATGGTTTGAACAGCGGGAGAATTTGGCATATCAATAATTGGCGCCCCTGGCTCTGGTGCTTCAGGTAGCTCCATACCTAGAGCATTCGCCACACGATCTGCTAAGTCTTTATCGATATTAATCAAATGGCCTAATGTACGAGTACGCACATGGGCTGTATCCACTTTACCTAATTCAAAAGCAAAGGCTGACGCTATATGCGCTTGCTCTGCAGGCGTTTGGCTGCGGTAAAACATACGTGGCTGGCTATAGTGATCGGCAAAGCTTTCTGCACGGACACGACCTTTAACCCCATCATCTAACTGTTCAGCAAATGACTTGAAACCTTCATCAAAGTTAGCACGAGGCTTACTTGAATCTAAGCTCTGTGGTTCATACATAACGCGACCTTTTGGTACCTGCATTTGCATATGACCATCTTGCTGCATATTGGCAAACGGACATTTAGGCGCGTTAATAGGAATTTGAGCAAAGTTGGGTGAACCAAGACGAGATAACTGAGTATCTAAATAACTAAATAAACGACCTTGCAATAGTGGATCATTACTAAAATCAATACCTGGTGGGATATGCGATGGACAGAATGCCACTTGCTCAGTTTCAGCAAAGAAGTTGTCAGGATAACGGTTTAATACCATTTTACCAACCGTCTTAACCGGTACTAATTCCTCAGGAATAAGCTTAGTTGCATCTAAATGGTCAAATGGGAATTCATTGGCTTCTTCTTCGGTAAATAACTGGACACCAAACTCCCATTCAGGATAATCACCCATTTCGATCGATTCAAATAAATCACGGCGGTTATAATCAGGATCAGCGCCTGAAATCTTAACGGCTTCATCCCATGTCAGTGACTGCACACCTAGGACTGGCTTCCAATGGAAACGTACAAATGTACTTTTACCTTCTTTATTAAGTAGGCGGTAAGTATGAATACCGAAACCTTCCATCATGCGTAAGCTACGCGGAATTGCACGATCACTCATTAGCCACATGACGTTATGCAATGTTTCTGGGCTTAGTGATACAAAGTCCCAAAAAGTATCATGGGCTGATGCGGCTTGTGGGAAACCACGATCAGGCTCAGGTTTTACCGCATGAATGAGATCTGGAAACTTCATAGCATCCTGAATAAAGAAAACAGGCATATTGTTACCAACAATATCCCAGTTACCTTCTTCAGTATAAATTTTAACAGCGAAACCCCGAACATCACGTGGCGTATCTTTTGAGCCTTTGTTACCCGCTACTGTTGAAAAACGGGTAAACAACGGTGTCTGCTTGCCTGTTTCAGTCAATATTTTTGCAGTGGTATATTCTTCTAAAGATTCAGTTAATTCAAAATAACCATGAGCACCAGTACCGCGTGCATGGACAATACGCTCAGGAATACGCTCATGGTCAAAGTGAGTGATTTTTTCACGCAATACAAAATCTTCTAACAAAGAAGGACCGCGAGGACCTGCTTTTAGTGAATTTTGATTATCCGAGATTATCACACCTTGTTGGGTGGTAAGATTAGGCGCATCATTTCCTGCTTGAAATTGAGGTTCGCCGCCATTACCCACTTTTGGGTTCATGTTTTTGGCTGGGTCATTATGATCGATATCATGTTTCATAATCATTGAATCCTTGCTAATTAAATGCTAGTTGAATGTTAATAAATATTATTCTGGGCTTATCAAAATAAGCGTACCGTATTAGAAGCAATGCTGGACGCTTATTTAGTATATTAAACGAATCAAATATTAAAACTGTTTTATTAGGTTATAAATATAAGTAAAAAAGTACGTCACTCTTATTATCGCTCCATAAAATTTACCAAATATAACTTGTGATAAGTTTAAGTGTAAATAATAAGCGTGTTAGATTAATTGATGAACAATTATTTGAATTAAGTTATAGCATTTATATTAATTACCTTTTAACCTCGTCATCTTTTAAAGCACTATTCTCAGTAACGTCTAACTCTTCATATTTAAGGTCGATACTAATGGTCTCCTTATGAGTATGAACGCTCTTTGAAATTGCAATGTCTTCAACTGCATACGTTTGCTTTTGCACGGTAGCCGTTTCGCGACTCAAAACAATTTCAATTGGACCATTATCAAAAGACACAGTGCTACCATTAATCGTCAGTTGGGGTTTAACAGATAGCATGGGTTCTAAATAAGTTATTATATCGTTGTTATCGACACTCTTCTCTAAATAGTTTTTAACGTCTTGATCTTTATATTTAGCGTCCACAATTAGGACTTCCTCAGTTAGTTCAACTGGGACATTGACGGTCTTTGTTCTTAGTTGCTTACTCACAATAACTCTTGATGTCGGATGCTGGTCCTTACTAACGATAGCTCTTTCTTCTAATAACTCAATTTTTCCTGAACTACTGTCATTAAGGATGTTATTGTCCTCTTTCATAGTCTATATCCTTATTAATATTAAATAGTATAGATTAATGCAGTACCGTAACATTAGTAGTACTGTAAATTAGTAATGCTGTCTAAAGATTTATATATATATTTATCATAATAATTTCACAAAAAAAGCCAGAGATAACTCTGGCTCCTGATATAAGAAAAGCAGATAATAAATAACTTCTTTAAATAACTGATTCTAAATAACTGACTGATAAATGACTGACTGATAAATGACTTATTAGCACACCACATATTATTTATTATTAGATAACATAATTAAATAACTTTGGTGTCAACCAGATAAATAAGCTCACATTAGCAACCAGTCATTAAATTACTAGTCGCTAAATTACCAGTCATTAAATTAAAAGTTATCTACCCCGTACTGCGCGTACATCGTCAGCAGTTATACCTTCTGGATTTATTACTTGACCTTCACGGTTAATAATATTGCCATCGCCATCTACATCTAACTCTTCGCGTTTGATAGTCTCATGAACGGTTTCGGTATGGACTTCAGTAGTCTTACCTACGCGCACTTCTTCAGTGACATAAGTCTCTTTACCAACACGCGCTCTTTCCGCTTCTAGCTCAACTTCAATCGTGTCAGCACCTAGGTCATCACCAATTTTACGGTCAACACGGCGGTCAACATTAGTACGTTCAATATGAGCATGCTCTTCTTCAAGCTCAACATCAACTTTGCGATCTTCAGTAACAACATGCTTACCTACACTTACTAAACCAGCGACTATACGGTCTTTATTAACAGTAAGGCGTTCTTCCAGTAATTCAAGTGTTGAAGGGGCTTTGTAAAAATCGTCATTAACTTCTAACCGTTGATTCTCAGGAAGAGTTTCTGAAGCAAATAAAGCACGATCTTTATCATATTGCTCATCAAAAGTGTATCTGTAATCGTTGTCATACTCTTCCATTGCATCGACTTGATCTTTAGTTAAGCTATCAAAATAGATATCGTCGCCCACAATACGAGCTAAACCAGCAGGTACCAATACTTGTTTCGTATTAAACCAACCTCCTACGTCCACAATTAAGTAACGAATTAGACCAGAAACGCTCTCTACTAATGCGCCCTCTACCTTACCAACTTTTTCATTACCAGTTGCAAAGGCAGTTTTTCCAGTTGGATCATAGTAATCGTCACCAATAAGCTCACGTTGGGTATCTTGAATGTCTTTTAAACGGATTAAATCACTCATAATTATTCCTTAATTATTAATAGGGTTATAGATATTTTTGTTTTAATAAATGAAACGAATGTAATATCAAGTCTGTGCCTCAAAATCGACATTCGCCGTTATGAAATATGGTGCCTCAAATTTGCTGAAGTGAGACATAAGTCTATTAAACTATCTTAATATAATTAAATATCAGATGTTATTGAGCTATAATTTTCTAAATTGATGATTAAATTTTAGATTAAGAAAATAAATATAAATAAAAGTTATCATCGTGCCACTAAAATTTCATAGCCAATATGTCTAACAACTTGGTAGATACATTACCAAGCCTAAAAAAATATTCGTATAGTTACTCGGTATCAAAATGTCAACTCGGGTAATCTTACGTTAGCAGATGTAAGCAAACACCTATTAAAACGTAACACTGTTACTTATCGCAACTTAGTAATATTTGCATACATTTATCGATAATTGAGAGTTCATTAAATAGCGATATTAGGTCATTTACTTAGGATAAGTAGTATATTGTCATTTAGTGTATGGGAAGTGAATTAAACATACAGCCTATATATACAGACTATATATAAGCTGCATTAAGCAGAAATTTGCTAAATACACTACCTATGAATGCGATCAAAATCTAAATTAGCGGTTGCTTATGTAAAGCTTTATTTTTGAGGCGCAACATATTTATTATAAATAACCCATTTGACCTAAGTGTTGCTTATTGACTTTTAAGGAGGATAAGCAACGCCTTTTCTTCAAGCTGTTGGTAGCGCCGAGTACGGCCCCGTCTACCCTGCTTATATAGTGTCATAAACTGACCATTTAAAAAGTATTCAATAATCTTAGGATGTATGTAGGATGCCCGACAAACTGAAGGGGTATTACCGAGTTCTTGGGCGACATACTTAACCATATCAACGATACACTGCTCACGCATCTGCTTATTTTCAGCGCTGTTTGCGTCGCTATTTTTAGTGCTATCATCTGAGTGTTCAAATAAGTACTTAGCGGCAAGGACTGATGCCATCCAAGTCCTAAAGTCTTTTGCACTATATTCCATGCCCGTGTGCGCTCTTAAGTAGTCATTAATATCCTGACTTTCAACCAATTGTTTATGACCATCGTTATCTATATACTTAAATATACGATAACCTGGTAATTCAGAACAGGCACGAACAATATCGACTATGCGTTTATCCTGAAATTCCACATGATGCTCTTTAGCGCTTTTACCGACAAAATCGAACGCAAGACCCTCTTCTGTTTCACTAATATGCCGACTTCTTAATGTGCTCAAGCCATAACTTTTATTATGCTTAGCATAACGGCTATTACCAATCCTAATTAGTGTTGTTTCAAGCAATTTGATCACAGCAGCAATCACGTTAGTTCGGCTAAGCTCCTTTGAGCTTAAATCTTTTTCTACTTGCTCTCTCAGAGCAGGTAAAACCTCGCCAAATTCTATTACTGAATCATATTTGGCTTGATCGCGAACCTTGTTCCATTGCTCATGGTATAGGTACTGCTTACGTCCTCTTTCATCTCTTCCAGTACACTGTATATGTCCATCAGTATACTGACATATCCAAACATCAGACCACATAGGCGGTATGACAAGTGCCTTAAAACGATTGCGTAGCTTTTTACATTTTACAGTTTTCCCTTCAGGGTCTTTATATGAAAACCCCTTACCCCACTTAACTCTGCTATAGCCTGGATCTTCATCACTTACATAGCGTAGGTTGGCATTTTTTGCTAATGCCTCATAATCGTGCCTTGCTATCTTTTTGACAGGGTTGTTTTTTAGAGCGCTATTTTTTGATCGATTATGCTTATTCATAATTTTTTCCAATAACATTATGAAAAACACAGTTAGTAAATAGGTATGGTTTTCATATATAAATAACATATAGAGACTGCATAAGAAGGCTTATTACTTACTTAGGCAGTCAGTCAATATAGCTGCTTTAAACGTCTTACTTATTCGACTCTTTGCTTAAATCAAAAGCACTCAGTTCATCAACTCTTTTGCCTGCTGGTGGTAGATCTTTATTAGCACGAGGATCGACATAAATGTCATCTGTCTCTTGAGAGACTTGTTGAGGTCCATCTATATCTGGCTTATATTTTCGGTCGTCAGGAGACTGCTCACTTGCTTCCTTGTTATTGCCTGATCTATCTACAGAAGGCACATCGTCAATATCATGCTCTTTAAAGTTAACATCGTCACGACGATTTAGAATTTTCTCATCTTTATTATTTAATGACTGATTATTAGGCATATGTAACCCCTTAATTACTGGTTGATTTTAATAGTTTATTTTAATAACTGTTAGAATGTGTCATTTAGAGCTGCTAATTAAACTAATATTAAAAATGTCTTGCTATTAGATTAAATGTTATTGATAAAAAATGTTCAACATTAAAGTAGTAGGATTATGTGAAATTATGTTATAGCTCTCCAGAATTGACTATTAAGACGTCTATTTTTTTATAAATTTTACTTTTACATAATATTTATTTTTACATAATAGTTAAATGCACTAATTTTAGAGTGCCTTATATCTTCAAATTAACAGAATCCATCCTCTACTATAAAATAGTTAGTTAAAGGGTGGCTGTGTTCAAAACAGCCACTGCTTATACGTTACTTAACTTACGATATGAAGAACCTTGATATTACGAAGAACAAAAAAATCTGCATCAAAATAAATCCGACTAATTTCGTTGGGTTTATTTCATGACTGGGTAACTTCCTTTATAATAGCCGTATTTATAGACAGCTACGCTTAGCAGCCAACTTTTAATACACTAAGTTGCAACCTTTTAAATCTTTAATTTAGTCTAAATAATAGGCAGACACGTTCATGAGTCAACCCAAACCTTCATCCTCTTCAATCCATGTACCTGAGTTATTGTGCCCAGCTGGTACTTTTAGAAATATGCAGTATGCTTTTGCTTACGGTGCCGATGCTGTATATGCAGGACAAGCCCGCTATAGTTTAAGAGTGCGCAATAATGATTTTGATGAAGATAATTTACGCCGTGGTATTGAATACGCACACCGCTTAGGTAAAAAGTTTTATGTGGTGGTTAACATTCAAGCCCATAACGCCAAACTTAAAACCTTTATTGAAGATATTCGTCCTGTGGTCGAAATGAATCCAGATGCCCTTATTATGTCTGACGCTGGCATGATTATGATGGTGCGTGAGGCTTTTCCTGATGTTGAGATTCATTTATCAGTCCAAGCCAACGCCGTCAACTGGGCGACGGTCAAATTCTGGCACCAAATGGGTGTTAGGAGAGTTATTTTATCTCGTGAATTGTCTATTAAAGAGATTGGTCAAATCATTGAAGAAGTACCAGAGATGCAAATTGAAGTATTCGTACATGGCGCATTATGTATGGCATATTCAGGACGATGCTTGCTATCCGGTTATATTAATAAACGTGATGCCAACCAAGGTACTTGCACCAATGCTTGCCGATGGAAATACACTACCTATAAAGCGGAAGAAAATGAAGCGGGGGATATTGTTCCTATCAAAGCGCCTGAAACCTTTGATCCGAAGTCGCTTGAAAACCAGCTCGATAATCAAAATGAATCCTCAAATGATACAAAAATCGACACGATTAACTTAAATGGCGATGAAGTCATGGGCGATAACTACGTTCAAGCTCCCAGCGATGAAGTCGTGTTATTAGAAGAAGCCAGCCGTCCTGGTGAACTGATGGCCATGTATGAAGATGAGCATGGTACTTACATCATGAACTCTAAAGATTTACGAGCAGTAGAGTTGGTACCTGAATTAACCAAACTTGGCGTCCATTCTCTTAAAATCGAGGGCCGTACCAAATCACATTATTATGTGGCTCGTACCGCTCAAGTATATCGTCAAGCCATCGATGATGCCGTTGCTGGTAAACCTTTTGATGAGTCTTTAATTAGTGCGTTAGATGGCCTTGCAAACCGTGGTTATACCGAAGGTTTTTTACGTCGTCATGTGCATAGTGACTACCAGAATTATGAGTACGGCTCATCAAAAACTGATCATCAACAATTTGTTGCCGAAGTGATGGACATTGCTGATGGCAAACTTTTACTGGAAATCAAAAACAAAGTAGAGGTGGGCGATACCGTTGAAATCATGACCCCAGTGGGAAATTTGACCTATGAATTGGAGCAAATGTGGGATAAAAAAGGTAACCCAATTGAAGCAGCTCTTGGTTCTGGTTGGTTTGCATTAATAAACAACCCATTTAAAGACATTGATGATGATATGCTGAAGCTTGCCTTAATTATGAAAAATGTTAAAAAACCGATCTTCACATAACCCACTTTAACTTATGATCAAGATACTGACATTATGTCGTCTTACATTGGCAGTTGTCGGTTTTATACTGATTGTTGACTGCGTGATACTAATATCCGGTGGCAGTATTAATTTCGGAACAGTTGCTCCCTTTTTGATCGGTGTGGCTTTTGTCGTCCATGGCTTATTATGGCAAAGAGTGCGTCAGCTGTTTTCAAGTAATGACTGGCTCAACTGGATTTGGTACGGGTCGTGGACTGCTTTTCTCCTATGGTTTATCAGTTTTATAATTTTTGCTTTCTCACTGCAACAACAGATTAAGCAATCACAGCATGTAATCCCTAACGTTGACGCTATTATGGTATTAGGTGCTGGCACTAAAGATAATAAACCTTCGCCCCTACTTGCTATGCGCTTAGATACCGCAGTGTCAGTCATAAAAAACCAGCCAAAAGCATTGGTAATTACCAGTGGTGGTAAAGGTTTTAAGGATCACTTGAGCTCAGGGCAAATAATGGCAAATTACTTACATAAAGCTCATAATATACCGCTATCTAACGTGGTCGTTGAAGGGAATAGCACCAGCACTGAAGAAAATTTTTCTTTCAGCGTTCCCTTATTAAATAAACACAGCATTAGCTTATGTGACCCTATTGCCATAGTCACTAGCGACTTTCATATCATTCGTTCTAAAGCCATTGCCAAACATCAAGGCTTTGAACAACCGGTTATGGTAGCCAGTCCCACTCCTCTATCCATAAGATATAATGCGTGGTTTAGAGAGTATTTTGCATTTGTAAGCGGCTGGCTGTTACATGAGTATTAGGGCGCATCCTCATTGACAGTAATTGATATGTTATGGGTCTTCAATAACAGCAAAATTTGAGCTACTATCTCGAGTCCTATTGTTTTAGACTGTTATTATTTTAAGCCTCCTACTCCTATAAAGAAGCAATAAGAAGGACAACATGGCATTAAAAATTACCTCAGACTGCATCAATTGTGACATCTGTGAACCCGAGTGTCCCAATGATGCTATTAGTTATGATCAAAAGGTACAGAAAACCTATGTCATCGATCCAGACTTATGTACCGAGTGCATCGGTTTTTATGATGAACCTACTTGTGACAAAGTATGCCCGATTGACTGCATTATTAAGGATGAGGACCGGGTTGAAAATGAAGAGGATTTAATGGCTAAGTACAAAAAGATTTGGGGTAAATAAACTCAGTGAATGGCAATTTATCATTGATGTATAGGATATCAGTAAATCCAACATTCTTTGCTTATTTAAACGTTTAGTAACCATTGTAGCTGGGATTATTATCCCTATTTACAAATGTAACTTAAAATCTATATTTTGTTTTTTATACGATTAAATAGTCTTTATGTATTTAATCATATGTCTTCTAGCTTATTTAGATAAACTTGAAGTATTTTATCAATCAATACTCTCTTAATATACCACTCAAAATCTCTGCTAAATTGACACTGTCTACAACTAATACTTAAAGTTATACTATATATAAATATTTGTTATAGATTGCTTGATATCCCCAACAAAATGGAACTTTAAGTATCGGTTAAATGTGAGTACGATTGACCTGCACGCAAAGGATTTTTGCGGCTTTATTGAATTCTATCAATGAGCATAAACAAGGAGTGTCTCACATGCTATACCAATTCCCTAATACAGAAAGTAGCCCAGTCAAATTTCGAGAAAAATACGATAACTTTATCAATGGCGAGTGGGTTGCACCAACCAATGGGGAGTATTTTGAAAACACCAGCCCAGTTGATGGAAAAGTTATTTGTAAAGTAGCTCGTTCAACTAGTGATGATATTGAAAAAGCATTAGATGCTGCTCATGCTGCTAAAGAGGCCTGGGCAAAAACAGGTGTGACTGAACGCGCTAATCTCCTACTTAAAATAGCAGATAAAATGGAAGCCAACCTTGAAAACATTGCTATTGCAGAATGTTACGAGAACGGCAAACCTGTACGTGAAACCTTAATAGCGGATATTCCGCTAGCGATAGATCAAATCCGCTACTTTGCCAGTGCCATACGCGCTCAAGAAGGTGGTATCAGTCAAATTGACGATGACACAGTGGCTTATCACTTTCATGAGCCGCTAGGTGTTGTCGGTCAAATTATCCCTTGGAACTTCCCTATTCTCATGGCAATTTGGAAAATTGCCCCTGCTCTGGCTGCCGGTAACTGTGTTATCCTCAAGCCAGCTGAGCAAACACCAGCATCTATTTTATATTTATTTGAGACTATAAATATTGCAGAAATACTGCCAAAAGGCGTTATAAATGTTGTTAATGGCTTTGGCGTTGAAGCAGGTAAACCACTCGCTTCAAATCCACGCATTAACAAAGTGGCGTTTACCGGTGAGACCACTACTGGCCGATTAATCATGCAATATGCAAGTGAAAATATCATTCCAGTTACCTTAGAGCTTGGTGGTAAGAGTCCAAATATCTTCTTTGCTGATGTGATGGCTGAGGACGATGAGTTTTTAGATAAGGCCATTGAAGGTTTCGTAATGTTTGCACTTAACCAAGGTGAAGTATGTACCTGTCCTTCACGAGCTTTAGTGCATGAAAGCATTTATGACGAATTTATCAAACGTTGTATTGAGCGCGTCAATGCTATTAAAATGGGTAATCCACTCGATACAGACACTATGATTGGTGCTCAAGCTAGCTCAGACCAATTTGCAAAAATTACTTCCTATCTTGATATTGGAAAAAAAGAAGGGGCAAAAGTGTTAGCGGGTGGAGAAGCGCGTAAAGGTGAAGGGAATCTTGAAGGTGGATATTATATTCAGCCTACTGTCTTTGAAGGTACTAATGACATGCGTATCTTCCAAGAAGAAATTTTTGGCCCTGTCCTTTGTGTCACCAAGTTTAAAGATGATGATGAAGCCATGACTATCGCCAATGACACATTATATGGCTTAGGCGCTGGTATCTGGACACGTGATGTGCATAAAGCATATCGATTTGGTCGGGGCATACAGGCTGGCCGTGTATGGACAAACTGCTATCATCTTTATCCTGCTCATGCTGCATTTGGTGGATACAAACAATCTGGTATCGGCCGAGAAAACCATTTGATGATGCTAGAACATTACCAGCAGACTAAAAATATGCTGGTCTCTTATGGCAAAAATGCGATGGGATTCTTCTAAATCACTAAATGCTATCAAACTTAAGTTATCAAAGTTACTTTACTTTTTAATGAGTTTTAAGGGCTGTATAGAATTCATTATTGACGGTTAAGTAACCTATTCATCAATCTATGTGGCCTAACTCTAACTAGGTAACATAGACTGAGGTAATATATTTTTTGTGCTGGCTTTTTCATGATGGTAGTTAAACAATAAATCTACCTAGCCAAAATCTGTTAGCTCAAAAAGGAACTTTTATGAAAGTTAAAGCAACAGGCGCATGCTTAAAGTTAATTTCCCTTTTAAAAGCCAAACATGGGGATCTGATGTTTCACTTATCAGGCGGCTGCTGTGATGGCAGCTCGCCTATGTGCTTTACCCTAGGTGAATTTAAGGTTGGCGATCAAGATGTACTTGTTGGTCACATAGGAGGTTTTCCTTTTTATATGGGCGTCGCACAGCATAAGCTTTGGCAACATACTGATTTAACCATTGACGTGGTAGAGGGTCGCGGCGCTAGCTTTTCTTTAGAGATACCCGAAGGTAAACGATTTATTGTTTATTCCGATGTCTGTCAATATAATAAATAAGACAGATAAGATATTAAATTTAAAAGGAAAGTTTTAAATTTTTATAAAACTCATTATTGGTTATTAAAAGAATGAACGCTACAGTCATTACATTGTTACATTCTTGTTAAGCCCTTATATCAAATCTATATAACATAAATACATTTCAATCACGTTAATTTTACTTTTATTAAATGTTGCGTAAAATAAGCGTAACATAGTATATTTATTGAACTTAGCACTCATTTCGAATGGGTTTGAGGCTAAATACCACAAAAATAGAGTTTAAATAAATGTTCATTATTAATCCCTAAACTCTAACTATCCATCTAATACAGGATGTAATCATGCAACACTCAACAAATAAAAAACCTCTCCTTGAGCTCAGTCTACTTGCTACAGCATTGACTTTAGGGTTTACCGCTTGTGGTGGTAACAATACTACTGCATCAGAAGGCTTAGCTGAAGATAAGTCTGCACAGAAAACTTTAATTTACTGCTCTGAAGGTAGCCCAGCTGGGTTTGATCCTGCCCAGTTTACTGCTGGCACCGATTTCGATGCCTCTGCACACACAGTTTACAACGGTTTGGTACAGTTTAAACGTGACTCTACTGAGGTTGTTCCTGCGCTAGCTGAAAGCTGGGAAATTAGCGACGATCAAAAAACCTATACTTTTAACTTACGTAAAGGCGTTAAGTTTGGTACTACAGAATATTTTACCCCAACTCGTGATTTCAATGCTGATGACGTAGTGTTCGCTCTAAAACGTTTAACAGACCCTGACTATAGTTTCAATAAAGAATATCCAGCCGAATTCCCATATGCTGTTGGTATGGAGCTTCCTGATATTGTTGAAAATGTTGAAAAGGTTGATGACCACACCGTTAAAGTTACTTTAACCGAAGTAAATGCTCCTTTCTTACAAAACCTTGCCATGGCATTTGCTTATATCGGTTCTGCTGAATATGCGGAAAAGCTTGTGGAAGATGGTAATGCAGCTGACTACAACATGAAGCCCATTGGCACAGGTCCGTTTGTTTTTGATAAGTATCAAAAAGATTCGCAAATCCGCTTTAAAAAGAACCCTGATTACTGGGATAAAGATAACGTTCATATTGATAACTTAGTCTTTGCTATCACTAAAGATTCAGCTGTTCGAGCTCAAAAGGTTCAAGCGGGCGAGTGTCATGTATCAACGTATCCAAAACCAGCAGAAGTGGAATCTGTTAAAAAGTCAGGTAAAGTTGAAATCTTAGAGAAACCAGGATTTAACGTTGGCTATTTAGGCTACAATGTTGAGCATGCTCAGCTTAAAGACTTGAAAGTACGTCAAGCACTTGATATGGCTATTAATAAAGACGCTATTATCAATGCCGTATATCAAGGTGCTGGTATTAAAGCTACTAACCCAATGCCTCCAACACAGTGGAGCTACAAAGAAGGCTTAGAAGACGCGCCAATGGACGTTGAAAAGGCCAAAGCATTGTTAAAAGAAGCGGGTGCGGAAAACCTAGAAGTTGATTTATGGTACATGCCAGTTCAACGCCCTTATAACCCAAATGCTAAGTTAATGGCCGAAATGGTTCAGGCTGATTGGGCGAAAGCCGGTGTTAAAGCAAACCTTGTGACTTATGAATGGGGCGAGTACTTAAACCGTGCTAAATCTGGTGAAGCAGATGTGATCTTTGCAGGTTGGACAGGAGATAATGGTGATCCAGATAACTGGTTAGGTACTTTATTGTCATGTGCAGCAGTTGATGGTAATAACTATGCTCGTTGGTGTCATCCAGACTTTGATAAATTAGTAACAGAGGCTCGTCAGGTAACTGATCAAGCGGAACGTACTAATAAGTATGAAGAAGCACAGATTATATTTAAACAAGAGCTACCATGGACAACCATTGCTCACTCAGTCACTCATGTGCTGACGACACCTAATGTTAAAAACTTCAAGACAAGCCCATTCGGCGCTGTTCGTTTTGATGGTGTCGACGTAGAGTAATTTATTAACAACCACCCTATCTGTTAATCAACGGATAGGGTGGTTTTATTTTCATACTATCTCAAATCATATTAAAACCACTATACGATTTTAACCAAATCGTAATATTTATTTTTATACTTTTTCAAACTTATTCATACTGAGTACGTATCATGTTGATGTATATTCTCCGCCGAATAATGGTGCTTATTCCCGTTTATATCGGCCTGACTCTATCCACATTTACTTTAATTCGCCTAGTACCAGGTGATGCCGTTGAAGTAATGATGGGCGAACGTATGGTTGACCCTGAGATGCATGCTCAGGCCCTTGAACGTTTGGGTTTAAATAAACCTTTATTGGCTCAATACTGGGATTATTTATCAGGTATTTTACAAGGTAAATTTGGTACTTCTTTTAGGACACGAACACCCGTAATTGAGGATTTCTGGATTCACTTTGTACCTACTGTAGAGTTGGCTCTGTGTGCCATTACTATTGCCAGCATTGTTGGTATTAGTTTAGGGATTATAGCAGCTTTAAAACGGGGTACATGGCTAGATTATACGTTGATGTCTGGAGCTTTAGCGGGTTATTCAATGCCCATTTATTTACTTGGACCAATTTTAACCGGTATTTTTGCGCATTATTTAGGTCTGCTACCTGTATCAGGGGTTATTTCCGTCGCTAAATTTCTAGACGTTGAACCCCTTTATGGCTCTTGGCTTTTAGGATCATTGACTTCAGGTCAACCCGGTGCATTTTGGGATGTCGTCAAACACTTCATTTTGCCCTCCGCTGCTCTATCTACAATTCCTTTAGCGATGATTGCACGTATGACGCGATCTGCAATGTTAGAAGTGTTAGATGAAGACTATGTACAAACGGCACGCGCAAAAGGTCTATCGCCAAAACGTGTTATTTTAATTCACGTTATGCGTAATGCCCTGATTACTGTGATAACTGTTGTGGGTTTACAAATGGCAACCTTATTAGCTGGTGCCATCCTGACAGAGACCATCTTTAGTTGGCCGGGTGTAGGCAACTGGTTACTCGATGGATTCCACACAAGAGACTACCCTATTGTGCAAAATGGCATCTTATTAGTAGCAACCGCTCTTATTTTCGTAAGCTTATGTGTTGATATACTTTACGGTGTCATCAATCCACGCATTCGTAATCAGTAAAAGGATATTTTAAATGACAACTTTAAATAAGAATGCGGATAAGCTTTTAATTGATGACACCCTACCTACGCCGCCCTCTTCTATCAGCGTATTTATAAGCTCTTTTACACGTAATAAAGGCGCAGTTTTAGGATTAATTATTCTACTTGCGATGGTATTGGTTGCTTTTGCAGCACCGATGATTGCACCGCACGATCCATTTAAATTATATACAGGCATGGAGCAATTACCGCCTGCATTTATGGAGGGAGGTAAATCCGAATTTGTATTAGGTACCGATGATGCTGGTCGTGACACTTTATCTCGTATTATGCATGGCGCACGTTATTCACTCTTCATTGGTTTAGTGGCAACGTCAATGGCTATGGTCGCAGGTATTACGCTTGGTCTAACTGCTGCTTTTTGGCCGAAAGTTTGGGGTAAAGGCGTCATGCTAGTTAATGATATTTTAATGTCTTACCCAGGTTTATTATTGGCTATTATTATTGCAGCAATTCTTGGTCCAAACATGACCAATACCATTATTACTATCGCACTCATCTGCACACCGCCCTTTATTAGATTAACCCGTGCGACAGCCATGGTTGAACTAAAACGTGATTATTACATTGCTTCAAAAGTTATGGGTGCCAGTACATTAAGACTTCTGTTTGTCACTATTTTACCTAATTGTATGGCACCACTTATCGTCCAAGCGACCATGATCTTCTCTAATGCTATTCTTGAAGCAGGTGCAATTGGTTTCTTAGGATTTGGTGTTCAACCACCAGACGCAGAATGGGGCGCTATGCTAGGTACAGCCAGACAGTATATTCAGAGTAATGTATGGCTTGCAATCTGGCCAGGTTTAGCAATTTTCCTTTCTGCCTTATCAATCAATATGTTGGGAGATGGTCTACGAGACGCTCTAGATCCTAAACTCAAACAAGTAAATTAGGGGCAGACTAATGAGCGAGCAATTAATGAATAATTCAAATCAATTAGCCAGCCAAACCAACTCTTCAAATGGCGAATACTTATTAGACATTCAAAACCTATCCGTCACGTTTGGTAAAGGTAAAGCCGGTTTTAAAGCAGTAGATGATGTTTCACTACAAGTAAAACATGGAGAGGTAGTGGCTGTTGTTGGCGAATCAGGCTCTGGTAAGTCAGTGACCATGAAAGCGCTGATGGGTTTATTGCCCAATTATGCTGATGTTAAAGCAAACGCCTTGAAGTTTAATGACCAAGATTTATTAACCATGAAACCAAAAGATAAAAGAAAAATCATCGGCAAAGAAGTCTCAATGATTTTTCAGAATGCCATGAGTTGCCTAAACCCCAGCTTTACTGTTGAGATGCAAATTGGTGAGGTGTTAAAAACTCATTTAGGCTTACGGGGTAATGCAATTAAGCAGCGTATACTTGAGTTGTTAGAGCTGGTAGAAATCCCTGGTGCAAAAAGCCGTATGAAAGTCTATCCTCATCAGCTGTCTGGCGGAATGAGTCAACGTGTGATGATTGCGATGGCTTTGGCATGCGAACCTAAGCTGTTAATTGCTGATGAACCAACAACGGCTTTAGATGTGACTGTTCAAGCACAAATTATGGATTTATTAAGCAAACTGCAAAAAGAAAAAGACATGGCAATGTTACTTATTACCCATGACTTAGGCTTAGTAGCAGAAAATGCTAGAGATGTTGCCGTTATGTATGCAGGACAAGTTGTAGAAACGAGCACCGTTCCTGAGATTTTCCGCACACCTGCGCATCCTTATACCGAAGCTTTATTAAAAGCCATACCAGAGCTTTCCATCGGCAAAAAACGTCTTAATAGTTTACCGGGTGTTGTACCGAGTCAATATGACCGCCCTAGAGGCTGCCTTCTATCTCCACGTTGCCCCTATAAAACAGATGAATGTGATGTACCGCCTCCCATTCTCAACACCCCAAATGGGAAGGTACGCTGTATCAGAACAGATCTGCCTACACCAATAGATATTAAGAAACCATTAGCCCGTCCAACTGATGCTGGGAGTGTATAGCTTTGGATAATACAACGATAAATTCTACACAAACTGTCAGTGACGAAAAAGTCGTCTTGCAAGCAGTCAATTTGCAAAAGCACTATCCAGTGTCCATGGGTATTGGTAAAAGTAAGGGCTTGGTTAAAGCTTTAAACGGTGTCTCATTTGAATTGCAAGCGGGAAAAACACTTGCCATTGTCGGCGAGTCTGGATGTGGTAAATCCACACTCGCCCGTCAATTAACCATGATTGAAGATCCGACCAGTGGCGAATTATATATCAATGGTGTTGCTACAGCTGGGCACAGTAAAGCTCAGATACAAGCACTGCGCACTGAGATTCAAATGGTTTTTCAAAACCCATACAGTAGCTTGAACCCGAGGCACACTATTGGCTTTCAATTGGCTGAACCGCTTGAAATTCATACCAAATTATCTAAAGCTGAAAAGAAAGAAAAAGTTGAAGCGATGATGAAGCACGTGGGGATACGTCCTGAACATTCAAATCGTTATCCACATATGTTCTCTGGCGGTCAAAGGCAACGTATTGCATTGGCTCGTGCCATGATGCTCAACCCCAAAATTGTGGTTGCCGATGAGCCAACTTCCGCACTCGATGTGTCTATTCAAGCGCAAGTTTTAAACCTGTTTATGGACTTGCAAGACGAGTATAAAACCGCTTATGTGTTTATCTCGCATAACCTATCGGTTGTTCGCCATGTTGCTGATGATTTAATGGTTATGTATTTGGGTAAAGCCGTTGAACATGGCGAAAAACATGCCATTTATAATGATCCAAAACACCCTTATACCAAAGCGCTATTATCTGCCTCGCCAAGTGTGATTGAAGAGAAGATTAATATCAAACTTGAAGGGGAGTTACCGAGTCCTTTAAATATTCCGTCAGGGTGTGCGTTACATAAGCGTTGCCCCTATGCGACTGAACAATGTAGCCAAGTTGAACCTGAACTACGTGAATGGGACGGTCGTTTGGTATCTTGTTTACGCTTAGAAGAAATTTATGCTTAGGCTTTTTCTTAAATATTAGTTAATATCACTTAAATTCATTTAATTTATTCTTTATTGCTCCCTCCTTTACAAAAGGAGGGTTGATGTAGATTAACAGAACTTACCATAAAAAAAGAGTTGCTAGACTGCTCCAACAACTCTTTTTTTAATATATGCTTTAGTTGAATCAGTTTATTTAACCAAATCTGTTACCGCTTCAACTACCGCATCAGCCGTGATACCAAATTCTTTATAAAGCTCGCCAGCTGGTGCAGATTCTCCATAGGTGGTCATGCCAATGACTCTACCATCTAAACCAACAAACTTATACCAGTAGTCTACATGTGCCGCTTCAACAGCAACTCGCGCTAAGATATTAGCAGGCAATACAGATTCACGATAGTCAGCGCTTTGAGCAGTAAACACCTCAGCGCATGGCATTGACACAACACGGATACCAATGCCTTGCTCGCTTAGCGTTTGATAAGCGTCCATCGCTAAACCAACCTCTGAACCCGTTGCGATGATAATGGCTTGCAGTTCGCTCTGTTCTTTTGCCAACACATAGCCACCTTTAGCAATATTTGCCACTTGCTCGCTGTCACGCTGTTGATGAGGTAGGGTTTGACGGCTAAAGATAAGCGCAGATGGTGTGCTGTCAGCTTTTAAGGCTTCTACCCAAGCAGTCGCTGATTCAGTAGCGTCACAAGGTCGCCAAGTGTGCATATTCGGCGTGCTACGTAAGCTCGTTAATTGCTCAACAGGTTGATGGGTTGGGCCGTCTTCACCTAGGCCGATTGAGTCGTGGGTGTACACATGAATCACACGCTGCTTCATCAAGGCGCCCATACGCACAGCATTGCGAGCATATTCCATAAACATAAGGAATGTCGCTACGTAGGGTATAAACCCACCATGCAAGGCGATACCATTAGCAATGGCAGTCATACCAAATTCGCGCACCCCATAATAGATATAGTTGCCATCAGCGTCAGTCTCAATACCTTTTGCGCCTTTGAATAGGGTTAAATTTGAGCCTGCTAAGTCTGCCGAACCGCCTAATAGCTCTGGCAACATGGGCTGGAACGTATTGATAGCATTAAAACTGGCTTTACGGCTCGCAACGTCTTCCCCTCTATCTTGGCACTGTTGGATATACTCTTGTGCTTTTGCTGCAAAGTCAGCAGGTAACTGACCATTTAGGCGACGTATTAATTCAGCAGCCAAGTCAGGATAAGCTTTCTTATAGGCGTCAAACTCTGCATCCCAGTTTTTCTCAAGCGCATAACCTTTTGGCTGCGCATCCCATGCATCATAAATTTCATCATTTAGCTCAAATGGAGCATGCGTCCAAGCGAGTGCATCACGTGTGAGTTTAATTTCATCCTCACCCAATGGTGCACCATGGCTTGATGATTTACCTGCTTTATTAGGACTACCCAAGCCGATGGTTGTTTTACAAATAATCAAACTAGGTTTAGCTGTTTCTGCCAAAGCATCTTCAGTCGCTTTTGTAATGGCATCGGTATCATGGCCATCTACTTTAATGACTTGCCAGCCATATGCCTCAAAACGTTTTTGCGTGTCGTCTGTAAACCAACCTTCAACATTACCATCTATTGAGATGCCGTTGTCATCATAATAAAATACAAGCTTACCAAGCCCTAATGTTCCTGCTAAAGAACAAACTTCATGACTAATACCTTCCATTAAACAACCATCGCCTAAAAAGGCAAAGGTGTTGTGGTCAATAATTTTATGACCCTCACGATTAAACTGTGCGGCTAAGGTTTTTTCTGCAATTGCAAAACCAACCGCATTCGCAATACCCTGTCCTAAAGGGCCAGTGGTGGTTTCTACACCTGGGGTATAGCCATATTCTGGATGGCCTGGGGTTTTAGAATGTAACTGACGGAAGTTTTTTAAGTCTTCAATGCTTAGATCGTAGCCTGTTAGATGCAGCAGGGAATAGATAAGCATTGAACCATGTCCATTAGATAACACAAAACGGTCACGGTTGTGCCAATTTGGATTTGCTGGATTATGTCTTAAAAATTTGCGCCATACCACCTCAGCGATTTCTGCCATACCCATAGGTGCGCCTGGATGACCAGAATTTGCTTTTTGCACGGCATCAAAAGATAGAACTCGAATGGCATTGGCTAGTTTGCGTTCCGCTAATGGAGTTGACATAAATTATCCTAGATATTTAATGATTATGGGTTAATAACAAATGAAATATATATAATTAAAACAATTTAAACGTAATAAATTTAGGTACACAGGTAAATGGATTTATTGTGCCTATTTAAAATAATTAGCTCTCTAAAATAAGTAGCACTCTAAAATCAGTAACACTCTAAAATCAGTAGCAATCTAAACGGTAATCTTATCCTTGTTACCCATGAACGGACGCAATACTTCAGGGATAGTAATTGAGCCATCCTCATTTTGATGATTTTCCATAATTGCCAGTAAGGTACGACCAACTGCTAAGCCTGAGCCATTTAGAGTATGAACCAGTTCAGTTTTTTTGCCATCTTTTACCCGTGTCCCCATACGCCGAGCTTGGAAGTCGCCACAGTTAGAACAGCTGGAAATTTCACGATATGTATCCTGACTTGGCAACCATACCTCAATATCATAAGTACGCATTGCACTAAATCCCATATCCCCTGTACACAGTTTAACCACACGGTAGGGCAAATCTAATTGCTGCAAGATATACTCAGCTTGACCTGTCATTTCTTCAAGCAACTCATCTGATTCTGACGATCTAGCAATATTAACCATCTCTACTTTTTCAAACTGATGCTGACGGATGAGACCACGAGTATCTCTTCCATGAGATCCTGCTTCACTACGAAAACAAGGCGTATGCGCAGTCATCTTAATGGGTAGATCTTTAGTTTCCAGCATCTCATCGCGTACTAAGTTGGTCATGGGGACTTCAGCAGTAGGGATTAAATAAAATCCCATATCATCATTGTTGGTGTGATTGGTTAGCTTAAATAAATCATCTTCAAACTTAGGCAACTGCCCTGTACCACTTAAGCTATCAGAATTCACTATATAAGGTACATAACATTCGGTGTAGCCGTATTTAACAGTATGCGTGTTTAACATGAATTGAATTAGAGCTCTGTGCAGCTGTGCTAATTGGCCAGTCAAGACGTTAAAGCGGCTACCTGTTAATTTTGCAGCATTCGCAAAGTCGAGCATATGCAGACCTTCGCCAATATCGGTATGATCCTTTATAGCAAAATCAAACTGACGCGGGACTCCCCATTTACGCACTTCTACATTATCATCTTCTGATTCGCCAATGGGCACATCATCTGCTGGCAAATTAGGTATTTGCAAAGCCGCAGTGTTAATTTTATCTTGCAAGGTCTTTAACGCTTCTTCAGCTTCTTTAATATCGCTACTGATAGTTTGCATCTGAGCAAGTAACTCACTCGCATCTTCTCCATTTTTCTTCAATTGCCCTATTTGTTTCGCACCAGCATTACGTTTAGCCTGCAAGTCTTCAGTGTTTACTTGCAAAGACTTGCGCTCTGTTTCTAACTGTTGCCAAAAATCAATATCCAGCTCATACCCACGAGTGGCTAATTTGTTTTTAAGCACTGCTAGGTCTTGACGTAATAACTTTGGATTGATCATGCACCTATCCTTTGACGATAATATGTAACGATAATATAAAATATACGATAAAATAATAGGTGCTATGATACCAAGCTCAGTGTTTTTTCACCACGCCCTATCGACGACGAGACCGAATTTTATTGTGATTTAGCCAAATAATGACTAATGTTACCCGCATAGCATAGTAACCGTTCCAATTTACGACGCTTTTCGGTAAGATACTCGCTGACTATTGATACATTTATAACCACATTGAGCATTCTTATGGCATTGTACCCTTACACCTTGCAACCAGTTGAGCTAAATATTTCTGAAGATGAGTTTCATCAAGCTCAATACGAGTTGTTTGAACAAACCAACCCCGGATTTTCATTAAAGTCTATCAAAACTAAAGAATGGGCTATCATGGCGGTTACCGTCATTGCTGCTATTGCAGGGCTTATCTTTGTAAAAGGCTATTCCACCATTATATTCTGGCTCATGCTTGCTTTAGTTGTGATTTATCTGTTGATACGTACCCTTGGTATGCAGTGGTATATTAATAGGGAATTCGAAAAACAAATTGCCGATCAAGAAATGCCTACCGAAATGCGCGATATGAAACTCGGTGTACAAAAACATGGGTTAATTATGTGTATGCCTGCCCCTAATGCGGGTGTACAACCTAATGTGTCAAAAGCAATGCGAGGCATGCAAATGCGCTCGGCTAATACTCAACAAGCAACCATTCCTTGGTCTGCTATAAAGAGCTGGGATGAAACCGATGACTTCATTTTCATGATGTTTGAGATTCAAGGTCAAAAAGGCAGCCAAATCATTCCTAAACGCCTTGAGCAACGTAAATTCCCGATTGAAACCATACGTACACATTTAAAAGAAGTCGTTCCAATTCAGGGTATTCGACCTGATTCTATTGCTCAATAATTGCGTAATGACCGATGAAGTAAAACTTGTTTAATTACCTCTCTTAAATATAATATTTAATACGGCGCGGTATAGAAAAGTTCTATGCCGCTTTTTTTATTGCCTCATATTTATTTTATTGAATATTAGTCATTAATATGTATTAATAGGCATTGTAATCGAATTATAGTTAAACCCCTTAATTTTAAGAAACAATATAAGTTATCAATAGTTAAATATAATAAATGATAGTTTTCAGTATGATTTATTAAACTAATCGCTTTTTAATTGTTATTATAATAATCGCTAATAGGGATTGAGCTCAAAGAGATTAAATCCCTATATATTTCTTTTACTAAATAAGGACAATTATTATGAGTACTAATCAAATTGGTCTTGAAAAATCAGATATGTCAGAAGTAATTGCTAAGCTTAATAGGCTACTCTCTTCGTATCATATTTTTTACATTAATGTTCGTGGCTATCACTGGAATGTAAAAGGTGAGCACTTTTTCTCACTACATGAAAAGTTTGAAGAATTGTATACCAGCTTACAAGTTCAAATTGATGAAATTGCAGAGCGTATCTTAACGCTAGGAGGCACACCATTTCATGCTTATAGCGACTTTGCTGAGCATGCCAATATCTCTGAAGACAAAAATGTATTTGATGGACGCACCTGTGTTGAAGGCGTTGTTAAAGGACTTAAAGAGCTTATTTTAGAACAGCGACAAGTTTCTGAGTTGGCAGGTAATGCAGATGATCAAGGAACTGCTGATTTAGTTGATGAATACGCTCAAGAACAAGAAAAATTAATCTGGATGTACAATGCATTCTTAGGTTAATCTTTACCCCATAGTAATAAATAATGTAAAAATAAATAAGCCCCGTCAATATTTGGCGGGGCTTATTTATTATCAGTGTTTTAAAAACAAAACTACGTAACTTAGCGCAGCATATTTACATTTTTACATTTGGCTTATTAGCAAACATTTATTTATCGACCCACAGACGAATTTTTTCGCGTTCATCAGGTGTCGCCTGCAACCAAAGCTTCATAAATTTGTCTAAAGTACTTGCATTATCATTTAAAGGAACAGATTGTGTGGCTGGCTGCGAATTAATGGCTGCAATCGTTCTCTGATTAGAGGCTTGGGCAGAATTACCGACACCAAGGATTCCAGCAAGCCCTGAAAAAATACTACTATTACCTGAGGTACCTTTAACTTTGGCAATTGTCGTTGAACCATGCATTACTGCTAGCGTCGGTGTTTTAGCATAATCACGTGCTTTCTCATAGTCTTCAGGCTGACCGGGCATGGATAATCGATAAGTCTGGCTATCTTGCATATCTGCGCTAACCGTGACATTACCGGAACGTAAATAATCGTGGTTGTCACCTTGCAAATCATATAATCGATCATATTTTGCAGTGATAACATGTCTGCCTGGCTGTAACTTAAACTGCTTTCTTAAAGGTTGAAATGCACTTTGATTAATCTCATTACCATTAATTGCCGTTACTTTAATATTGTCATCAACGTCTAAAGTAACCTCAGCGTATGCATAACTAAGAGAAAGTACGCTAATACTGGTTATAGTCATTAAGGTTTTGAGCGGGCTTTTAATCTGAATCTTATTCATGAATAGTCCTTTGATGGATTTTTTAATTATGTATATCTTTATAATATATAGCTTAGAAATGTAGCACAAAAATTTAAATAAATATATAAATGTTGCTTGTTAAATAAAACCTCTCCCACCCCAACCGCTAAAAATTAAAAGTAATATTATCAGAACGATAGGTAATATTTTCTTCAGATTTAGACAAATAATCTTCTTGCGCTTCTAGAGTGATATCTTCTAACTCAGCAATTAATGTATGTTCATCAATCATCGCAATGGCTTCATTTATGACCGTTTTAGAGACATGGGCTCTATTTAAATTTGAAAATAAAGGTTGAATAATATTCAATATATCCAGCATTCCACCAATACGATGGGGCCCTTCATTGAGCAAATGCTCAATAATGCGATTATCAAATTGCCAACCACGCCGGCGCATGACAGACTCTAGTAAGGCTTTTCTATCTGCAAAATCATGACCCTCTGGCACACGAAATGCGGGAGCCTGAATTAGGCGAGTGAGTAAATCTGGAAGTTGGAAAGGAAGTTCACTAGCGGTGGTTCTGGCAGCAAAAATTAACTGGCATTGCCCCTCATAACTACGGTTGATAAGATGAAAGATTGCTTCTTGCCAACTACGACTATGTTTAATAGATTCTAAATCGTCAATAGCAATTAAATCAAAGCTTTCTAAAGAAGCCAATACACTAACATCAGTATTTATTAAGTCTTTAAGAGATAGGCAGATTGCCGACTTATCCATCTCCATATAGGATTCACATATGGCAGAAAGTAAATGGGTTTTACCAGTGGCCGCACTACCATAAATATACATTTGCCCAATAAGGCCGACATGTAGTTGTCGAATGGCGTCTATGAGCGTCGTCCATCCGGGACCAGCAAAGTCGCTCAGACTTGCATCCTGTCTTACATCTAGATTTAAGCTTAGTTGATTCATCATTACGCTTGCATCTCGATACGGTACATAATATGACACCAATTTTCGATTATAGTTCGTTTTTAAAAACTTATTGGGATTATATTATATTGAAGATAGTCGATAGTAGCATAACGTTTACGTTTGCCATAGCTTATACAGTTAATCACTTAGTTATACATTATACACGCTATCCGTAATTTTTTCTCATTGTGTTGTCTACACCGAGTTAAATCAAAGGTTTAAGGACTAAATATAAATACTCAATAAAGAGACCCAAAGGTATATTGGTATTAAAAAGGATAAATAGGCTGTGTCTCGTCATTGGCAAATAGCCATTACTAATTGATCTGGTGTATCAGAGCTGTGTATGATACTAGGCATAAACCTAGACAATATTTATTGCCAACTTAGCTAGGAGCTAGACTAACTAACTGATTAACTGACTGATAAACTAACAACAGCGTATCAACGCCATAAATTCAGAATAGTCACTGCCAATAACCATAAATCATAACCTGGACACAATTTACGCTATTTTCAAACCTACCCAAACTATTTAAATAATTTATATTGTTTCTTGCCTCTATAGAACTCTGTTTCTTTATAAGCATTATAAGCATGCTGAAATAAAACGTTGATGACTGCAGACACAGGCAAAGCAATAAGCATCCCAACAAAGCCAAGTAAGCTCGCACCAGCCAGTACAGAGAAAATGACCCATAGGGGCGATAATCCAATTTTATCCCCTAAAAGAAGCGGCTGTAAGACATAGCCTTCTATCGCCTGCCCTACCATGAATGCACCGACTATTAGCCCCAAATGAACCCAGTCTAAACCAAATTGGAATAATCCGGCAATAATCGCACCAATAATACCTATCCCTGTACCTAAATAAGGGACAAAACTGGCGATGCCAGCGACCAAGCCAATTATTAGCCCTAATTCTAAACCAATCAATTGCAACTGAACGGCGTATATCACGCCAAGTAAAATCATAACCAACAGCTGACCTTTAACAAAAGCCATTAAAGCTGCATCACAGTCCTTAGCGATTTGAATCACTTTTTGTCTACCTTGACTTGGTAGAGCAAGCTTCCACGATTTAATTCGCTTGTCCCAATTAAATAAATAATAAAAGGTTAAAATCGGCACTAAAATAATGAGACCCGCATTATTAATAACAGTTAAGCCCGAATTCATAAGGTTTTTGAATAGTGACTGAGCATCTTCTGCATTGTAATTTTTATTCAAATACTTAACTAAGGTATTTGAAATCTCTTGAGACTGAAGCGGAGGTAATCCAAACCGGCTATGTTGATTAAACCATGTCCTCACGTCTTGATTATACCATTCGACGATACGCGGTACGTAATCCCAAGCAGCTTGAAGCTGTTGCCACAACGTTGGAATAAACCACCATAATAATACACCCAAACCGAGTGAAATGACGCCATAAACAAGTAAAATACCTATCCAGCGCTTCATATAGCGCGATAGAAATGCCACTATTGGATTAAGCAGATATGCAAGAATGAAAGCCACAATAAAAGGCATTAACACTGGGATTAGCTTATATATTAACCACAATGATAAAACCAATAGAGCCGTTATTAGTAGACGTCTAAAAAAAGGGTCGATAGTTTGTTGACGCATGATATTTTATCTCAAATAGGCGACTTAGAATTATTTTTTGAGTTGAATTGTTCATTGCTTAAATTATTCATTGTTTAAACGACTGCTTAAATAATGGGTTAAATACTTAGTTCAAGAATTAGTTGAATTATAAATGATTATCAAGTTTTTTCTTTTGTTATTGCTACATATTACTTTAACAAACCATTTTAATCGGTATTAGACTAAACGTTAACTAATATTTAGTCACTTTTTGTTTACTTTGATAGGTAAATTTTGCGACAACACTCTTTATGACTATAATATTTGCCCATCGACCATCACATCCAAGTATAATAACTTTATACTCTCCTACTCCATAACTTCAATATTTGCTTACAAGGTTTGCTAACCCCATGAACCAAAAAAATCTAAATTCTCAAACTGATACGTCATCTAACACTAATAGCTCAAATTCTTTAAATAGTTCAACTTCTTTAAGTTACAAAGATGCTGGTGTAGATATTGATGCAGGTAATGCCTTGGTACAACGCATAAAATCTGTTGCAAAATCTACCTCTCGCTCTGAAGTTGTAGGTGGTTTAGGCGGTTTCGGTGCGCTATGCCGTATTCCTACTGGATATACCTCTCCATTGCTCGTTTCAGGTACAGATGGTGTTGGAACTAAACTTAAGCTTGCTCTACAGCTCAACCGCCACGACACTATCGGTATTGATTTAGTAGCCATGTGTGTTAACGACTTGCTCGTTTGCGGTGCTGAGCCTCTCTTCTTTTTAGACTACTATGCTACTGGTAAGCTAGACGTCGATACCGCTGCTTCAGTAGTTACCGGTATAGGAGAAGGGTGCAGACAGTCAAACTGCGCGTTAATCGGTGGCGAGACTGCTGAAATGCCAGGTATGTATCAAGATGACGATTACGACTTAGCTGGTTTTTGTGTGGGCGTTGTTGAAGAAAGCGACGTTATCACAGGCGAGAAAGTAGCCGAAGGTGATGTGCTTATTGGTATCGCATCAAGTGGTGCTCATTCAAATGGTTACTCCCTGATTCGTAAAGTTATTGAAGTCAGTGGTATTGATCTTGCAAATTCTACCGAGCGTTTAGATGGTAAACCCATTACTGATGCTTTAATGGCCCCGACAAAGATTTATGTTAAAGCTATTCAAGCATTGCAAAAATCGGTTGGCAACGAAAACCTTCATGCTATGTCGCATATCACAGGTGGCGGCTTTACTGAAAACTTACCACGCGTACTGCCTAATCACTTATCTGCAGAAATCGACACCAAAAGCTGGCACATGCCTGAGCTATTTAACTGGTTGCAAGAGCACGGTAATATAAAACAATCAGAGATGTACCGAACCTTTAACTGTGGTGTCGGCTTTGTCATAGTAGTTCCACACCAGATAGCCGATCAAGTAGTAGAAACTGTCAATCAAACAGGTGAAAGCGCTTGGAGATTAGGCCGTATGATTGCTCGTCAAGATGATGCGGTGGTTTACTTATAATATGAATATAACGTCATCCCTAAACAATACCCTAATCACAGCTGAGCCAAATCACAGCACGCTTTTAAAAGTGGCTGTATTGGTTTCTGGTAATGGTAGCAACTTACAAGTATTGATAGATGCCATGCAGGCAGGCGAGCTTCCGATCGAGATAGTAGGGGTCATTAGTAATAATAATGAGGCTTTTGCAATCACTCGAGCCAAACTAGCTAATATCAACACCACTGTTTTATCGCATATCAAAACTGGCGATAATGCAGGTAAACGTATGGGAATTAAGACTTTTGAGCATTATGCAAATCAGAAGTTAAATGAGTGGCAGCCCGATCTGATAGTGTTAGCTGGTTTTATGCGGGTGTTAAGTGAAGATTTTATCGACTCTGCGCCAGCCCCAATGATCAATCTGCACCCTTCTCTACTCCCTAAGTATAAGGGTCTGAATACGCATCAAAGAGCCTTAGAGGCTGGCGACACGCATCACGGTTGTAGCGTGCATGTTGTGACCGCTGAGCTTGATGCCGGTCAACTATTAACTCAAGCTGTTTTAGAAATAGACGACAACGATGATTCTAATACTCTACAATCTAAAGTACAAAAAATTGAGCACCTGATTCTACCTTGGACAATTTTATTAATTGCTAAAGGTGCAATTGATATTAATACATTGAAACATGATCCTAAATCTCAAAGCTTAAAGTACTTACCAGCACTACCATTAAAACTTTTATTTGACTAAGGTCTAGGCCTATTGAACCTTCAAAAATTAAGACTAGTGAGAGCTAAAACTTTCTAACTTAGAATAATGAAGCATCCAAAGTTTCACTGCATATTGATTGAAAACCCATTACTTAATAAAAGCTTCGGCGCCAGTTCCCTATTTGAGGGATCAACAGACTCTAAATTAGTTTCAATTCCTCTCATTACAGGCTTATAATTTAAATAAAGCTCAAGCGATTATTCACTTGAGCTTTTTTAATATTAAAACCATATGCTAAAACTATTGAGCTTGAATAGCTGCTAATATTTTCCTCTTTAAGGTTAGATATTCCTGACTATCCAAAAATCCTGCATATTTTGGAATGTCAAACTTGTCAGTCAAATGGGCAGGTGAACCTTTTAGGATATAAATATAATTGGATAAAAAGATAGCTTCATCGATATCATGAGTAATAATTAAACAGGTTAAATCCAGACGCTTTTGTAACTTGCTAAACCAATCATACATCTCATCTTTAGTCACAAAGTCGAGTGCTGAAAACGGCTCGTCCAGTAGCATAATAGGATTATCACTTAGATAAGTTCTTAAAAGTGCTGCCCGCTGCTTTTGTCCACCAGATAAATTTTGTGGATATTGCGTCTCTAAACCTTGCAAGCCAAAATGTACCAGCTGAGGATTAACAATCTCTGCAATTTCAACTTTGCTGAGACCCCGTAACACTAAAGGCAAGCTAATATTCTCATAGACTGTTTTAAAAGGCAGTAGTAAGTCTTTTTGTAGCATATAACCCACTGTTCCCGCCTGCCCTGTTGTGTTCCTGCCATTAACCCATACCTGACCATCACTTGGTATAAGCAGACCAGCAGCAATATTAAATAAGGTTGTTTTACCAACACCACTAGTGCCCACAATACTGACCACATCATTTTTCATGATTTCTAAGCTTAATTTCTCAAAAATAGGGTTGGCATTAAACGAGTGGGTTATATTTTCTAAAATGAGCACTTTATCCATCTGTATGACTCAACTTATAAGTAAAAGCATCAATAATCAAACCTATTTGACTAGACTATAGGTAGTCGTTACTCACGCCCGCTTGAGGCGGTAGTGGCTCATCGATCAGTTTATTGTCATAAACCCAGTCAAAAAACCTATCCCAACGGTCATAATCAAACTTACCCCACTCGCCATTATCACCTAAATACTGTGTAGATAAATATCTCTGACTCTCTAGAGCAAGCTCTTTATTAATCTCTGGCACATGCTTAATTAAAATCTCTGCACTTTTATCTGGGTTTTTAGCGGCATACACATATCCTTTATTAATGGCTATTAATGCTTTTTTAGCCAGCTCTGGATTTTTGGCTAATAACTCATTATTGGCAATAATAACTGGCGAATAATAGTCGAATACTGGTTCATAATCTTTTAAGAAAAAGAAGTTTGTATCTACACCTTCTATTTTTGAGTGAATACCATCCCAACCATAAAATGCTAAAATATAGTCAAACTGGTTCATACGTAAGGCAACACTAGCATCTGTTGCTTCGCCTGGGATTTTGACTAAGTTATTACCCACAAGCTTGGCAACCGTCGCATCATCAACGGGGTCTTCCCACGTCGAGTAGCGCTTACCATTTAAATCTTTGGGTGTTTGTGCACCTAATGATTTAAGTGACATAAGACCTACTGGATTATGTTGTAAGATTGCCGCTACTGCTGTAATAGGCATCTCTTTTTCCAGTTTTTTTACCATATTTGGCTGAAAGTAAATGCCAAAATCAGCTCTTTTATGAGCAACTAAAGTCGAGGCACTGTCCTCACTAGGCTGAACAATTTTTACGTTAAGACCCTGCTCATCAAAGTAGCCGTTTTCTAAAGCCACATAAAGGCCTGTATGATTGGTATTAGGTACCCAATCTAAAGAGATCACAAAGTCAGTTAATTTATCAGCATTGTCAGTGGCTGCAGTATTTTCAACCTTGGGCTGACATGCCATGATGCTAAAGCTACCTAATAACGTTAACATTAATATTTGAAGTGACCGTAAATATGTTTTTATAGTGTTATGTCCTGCTAAAAAAGATTGAGTCATATTGGCTCATCCTTATAAGTATTGGTGTTTAAAAGCACGCCTTTCTAACCATTTAACCAATGAGATTAGTAAAACAGTTAAAAAGCTTATGAAAAATATGACAGCAAACATACTATCTAAATCGTAAGACTTACGAACTCGGGTCATATACACCCCTAATCCATAATATCCACCAAGCCACTCTGCAATCACCGCAGAGATTAAAGCATATGATAATGCAACTTTAAGACCCGTGAAAAAGAAGCCCATAGCTGATGGGATTTTTAAATGGCGATATATTTGATATTTGCTGGCTTGCATAGATTTGAATAAATTGAGATGTTCACGGCTGACAGATTGATAACCATCAATCAAGGCAATGGTAATTGGAAAGAATACTGATAAAACAACTAAAACGACTTTAGGGGTAATTCCATATCCAAGCCAAATAATAAGCAGTGGCGCAATCGCAATTGTGGGGATAGTCTGGTTTAACAAAATAATCGGATAAACCATCTCTCTTATTGTTTTGGATAAATCCATGCAAATAGATAGAATAAAACTAACGATAAGACCAATAGTAGTACCTAGGAAGGCAGTCGCCAATGTATATTTAGCATGCATCATCAGTAGCCCAAAGTCATCAATAAAAGCCTTTACTATCTGAACCGGCGAAGGGAGTAAATAATCTGGGATAAACTTTAGTTGGACACACAGCTGCCAAATAAGTAAGATTAAAATCACTAAAATATAGCTTTTAACCATACCAACCGTTCTTTTTTTTAGCTCACTCTGTTTATTTGGTAAACGCTTCACAGCTACTCTCGGTCAAGGGGTTATCGATGATATTGTTTTAACATTTTAAGAACCTTGGATTCTAACAAACACAAACATACTTAATGAAATTAATTCTTAAACAGGTGTTTTAAACACTAGTAATAACTTTAATTTATGTTAAGAGATTTAGTGCAAAACCACCGTCTCTTTTTATGATGCTACGCTCATTCAATCCATTTTACCAACTGGGAAAAGCCCTGCTAATCATTCAATTAGCAGGGCTTACTTTTCCAGTGCGTTTGTATTAACAATTCTACCAGATCATTATTTAACGGGATTTTTACTGACAACATGAACCGCTTTAATATTAACAAACTCCTTAATACCGAACCCACCATGTTCACGGCCATAACCTGAGTCCTTTACACCGCCAAAGGGCAGACCAGGATGTACTAAGCTATATCCATTAATATAAATCATACCAGTGTCAAAGTACTGCTGGGCTAATTGGATAGCTTTCTCTTCATCTTTAGAAAAAATCGCGCCACCAAGACCATAGCGGCTGTCATTAGCAATACGTAGAGCGTCATCTTGATCTTTGGCACGTATTAAAGAGGCTACTGGACCAAACAGCTCATCTTTATAGGCAGGCTGGTCAGGTGTAATATTTTCTAGGATTGTTGGCGGATAATAAGCACCTTCACTCTCTAGAATCTCCCCGCCTAGGGTTACTATTGCCCCTTTTTCAATACTTTCTTTGACTTGCTTATGAAGACTGTCACGTTGCTTAGTACTAGACATAGGACCGATATCGGTTGACTCCTGCATCGGGTCGCCGACTGAGTAATTTTTGAATTTCTCAATAATTAAATCACGGAACTTATCGTAAACACTATCTACAACCACAAAACGTTTGGCAGCGACGCACGTTTCACCATTATTATAAAGTCTTGCATAGGCGCATGTTTTAGCAGCTAAATCTAAATCGGCATCTTCTAGAACAATAAATGCATCATTTGAGCCGAGCTCCATCACTGTTTTCTTGAGCACTTTGGCGGCTTGCTGAGCAACAACTGAGCCTGCTTTATCACTACCTGTTAGAGTAACGCCGCGCACTTTATTATTATCAATCACTTTTTCTGATGCATCGTGATCAATAATTAAAGCACGAAATAACGCATTCGGTAGATCAGATTCATGCAATATTTTTTCAATTAATAAGGCTGAACCCGTTACGTTTGAAGCATGCTTAAGTAATACACTGTTACCCGCCATCAAATTAGCAATAGTGTATCTAAAGACCTGATACGCCGGATAGTTCCATGGCTGGATACCGTAGATGATACCAATAGGCTCGTAGCTGATTAAGCCTTTTTTTAAACCTTTAACATCGCGCTCCTCAGAAGCTAAGGCAGCAACACCTTGCTCCGCTGTAAAGTCGCAAATACTTTTACATAAATCAACTTCTTGCAAACTTTGTTTATAGGTCTTGCCTCGCTCTTTCGTCATAAGACGGGCAAGATCTTCTTTATATTCCAGCAATTTTTTACCAATAGATTGTATGACTTGGGCACGCTCTTCGTGCGAAACTTCTCGCCACTTTAGAAAGGCTTCATGCGATTCATCTATTATATTAGTGATTTCACTATCACTCATATAATTGTAAGTTTCAATAGTTTTACCAGTGGCTGGGTTAATCGTTGTAATATCTGGCATATATATTATCCTCGTTTTAATCTTATCTACATTCTTACTATTAGATGAATAATTTGTCCAGTCTGGTAAATGAACAGTTTTAATAACAAATCATTTCATTTAGGTCATTTAAAAGTGCTAACGCCCTTTAATATAGATAATAGAAATATAGATAATAGTGACCTAAATCATTAGATTAATAAGAGTACCACATGGAGAATGAGATAGTTTTATCAGTTGTTATACATTGTGGTCGACTTGTTAATTAATTGAAAAAAATATTATAAAATTAACGTTTTTACTCAATAAGATCTTGTTTTTTAAACGAATTAGAGTCTGTTTAAAAGTTGTCTTCAGAGGAAAAATTAAGCGGAATTTGTGTTAATCAAGCAGATAAATGCCGTTAATACCTAGATATTGACCAATTCAACGACACAGAGTAAGGCAAATTTAGCCAACTTTTACATGACAGTTAACTTACTCTCAAATCTGCGTCATCGTTATGATGATATGATGAATGTTCATCAGACCCTATCTAAATTATTAGGCTTACTATTAAAATAAATGGTTAATAGTAGCTTCCTCTGACTCAGTATTTTCTTCATCAGCCACTACTTGACGAGCAACATGGATAATAAGCTGACGTAACCAACGGTGTGCAGGATGGTGTTGCAATAGAGGTGACCATGCCATCGTTAACTCAAACTCTGGTATAAAAAACGGAGGCTCTCTCATAACAATACTATCATTTGTGGCTTGCATTCGAGCCACGCGTGTAGGTAATGTAGCAATTAAATCTTTGTTTGCAGCTAGCATGGCAGGCATTTGATAATGTCGTGTAAAAACACTAATTCGGCGTTTTTGACCCAGCCTCTGCAGTGCCTGATCGATTGAACCAAGACCACCAGATTTTTCAGGATTGACCCCAAATCCAACTCCCATACCGGTTTTGGATACCCAAACATGCTGAGCTTTAAGGTAGTTCTTTAAATTAAACCGATATAAATAGGGACTTTTTGCTGACAACAAACAGCTAAACGTATCGCGCCATACCAATACCTGATGAAAACTCTGCGGGATTTCATTAAAGCGGTTGATGGCTAAATCAACACGTCCCTGCTCCATATCACGGTAGGAGACGTCTGAGGGCGTTAAAAAATCCAAAACTACATTGGGCGCTTCTGAACGGAGGGCTTTTACCAGACGAGGAACCAATGTCGCTTCGGCATAGTCTGAGGTCATAATCCGAAAGACTCGAGACGTTCTATAAGGTCTAAATTCAGTACGTGGTTCAAGTAACTGGGTTAAGTCGGCCAGAATCTCACGCACTCTAGGTTGCAGCTCAAGTGCACGCTCGGTTGGTGTCATACCTTCTGATGAGCGTACTAATAATGGGTCGTTAAACAGTTTACGTAATCGACGCAAGATATTGCTCATTGCAGGTTGTGTAATGCCTAGCTGTTCAGCAGCTCTAGTGACATTCTTTTCGCGCAATAAAACATCTAAATTTACGAGTAAATTTAAATCGACGTGTTGTAAATTCATATAACTCTCAATATGTTTTTATTCGTTGTTACAATCGTATCATTGCATTGATTTTAATGGTTCAAATTTTTAATGTGTTTTTTAGTTATATAAAAGTTATATATAACTAAAAATGATTAGGCTAAGTCTTAATAACTTATTCATGACTTATTAACAATAACCTATTATGTAGTATAAGTATTCAGCATCGGGATTAGCTATTAACGGTATTAGCTATTAATTAATAAATAGGTAAGTAGTCATAGGCAAACGCTTAGTTAATGTAGTTATAGGTACTCATTATTTATTACTCATTATTTATTATATAGTCATGATCACTCATCCTCATCCTCTAATCCTCTCATCCAATAGGTACTTACTTTATTATATCCTATTATAGATACTTAACTGTTGAGCACCTAGCGGTTATAAATAGTTCCTTATCGATTTTCATACTCAACTGGGCTTATTGTTAATATATACCTCGGATTGATTATTTTGGTTTAAAGCATTTGTAACGCTAGAGTGCTTTAGTAAATAATGTCATTGTTGAAGAAACGACTCATCGACTGCCTAAAAACCATAAAATAGTAACTATTAATAAGCCTAACCTATTATTTTAACAGCACTATAACTTAAATAAATACCCAAGATAACCTTCATAAACTAGATAAATCTTTATAATGTCGTTATAGTGGTTATTAAGTGTTAAGGGCATAGTATTTTGCATACTACATATTTGGTTAGCCTTCCTTATCCATTTTGAAAATCATTTCAAAATAATTTAGCTTAGCCATTAAATAAGCATTTAACAATCATTACAATTTTATAAGGGCCTGCTTCAGGGGGGCCTGCATTTTTACACAGCCTCTTACTATACAGTGGCTTACATTTTTAAACGGTGTTAAATAAAAACTTCCTTACTAATAATAAGAAGCATTTATTTCATTTAACCATCCTCAATCTAGGAGACAATTGATGTCAACTTATAAATCAGCTCTTGAACATATTCGTGAAATTAAAGCAAAACATGGTAACTGGCAGAATATCAGTGAATCTGATGCTGCACGTATGATGGTTCAAAACCGCTTTAAAACGGGTCTTGATATTGCTAAATACACTGCTGCTATTATGCGTCAAGATATGGCAGAGTATGACGAAGATACTTCTAAGTACACTCAGTCTCTTGGTGCATGGCATGGTTTTGTTGCACAACAAACGATGTACGCTAAGAAGAAATACTTTGGTACTACTTCTAAAACATACATCTACTTATCAGGTTGGATGGTCGCTGCATTACGTTCTGAGCTTGGTCCATTACCTGACCAGTCAATGCATGAAAAAACGACTGTACCTCAACTAATCGAAGAGATTTATACATTCTTACGCCAAGCTGACGCTAAAGTATTGAACGACTACTTCCGTGAGCTTAACGCTGCAAAAGAAGCCGGACAAGATACTACTGAAATCGAAGAGAAAATCAATAACTTTGATTCGCATGTTGTGCCTATCATTGCTGATATTGATGCTGGTTTCGGTAATGAAGAAGCCACTTACCTACTTACTAAAGCAATGATTGAAGCCGGTGCTTGTGCTATCCAGATTGAAAACCAAGTGTCTGATGCTAAACAGTGTGGTCACCAAGCTGGTAAAGTAACCGTACCGCATGAAGACTTCATCTCAAAACTTAATGCTATTCGTTATGCTTTCTTAGAACTTGGTGTAGACGATGGTGTTATCGTTGCCCGTACTGACTCTGAAGGTGCCTCTTTAACTCAGAAAATCCCAGTATCTGAACAACCTGGCGACTTAGCCTCTAAATACATCGACTTTATCGATGTTGAGGAAATCGACATCGCTGATGCAAAAGAAAACGATGTACTTTTGAAGCGTGATGGTAAACTAGTTCGTCCAGTACGTTTGGCCAATGGTTTATTCCAGTTCCGTGAAGACACTAATATTGACCGTGTTGTTCTTGACTGTGTAACCGCTTTAGAAAACGGTGCTGACTTACTTTGGATTGAAACACCTACTCCAGACGTTCAACATATCAAAATGATGGTTGACCGTATTAAAGAACAGCAACCAAAAGCGAAGCTTGTTTACAACAATAGTCCTTCATTCAACTGGACGCTAAACTTCCGTAAGCAAGTTATCGCTCAGTGGGAAGAAGAAGGTAAAGACATCTCAGCATACGACAAGAATAACTTGATGAGTGCTGACTATGATGGTTCTGATCTTGATGCTGCTGCTGACCAAGCTGCTAAAGACTTCCAGCGTGATGCGTCACGTGAAGCTGGTGTGTTCCATCACTTAATCACTCTACCTACTTACCATACTACTGCTCTTAGCGTTCATGAACTTGCTAAAGGCTACTTTGGTGAAGATGGTATGCTTGCTTATGCTGCTGGCGTACAACGTAAAGAAATCCGTGAAGGTATCTCATGCGTCAAACACCAAGCAATGGCTGGTTCTGACCTAGGCGATGATCACAAAGAGATCTTCTCTGGTGATAACGCTCTTAAAGCAGGTGGCGAGAAAAACACAATGAACCAATTCTAAGAATTAATCCTTTTAAGTTACAATTAAAAATCGTCCTACTTCGGTAGGACGATTTTTTATGTCATCTCTTTTCTCGTTCATCCATCTGCTATAGTCAAAGAAGTCTAAAATGGTTACAAGGCAACCGAGTGCAAGTACTACTGGAGTAGGCTTAACGAAGTTAACGCCGTAACCGTTTAGTAGTTCGCTGACTATATCGCAAGCAGCTTAGCAAAATACGTTACTTTGATAGACTGTATATTAGTTGTCTGCTCTTTTCATTAGCACTATTTAACGGTTACAATGATGGCTTGTTAATCGTTAATTAACTACATATTTGCCATAATTAAATTTTCTATACATTAATATTTTTCAACTCGATAAAACCACTAGCTACCCCCCTTACTTCTAAGTTTCACTCTTTGTAATTTATAAATAAATGTTTTATTAACTAGCAGTTATTTTATAAACCTTCTATTGAAATAATAGTCCAATAATAATTGACTATTATTTAACACTTTTTATTTGTATTATGATAAGACACATACATAATGTTCACTATTAATAAATAATGCTTAATGGAAAGGATAAAAATGCAAGAGATTGAACTTAAGTTTTTAGTACCTGAATATAAAGTTGATTCACTTATGCGTCAGGTTAAAATTAAGACGTCTGAATCTTCACAACTGGCTGCTCATTATTTTGATACTAAGCTCAATACCCTTGCTGACGAAGGCATGGCTTTAAGGATTCGAAAAGAGGGAGAGAATTGGGTTCAAACTTTAAAGTCTGGCGGTGATGGTCTTGCTGCTCGAGGTGAACAAAATGATGTATTAGATGAACAAGAGGTTTTACAAGCTTTCGAGAACGATGAATTACAACCAGATATATCACTATATGACGATTCTGACTTTGCAAAGCCTCTCTCAAAGCTTAAGATTTCTGGAAATGATATCCCTTTGGATAGGCTATATGTTACTGATGTCCATCGTACAACGAGATTACTAAAAAAAGAAGGTAATGTTGTCGAAATTGCTTACGACGAAGGGAAGGTCATTCATGGTCATGACAGTGACAAACATCAACCCATTCATGAAATAGAATTTGAACTCGTCCAAGGTGATGTGAAGTTCCTCTTTGAATCGGCAAAGATCTGGTGTAAACGATATAAATTGTGTGTGTCCACTGTTACCAAAGCAGAACGTGGTGGTTTATTATTAGCTGATAAAGAGCATGCAAATGCAACTAAAGCAGATCTTAATCAACTTAATGTTAATAAAAGTATGACACAGCCTGAGTTTATGCGTGCTGTCGTACACAACTGCATGATTCAAATATTACCCAATGCCAGCGCTATTGCTGCGGGCAGTCCAGACGGTAATCATGTACATCAGCTTCGTGTGGGCCTACGTAGATTACGGACTGCCCTTAAGTTTTTTGATGGATTCTCCTACGATATCAATCCTGAATGGATACCCATTATTAAGCAGACGTTTAGCTTGCTTGGCGAATATAGAGATCGTGAAGTACTACAGCTTAAAACCCAAGCTATATTAGAGGATATTGGTGGACCATATGTAGATTGGTCTCCTGAACGCAATGCGTTAAAAATAACGCCTAGTGCTGCTGTGCGTGCTAATGACTTTCAAATCACACTACTTGAATTAATTGAATATACAATGAGTGATGCTACCAAAGACAAATCTGAGACTGATAATTTAGCAATTGACTCAACAAGTAAAATATTGAATAAGCTTTATAAGAAAATTACAAATGCCAGAACTCAATTTGCACAACTAGATGTCGAATCTCAGCATGATGTACGTAAACGCTTAAAGAGCCTGCGCTACCTTTGTGAGTTCGTCGCTCCACTGTATAAAAAGAAACAAACAAAACAGTTTTTAAAATATCTTGAACCGGTTCAAGACGAGCTAGGCGAATATAATGATGATCTTGTAGGTCATGAGTTTTATTTAGAAAAAACCAAGACAGATCCAAACGCATGGTTTGCAGTCGGCTACTTTGCTGCGCATAAGCAACGAACCGCTGAAAAGTGTGCAGAAAGCCTAGTAGCCATCAGCGATGCACCCACATTTTGGTAAGCAGTTCTGCTAAGAGCTTTCCCTAATAGTGAGCCACTATCTCTTTGATCAAAACTTTATAAATTAATAAAATCTATAACCATCTGTTAAAGTTTTTAATGTTGGCAATTCTAAATGTTGTTTGAACTTGAGATTTTTTTCAAAGTCGGCTGTTTATTTAAAGATTGTCTATTTTTAAACATTGCTTAGTTTGTAAAAAGCTAAGATAAATTTTATTTGATTGACCATCAAACATTGAAAGCTGAACTTATGTCATGAAAACTAAATACTCTCGATTAGTATTGAGCTTTATTATTAATCTCTACTCAACTCGTTTGCTTTCAATTCGTATAATAAGCAGTCGTTTGATATGAATATAGATAGAGATTATTTAGCAATAATCTCTACACTGGTACCAATTTTAACGTTATCAAACAGCCAAATAACATCTGTATTTCGCATCCTAATACACCCGTGCGACATCGGTAAACCCATAGGTTCTGTATCGGGTGTGCCATGAATATAAATGTAACGCTTATAAGTATCACAACACCCTATTTGATTATTGCCTTTATTAACACCTTCCTCTGTCCCCGCTAACCACAGAATTCGAGACAAAATCCAGTCTCTTTCAGGGTTTAATGTACCAAGCCTGTCATTATATATTTCGCCTGTAGGTACTCGACCCACAAACACTGAGTTTATCGGCGCATTTTCCCCAATTTTTTCTGCAATAACATGTCTTCCTAATGGTGTACAACCAGTTGATTCTAGGCTACCAATTCCATTTTTAGCAGTAGATACATCAAATACTTTTAATAGGTTTAAACCTATTAGTTTATCCTGCTGATTTTCGAGACCCGCACTTTTTGACATTTTAAATAATGCTAAAGTTTGTTTGTCAATATTTATGACAATATGATGACCTATTTCCATACTTCGATGTTTAAAATTCATATTGTTGCCCATTTAATAAATATTTGTAAAAGTTTTACAACATTCAGAGATTATATTTAAAAGTAATTAAAGGCAGTTCATAGTAGCGAAACAATACGGAATACTTATAGAAATTAGCCTAGCGAGCTAGTTTAGCTGATAAAGTTATAAATAGAATTTATTTTGTAAAGGTTTTTAGGTTGTATCTGTTTCAGAACGCTATTAAGATAGCGTCACATTATAATCATATGAATCATTATGACCGCTTTATTGCCTACTCGAGTTTCAATTTACGATTTTCTGATTGAAGATACTCAGCCTATTGATTCTATAGTTGCTGATTTAGGGCATATCTCTCTTCCTCAGGCCAGAATTTTAATTGAACATGGGATTCAAGCTATAGTCAGTGCGCTTCTTGCCTATAACCAGCACCAAGGCTCCGACTTGCTTATTAAAAATTTAATAAACCGCAATCAGGTTAAAGAGTTACGAAAACATAATGCATTTAATACAAAGGCTATGATCACTGCCTTCAAATGCGGTCAGCCGGTTAGTGATGTTTTGTTTGATGAGCATTTAACTCAAAAAGAGATATGCCACCATCTTGCTGTGTATTCACAGTTACCTATTGAAAAGGTAAAACCGCTGTTATCGGCACTGGTTTTATTATGCTTGCGTGAACTTGCTATTTTGGTAGATTACTCACGATTAGATACAACTGAAGTTGATTGTTGGATGAATCTACAATCGCAATTCATCAAACTTGATTACAGTATGAATAAGGATCTAAGAGAATCTTCAACTTTTACTGGTTCACAACGTTTTAAAAAACCATCCTTTGACCCTATGTGGCATGAGATAACAGGTTATAAACCAATACCTGAAACTAATAGCACGCCTAAAGATAGCATCCCGCACTATGCTAAAGTGATCGGACGCTCGCCTAAAACACCCAGCCAATTAGTCAGCCCATCGTCTAATTCAAGGCTAATTGTGGATAAAAGCAATGAAAGAGATGTGTTAACTTTTAGCGAAATAGAGGGTATATCATTGCCCTATCAGCGTTGGCTACTGCAACTTGCAAAGATTTCCGATATATATTTAAGTAGAAATCGACTCAGAATTGCACCTGAACCCACACAAGCACCTCCTAAACCTTTTGTTAATTTCGATTTTATCGAACATAACCTTAGTAAATTAGCGGATGACTCTGATGCTTCGAATAAATCTGACGTCCCACTTTATAAAAATACAGTCATCATCTTACTCTTAATTGTTATTGGTGGACTGGCTATCATTGCCATAGGCAAAGCTCAACTAAAGAAAAATAAAAACTTAAACGTTAATAGTCAGATAGTTCTACCTCATCAAATATAATCCAGCGTTGATTGCGTAACTCCAATTATTAATACTTATAAATAGACCAATGCGAGACCATATAAAAAGATACACTTAATGAACTTATTAACTTTACAAAACCTGATTTTATCCAGTATACACCGTATTTATAAATATAAATTTCATTCATGACATTTCTTAGTACTTAGTCTTAATCACTTAGTCTTAATCACTTAGTTTAAACATAACCCGCTTAAATCAAGTCAGTTTACAATTGATCAAGTTATAACTGATCAACTGCCATCTGTGTAATTACACGGCCTCTGGCTGTACGTAGAACATAACCCTGTTGTATCAAATAAGGCTCTATAACATCTTCTAGTGTTCCCCTATCCTCAGCCATGGCTGCAGCAATAGATTCTACCCCTGCTGGCCCACCGTCAAAACGGGCGTGCAAAATTTCTATATAGCGGCGATCTAAATGGTCTAGTCCACGTCTGTCCACAGCCAGCATATCAAGCGCACTGTCTGCAATATCACCAGTGACTTTGCCATCCGAACGAACTTCAGCGTAGTCACGGACTCGGCGTAATAATCTATTTGCTATCCTTGGCGTACCGCGTGAACGTCTGGCAACTTCAATTGCACCCTCATCTGTCATACTTACTTTCATCAACCGCGCTGAGCGACCGACAATAGTGGTTAGATCTTCGATATTATAAAACTCTAGGCGCTGGACGATACCAAATCGATCGCGAAGTGGCGAAGTCAATAAACCTGCTCGTGTAGTTGCTGCTACTAGCGTAAACTGCGGTAAATCAAGCTTTATAGATCTGGCAGAAGGCCCCTCGCCAATCATAATATCAAGCTGAAAGTCTTCCATAGCAGGATATAAAATCTCTTCAATAACCGGACTTAGCCTGTGAATCTCATCAATAAACAGAACATCCCCTTCCTCAAGGTTTGTTAACATGGCAGCTAAATCACCAGCACGCTCAAGAACAGGCCCAGAAGTCGAACGAAGATTGCCCCCCATTTCTTTTGCAATTATATTCGCTAATGTTGTTTTACCTAAACCAGGAGGACCAAAAATCAGCGTATGATCTAGAGCCTCACCACGTTTACGGGCAGCCTCGATAAAAACTTCCATCTGTTCGCGGACAACGGGCTGTCCTATATAGTCATTTAGAGTAGAGGGACGAATGTTTATATCCGGTTGATCATCGGGGCGTTGTAAAGGATTTATCAGTCTATTGTCCATAATGTCGCTTAATCATAAAATTAAAAGATTATAAGTAATTTAGTATATTATTTTTACCAAATTTAAGAGTTACCTAATTTGTCAAATTTATGTGTTTTACATGGTAATGACTGTAAATACTAAAAGTTACTGGCTTATATTTTAGAGTAAAATTTAACGTATCATACTGTAGTAAATTTGATGTAACTATAAAAAAGTTGAGTAAGTTTAGATCCGATATGTGTGTAGAATCAAAAAAAGCGCCATGAATGATTAGCGCTTTTAGAAATTAACTTAGCGATTTATGTAGCAGAATGAAAATACTTTTTTAAGACTTCGAGACAGCGAGTTATTTTAGCAGGTTGCTGGTCACGTTCTACAGTGACCGCATAAAGAACAAAAGGAGGTAAAGAGTATGCTGGAAGCACCTCAACCAAATCTCCCGATTCAAGTTCCTTTTGAATGTCTAAAGACATTACCCGAATCAGACCATGCCCTGACTTTGCTAAGGTTACGCCTAAAAAAACATTATTTGTTTGAATACGAGATTCGACTCTTACCTTTGTTTTTTTAGATGTTTCAATACTTGTTAGTTCAAGAGTATTAGGATCCTTCATTAAATCAATACTGATTAGCTGATGACTTGCTAAGTCTTTAGGCTTTGTAACCTTTTCATGCAGACGTAAATACTGAGGAGAAGCAACCAAAACCTGCTTTACTTCAGCTAAAGGATAATTAGTTACCGAACTATCTTTGATATTAGGACTCATACGCACAGCAATGTCTGCACGCTCATCAATCATATCTATGTAGCGATTATCCGCTAGAAAATACAAACTTAAATCATCATGGGCGGCCATCCAACTCGATAAAGCCGGTAGAATATGATTAACACCTAGCTCAGGGGTAGTTGCAATTCTTAAACTACCCGCCAACTCATCGCGCAATTGATTTACCTTAATTCGGCCTTGATCGGCTGCACTCACGACATCTTTCGCAGCTTCGTAAAAACTTGCACCTGCCTCAGTCAGGCTAAGTTTACGTGTTGAACGATGTAGCAACACCACACCGAGATCTTTTTCTAAAGAGCGTATCTGTTGACTTACCGCACTTGTCGTAATGCCTAGTTGTCTTGCAGCACCGCTAAACGACCCATGATTTACAACACTTGCAAATACTGCCATTCCTCTTAAATTATCTAACATTTTCCGAGCATCCAAATAAAGTTTTTAAAAATTGGTTCATCTAAACTGAGAGTATAACTTAAATATCATACATACAAGCATAGGACTAAAAATAAATTCAGAGAGATAAACTATTCAGTTTATAGATATAATTTTATAGATATCATTGATCACATAGATTATAAAGGCAGTAGTTTAAGATGAGTGATGTGAGCGTCTGAAAACTCAATCAACTGTCTCATAACTGGACTTTGAGTCAGCAGCTCTTTTGCTCGGGTTTCTGCAAATTTTTGACGCTGAAGCTGTCTGGACTGAGGTAAAATATCATTAGCACTTTTCGCCAATTCACTATCAATTTCAATAGAGACTTCGGCCCCAAACTGTTCCTGAAGATGTTTAATTAATTGTTTTAAAATACTTTTCATATTTTTGGTATCAAATGCAACTTTAAGAATACTATGACCGTGTATCTTTCCTGTCATAATACCCTGCCTAGCTAGTGCCAGTTCATCTTGCGCTAGTATTTTTGACTCACGAGCAGTTTGCAACCAATAGTCCCATTTATCCGGTGTCCAACTGCCCTCTAAAGTAGTGATGGGACAATATAAATAATCTCTGGGGTCTTCTACAGATAATAGTGGACTTGTTATCTTGTTTGATTGAGAGTTATTTACAACTGGCTCGGCAACTGGCTCGGCAACTGGCTCGGCAACTGGCTCGGCAACTGGCTCGGCAACTGGCTCGGCAACTGGCTCGGCAACTGGCTCGGCAACTGGCTCGGCAACTGGCTCGGCAACTGGCTCGGCAACTGGCTCGGCAACTGGCTCGGCAACTGGCTCGGCAACTGGCTCGGCAACTGGCTGCTCAGGTATATCTAAAGAAGAGCTTATAGCTGAAACTTGTCCATCGAGTTGGTTGTCACCTTTTTTAAAATCATTGGCTTTATTAACATATTGAGAGGAAAATGAATCGCCCTTTTCATTGACTTCATACTTTTCATTAATCTTTGCTACAGACTGTCTTATATTAGGTACTTCATTTACGGCGAGGGGTCTAAACGCCAACATACGTAATAATGACATCTCAAGAGCTTGCAAAGGGGTATTGGCAAGCTTAATTTGTTCGCGTCCTTGAATAATTATTTGATAATACAGCTGTAATACGTCTGGGGTAATTAGGTGTGCTAATGAGCTAATTTGACTTGCCTGTTCCGTACTCACATTTAATAAAATATTAGGAAGTAGCTGCGTCATGGCCACTTGATGTAGTAACTCAGCTAACCCATCAAACATGCTGCCTGCATCAACTAATTGAGCACGCATACCCTCTACATGATTCGCCACAGCGGCTGAATTTCCTTGGTAAATATCAGACAACAAACTAATTAAATCTGCACTATTGATAAGACCAAGCATGTCATTCACGGTATCATCTGTCAAGCCACCTTGACCAAATGCAATCGCTTGATCAGTTAAAGATAATGCGTCACGTAAAGATCCTTTAGCAGCGTTAGCCAGTTGCCATAATGCGGATTCTGTAAATTCAACCTGCTCATTTTTCAGTACACTCGCTAAATACTCACTGATTGCCTGCTGAGGAATAGGACGTAAAACGAACTGTAAACATCGGCTGATGATTGTAATCGGTAACTTTTGAGGATCAGTAGTTGCTAATAAGAATTTAACATGAGCTGGAGGCTCTTCAAGCGTTTTAAGCAGCGCATTAAAACTGTGAGTAGATAACATATGCACTTCATCAATCAAGTAGACCTTATATCTCCCTTGAGTTGGTGCATAGGGTACGTTATCAATAAGCTCACGTGTGTCTTCAACTTTCGTACGCGATGCAGCATCAATTTCAATCAGATCAATGAATCTACCTTCATCAATTGCCAAGCAAGTATTACAAGCTCCGCAAGGCGAACTGGTAATACCTGTCTCACAGTTTAAACATTTTGACAAAATACGGGCAATAGTGGTTTTACCCACACCACGTGTACCGGTAAACAAATAAGCGTGATGAAGCCTATTATGCTCAATGGCATTAATCAGTGCCTTTGACACATGTGACTGACCCACTAATTCATGAAAGTTTTTGGGACGGTATTTTCGTGCTAAGACCTGATATTGCTGAGACATATACATCAACCAACACTTGATTTACATTAAGAATATTATAGATTATTAATCTATCAGCCTTGGTGTAAAAGCTTTATTATTACTGATGCATTCCACTTAATTCCTGCATCTGCTCATATAAACGCTTTTCTATGGGAGTCATGGCTGATCCAGACTGATGGAAAACTTCCATTTCAACAGTTACATTGCCTTTGCCATCATTTTTAGACATATCAAAGCCTAATATAAAGTACTCATCCATCACTGGATCTTGTAATTGGCTATTTATGTCCATAATAATATTTGAGTAGTTTTTCTTAATGGCTTCTCGAGAGAACTGTGCATTTTCATCAAGACCATAAATAATGAGGATATAATGATGACCAAACTGATTGTATGAATGTTGATGGCGTAGATACCCATTACGATATTCTTCTTCAGAACGTTCTGAATAGGCAATGATCTCCTCCATAATGCTCATTCGAGTGTACATCGATTCATCAATGATGGTTTGAATATGTTCATCTATTGCAGCATGTTTGTTTTCAAGATGACGCTTTACAAAGCCATTAATAAGCTTCTGATACATGGTTGAATAGTTTTGCAACTTTTGGATCAGCTTAGTTTTTTCATCATTTACATCTTTATGGATATTAATATCGTTACTCATATTGCTCATTAACAACAAACGAGATTCAATATTTGCAAGTAGACCAATTTCAACCAATTTCTTTTGGACATTAATGGCTCGTTCAAAAAACTTTGGACTTGATAAAAAGTGTCGCGCTAAAGCCACTTCATTGGCAAAGCTATTCTGATTGATTAACGCAGGTAAATGATATTCAAAAAAACTAATACAATCACTAGGTGTTTGAAATAAGTTTATTATATTAATAAAACTGTCTAAACTAAAAATTTGCAAGACTTGTTTGCCATGATCCAAATCTAATACACATTCTTCTTGAAAAAAAGCACTACCATAATCATGATTTATATGTGAAGTAACATCATCATAGATTGCACTTATTAGAGTTAAACCAATACAGTGTATTTTTGTATTGCTGTTTATTGATGGCGTGTTGTTTGCAGACTTAACAGTTTCGTTAAAATTTTTAACGTTGACATCATCTACTTCAAGCAGGGGCAAACTTATTCTTTTACGCAGCTGCTGAAAGCGTTTTGTCAGCTTTGCGGCTGCTTTTTGTTTATATTTATTGATGACTGTTTTAGGAATTTTTGGCGAATCAGAGTTAAAACTTTCTTCTTGAGCTATAATATATAGACGATGGTTGCCAATATGCAGCACATAGTCAAACTTTCCAGCACTCGCTAACGGATCACTCGGTTTTAAGAATGCAGAAAAAATAGTTTGTTGTAATAAAGGCTCAAGATTAAATGCTTTTTTATCTTTTCGTGCAACTTTAGGTTCGATAGGCGCTGGCGTGCTCGTACGATTGCCATAAGATTTATTTAAAGTAGGACTTTTAATAGATACTTCATTAGAGTTTTGAAAAGAGTGGTTTGACATAATATCTATTACACCTAAGAATTAACATTATAAATTAAAAGTACTATACCTAAATTGACTTACATCTGCCTATCCCCTTTGTATTAAATACATGTTATTGTTGTTGAAAGGACAAAGTTTGTGGTTGTATGGAGGTAAACTTGAACTAATTATAGCTAACGTGATATCAGACTTTAGTCCATTAATCGATTATATATCCCAGTAGACGATTATAATAATCTGAATATTTATAATAAATAGTCAACTCTCGATATGTCTGGTTGGAACTCTACTCATACCATTTTCAGTACATTCTTAATAGAAAACAGCAATAAAAATAACCTTTAAACACAATTAATAATGATATTGTGCAATTTCACATTGAAACTGCCATTGTTGATGCGCACACTGTCAGGTAGTTTATCATCAAGTAGTGATACCATTATTACTTTAAACCTCTAATTTTTAATACGCATATGCGGGAAAAGGATTACATCTCGAATACTGGCCGAATCTGTAAACAGCATAACCAGTCGATCAATACCAATACCTTCACCTGCTGTAGGTGGCAGACCATAAGACAGTGCTTCGATATAGTCAGCATCATAATGCATTGCTTCGTCATCGCCTGCGTCTTTCTCTGCTACTTGGTTTTTAAAACGCTCTGCCTGATCTGCTGGATCATTAAGCTCACTAAATCCATTGGCAATTTCACGACCACCAATAAATAATTCGAATCTATCCGTTATCTCAGGATTTTCATCATTGCGACGGGCTAATGGTGACGTCTCTGCGGGGTATTCAGTTATAAAAGTGGGTTGACGTAATTTATGTTCCGCAGTTTCCTCAAAAATTATAGTTTGTAGCTTACCAATGCCAAAGCTTTCTTTGACGGGTTGCTTAAGCGTATTTTGAGCATAGCTAACTAAATAGTCTCTGTCATTAATATAATCCATATCAAAACCATCGGCGTATTTTGCAATGGCATCTGTCATGGTTAAACGTTGAAAAGGGGCTTTTAGACTAATGTCTTCTTCTTGATAGGTTATTTCAGTTGTTCCTAATATATTATTCGCTAGTTGGCTTAACATACGTTCGGTTAAATCAATTAAGTCATTATAATCTGCATAAGCTTGATAGAATTCAATCATGGTAAACTCAGGATTATGACGCGTCGAAACGCCTTCATTCCTAAAACTACGGTTAATTTCAAATACACGTTCAAAGCCTCCAATAACAAGGCGTTTCAAATATAATTCTGGGGCTATTCTTAAGTATAATGGCATATCTAATGCATTATGATGAGTAATGAATGGGCGGGCCACAGCACCACCTGGGATGGAATGCATCATTGGCGTCTCGACTTCCATGAATTGCTCATCTAGCATAAACTCACGGATACCACTAATGACCTTACTGCGAATTAAAAAAGTATTGCGACTGGTTTCATTAGTCATTAAATCTAAATGACGATTACGATAACGGGCTTCTAAATCTGCCAAACCATGAAACTTATTCGGCATAGGACGAAGAGATTTAGTCAATAAGGTTATGGCTTCAATATGAACATATAAATCACCCTTACCTGAACGACCTATATAACCGGTTACACCAACGATATCACCAAGATCAAGCGATTTAATCATTGCCAAAGTTTCGTTATCCAACTCTTTGCGAGCCACATATAACTGAATACGTCCAGTCATATCTTGGATAACAATAAATGCACCGCGGTTAAGCATAACACGACCCGCGACGTTAACTTCCGTCTTGTCTCCAGCCGCCACCTTCTCTTCAATCTCTTGTTTTGAAATGCCATCAAACTGTTTCTGTAAATCATCAGCATAATCTGTACGCTTAAACTTATTAGGATAAGCTACTTTGCCAGAAGCACTAATATCGTCAAGCTTGGCTTGACGCTGTGCAATTAACTCATTGGTATCTTCAGATGAATTTACTTGATTTTCTGACTGATTTTTTTGGTTAGACATAAGACTCTCAGCATTATAGATTGAATTTATTGAAACAGATTGATGGGTTGAACTCTAATATTTAATCGATACAAATAGCAGGTTGTGGGATACCCTTCTTAATTGTCTGATAGCAGCCAAAAACACTGCTATTGCTGGCGCATTCGCCAGTTTGGTGAGTCAAATCTGGATTAAGAAATTGTTGTGACGTAGCTTTACATTCGCCAAGACAGTCTGAAGCATCATCACAAGTTTTGCCAGCATCTTCGTACTGCACAACACACATATCACATCCCATCATACCTTCTCTTTGAAGCTTACCACCTTGTTCATGACACTCTTTAACACTGTCGGCAGTTACCTTAGGACAATTCTGATCTTGATCACTGAAAATTGATAAATCAATATTCGATTGTTCAGATACAGTCACTGTCGAATCCGGTTCAACTCGAGTTTGGGGCGTCGTACAAGCTGAAAGCGTCAATGTGCTTGAAGCAAAAAGACCCAATAAGCCCAAAAACATAGATTTTACTTTAATCGTCATAGCTTCTAATGCCTATTCATTTGCCTATTTAAATGCCTGATACCACAAGTGTCTTATATCGAAATTACCATAAAAACAATGATTAAAAACAATCGTTAAAACGAATTATTCACCACCAATACTGGCCATTAAATCCGCTTGATGCTCACGAATTAAGGCATCTAATAACTCATCCAAATCCCCTTCCATAATTGAATCTAATTTATATAGAGTCAAGTTAATACGGTGATCTGTCATACGACCTTGTGGAAAATTATAAGTACGAATACGTTCACTACGGTCGCCACTACCCACCAAGTCACGACGCATTTCATCAGCGGTATCGACTTGCGCTTTAACTTTAGCTTGTTGAATACGTGAAATAAGCATCTGCATTGCTTTAGCACGGTTTTTATGTTGACTTCTCTCTTGCTGACATTCTGCAACCACTCCAGTTGGAATGTGAGTCAAACGGACAGCTGAATCAGTGGTATTCACGTGCTGCCCCCCTGCACCGCTTGAACGGAAAGTATCCATACGAATATCAGCTGGATTTAAGTCAACGGTATCGTCAATTTTTACTTCAGGCATAACGGCAACCGTGCAGGCAGATGTATGCACCCTGCCCTGACTCTCAGTTTCTGGAACACGCTGGACACGATGCGCCCCTGATTCAAACTTCAAACGCCCGTATACACCTGTACCTGATACACGTGAGATAATCTCTTTATAACCACCGTGCTCCCCCTCACTGGCAGAAAGCACTTCAATTGTCCAGCCTTGAGATGAGGCATAACGCTCGTACATTCTGAATAAATCCCCAGAAAATATAGACGCTTCATCCCCACCTGTACCAGCACGAATCTCTAAAAATGCAGGTACTTTATCATTCGGATCGGTGGGCAACATCATTACGTTAAGCGCTTCTTCCATATCTTCAATGGATTTTAGAGCATTATCGATCTCATCTTGCATCATCGCCTTCATTTCAGGGTCAGAAGCATCTTCCAGCATTTCTTCAGCATCGGCTTTATCTTTTTCGGTTTGACAATAACGTTGCCAGAGTGAGGTAATTTCAGATAAGTCGCTATGCTCCATTGACAGTTCACGAAACTTATTGTTATCACTCATGGTGTCTGGCTCTGACAGCAGAGCGGTGACCTCTTCATAGCGGTCAACCATTTGATCAAGGCGTTCTCTTAAAGAGTCTTTCATAAATAATATAGCTTGTGTTAGCTTGTGAAAATAATAAGGGGAGTAATTATAACAAATTTTATGTTAAATACCGACTAGCAAATAAATAATCCCCCATATTATGGAGGATTAAGTTAATTACAAAGCGCAATACCTAGTTTAAGCACATTGATAAACGCTTACACTTTACGAACTAATACTGAGCCAATTGAATATCCTGCCCCAAACGAACAAATGACACCCAAATCTCCAGACTTCAAGGCGTCTTTGTAACGGTGGAATACAATCATAGGGCTTGCTGAACTGGTATTCGCAAACTCATCAATCACACTTGGTGCAATGGCTTTGTCCGCTGTTTTTCCAACTACGGTACGCAAGATCAAATCAAGCATATTTGCATTCGCTTGATGTAACCACATCATCTTGATTTCACTAGGCTTAAAGTTATTTTCTGCTAGATGCTCTTGGATTATTTCTGACACTTTAGGACACACTTCGCGGAACACTTTACGTCCATTTTGTAAAAACAGTTTATCTGTGACAGGTTCTTTAATATCAGGATACATTTCAGTTTGTGCGGCTAGGTACTCTGAACGATCCATAAATCCGTATTCATTTTTGATATTAGTTGAGTACTGGGTATATAATTTTGAGTCAAGCACCTCATAACCCTTAGGTGTATCAAGCGCTTCAACAATCGTAGCCATCGCCGCATCACCAAATATGAAATGGCTATCTCGGTTGCGCCAGTTTAAATGAGCAGAGGTAATCTCAATGTTTAAAACAGCAATACGTTTACCAAGCCCAGATTTAATTGATCCAACCGCTTGTGCTATACCAAAAGTAGCCGCACTACAAGCGACATTCATGTCATAAGCAAAGCCGCCAACCATCCCAATATGACTTTGTATTTCAATGGCAATGGCAGGGTAAACTCTCTGAAAGTTTGACGCTGCTACTATAATGCCATCTAAATCATTGGCCTCTAACCCTGCATCTTTAAGGGCTGATTGAAGAGCATCTACCCCCATCTCCGCCATAATTGACAGCTCTTCACCCAACTGACGATAGGGAATAACGGGCGCCATGATTTCAGGATTTAATATCCCCTCTTTTTCCATGACATAACGTGACTTAATACCCGATACTTTTTCAATAAACTCGGCAGAAGATTTTTGCAACGGTTCTACATTGCCTGTTTCGATTTCAGCACTATGCTCATTGTTATAATTATCAACATATTGATTGAAAGAATCTACTAACTCTTCATTACTAATGCTATAAGGTGGTGTGTATAAACCCGTTCCTGTGATATAAATGCTCATATCTCTCCCTTTATATGCCTTTAAATAGACTCGTGTAAAATAATGAAGTTTTAAAAATACACATTCAACATACCAATTAAAATTAAGCTTTAGCCGATTAAGCCTACTTAAAAAATCGTAACAAATTATGTCTAATATTAAATTTACATTATTATGCCTGTTTTCTAGCAAATTTCCTATTGCTGAATGTTAAAAAACTTACTAAATTATAATTTAACTGACTAATGTTGATTAAATTATTATTTATATAATAGCAATTACTGATGATAATATCTAAATAAATGGTCTTTGATACAAATAGATAGTGCTCGCATAATTAATGTATACAAATAGATTCTTGCAGTTCTTATCTGCAACAAAATAAAACATCATATAATCTTAAGATAGCCTTTATTACAAATACACTAGATAATAATGCTGTGTCTTGTTAGCTGAAGGTCTGTATCAAATCTATTCACTATTTTATGAGTACGCAAATTTTTACTTTACATAATAAGGATTAACCGATGAAAAAAGGCTTATTACTCACTGCAATAGCAGCTACCTTTAGCTTAGCAGGCTGTACCTCTACTGGTACGCCAACTACCACGAATACAACGACGGCTACTGCGACAAACGTGGGTTTAAATGTATTCAAGATTGCCGTAGATAATAAATGTCGTAGCGAGCTTGAGAAGAAAAGAACATGGCGCCTTGCTCGTGTCGCTATGTCGCCTCAACAAGAAGAAAAAATTCAAACTAAAATTTGTGGGTGTGTCAGTGAGCAAGCACCGAATCATGTAACTCTTGTAGATATGGCTAATGCAGCTATTGACCCTGCTTATCGCAGTCAGTTAGTAACCAAAGTAGTGACAAAGTCTTTACAAACTTGTTATGGCAATTTCACTAACAAAGATTAAAGTTTGTTGAAAAAATCCAAGCTGAAAAAAGGGGCCGTTATGGTTAATAACGCCCCCTTTTTAATACGTCCTTAACATATGCTCTTGCTCTGCTGGCTAAGCACTGTCTGTAATGATTACTTTTGAATTCAATCAGGGTAATTTTAAATAAGAAAATTTATATAGATTATTGTTATGGAAGCTAGTTATTAAACAATATCTTTAGATAGTATTGTCTTTAAAGAGTATTGTTATTATTAAACTCTAATGAGTTACTAGCGGGTAATACAACTTCATTATGAAAGTATTTAGACTTACCATCCAATGTCTCATTTACCTCCTTCACTAAATCATCAATAATGTCATCATAAACCCCATGAAGTAACTCAGTTTCAAATGATGTTAAAGGATGCTTACGGGTTGCTGCTCTGACATGAGTGACACCATGCTTGCTATAAAATATATCAACACTGCCATCACTATTTAATATACAGCTTACCTTACCCTCATCAACTTCCATTTGAATATTCTCAGGCATAAAAATATAGTCATCAACATCAGTCAATTCTTTTTCAACACCTTTTTTTAATAAAGCCTTAAAGTCAAACATCCTTAATCTCCTAATATTAAAATTGTTATTAAATGAATTAATTAATAAAAAAGCATCCGTATCCATGTGCTAAAAGTACATGACATGTATTCTGTTAGATATCCCTATCTATATATCCTATTGGAGGCGCATCTATTTTTTTAGTGAAAAAGTGTAAAACTACGTTGATAATTGGTTGACTTAAGCTACAAAATACAAAAATCGAACAAATGACTGCGAAACTCCGTTGATAAAATAGTTGTTAAGACTACCAATCAAGACTACCAATCGCTGAGGCAATGAATTTGTAGGTCAAGCCATTTTATCTATTCAACACTATATTGTCATAAGCCATATTATCTACTGAATAATATATGCTTTAAGCGACAATACTTTGTCACGGACTTTGGCAGCAGCTTCAAATTTAAGCTCACGAGACAATATTTTCATCTCTTTCTCCAAACGATTAATCTCTTTAGCCAATAAGTCTGGGCTACGCAAAATCTCGATATCAACATCTGGCAACCCGCTACTACTTGGAATAGCTTGATTATCGTTAAGGTCCTCCTCGATCTCGCCTGTATCAATCTTATCTGTAATACTGCGACTGGCAGACTTTGGTATAATGCCATGCTCAAGATTAAAGGCAACTTGCTTTTCACGTCGACGATCCGTCTCTTCAATTGCTTTTTCCATACTTGGTGTCATTCGATCAGCATATAGAATCGCTTTACCATTTAAGTGACGAGCTGCACGCCCGATAGTCTGAATCAGTGCACGTTCTGAGCGCAAGAAGCCTTCTTTATCGGCATCAAAAATAGCAACCAATGACACTTCGGGCATATCTAAACCTTCACGCAATAAGTTAATACCAACGATTACATCATGTACGCCGGTACGCAGTTCATGAATAATCTGCATGCGTTCTACGGTATCAATATCTGAATGTAAATAAGCAACGTTAACGTCATATTCTTTGAGATAGCTTGTGAGATCTTCTGCCATTCGCTTGGTCAGCGTGGTAATGAGCACTCGCTCGTTTAATTCCCGGCGTTTGGTAATTTCAGAAAGGACATCGTCTACTTGAGTGAGCACTGGCCGAATTTCAATCTCAGGATCAATAAGTCCTGTCGGTCGGACCACTTGCTCAACCACCTGCTCGCTTTTTTCCAGCTCATATTGTGCGGGCGTAGCAGAAACGAATATAGTAGTGGGCTTAATGCGCTCCCACTCTTCAAACTTCATTGGCCGATTGCTCATTGCACTAGGCAGGCGGAAGCCGTAGTTAACAAGGTTTTCTTTACGGGAGCGGTCCCCTTTATACATGGCACCAATTTGAGGAACCGTCACATGCGATTCGTCAATAAACAGTAGCGTATCTGGTGGAAGGTAATCGAACAAAGTTGGTGGTGCTTCGCCAGCTGGTCTACCTGACAAATGCTGTGAATAGTTTTCGATGCCGTTACAGTAGCCAAGCTGCTGAATCATCTCAAGATCGTACTGGGTACGCTCTTTAATACGCTGGGCTTCAATCAGCTTATCGTTTTCACGAAAATATTCCAATCGCTCTTCTAGTTCAGCTCGAATAGTGTGGCTCGCCGCCTCTAATCTTTCACGGGGCGTCACATAATGCGACTTAGGATAAATAGTAATACGAGGAACTTTTTTTACCGTTTTACCCGTCAAAGGATCAAACCAGCTGATTTTATCGACTTCATCATCAAACATGCTAATACGAACGGCAAGTTGTTCTGATTCAGCAGGATATATATCTAACAGCTCGCCACGTAAACGATAGGTACCTCGTTCGAAATCTAACTCATTGCGTGTATATTGTAGCTCGACCAACCTTTTAATCATTGACGTACGGTCGATTATATCGCCAACCACAATATGTAGTAACATTTTAAGATAGCTTTCTGGATCGCCCAAGCCATATATAGATGAGACTGATGAAATAATAATGGCATCTCTACGTTCAAGTAGCGCCCGAGTAGCAGACAGTCGCATTTGATCAATATGATCATTAATAGCACTGTCCTTTTCAATAAAAGTATCGCTCGCAGCGACATAAGCTTCTGGTTGATAATAATCGTAGTAACTCACAAAGTACTCAACCGCATTATTTGGGAAAAAAGACTTAAATTCGCCATATAGCTGCGCAGCTAACGTTTTGTTATGCGCCATAATAATGGTTGGGCGCTGAGTCTCAGCTATAACTTTGGCCATAGTATAGGTCTTACCAGATCCAGTCACACCTAATAGTAACTGAGCATCCATACCTGACTCTACACCTTTGACCAATTTTTTAATCGCTTGGGGCTGATCTCCGGCAGGTTTAAAATCAGTGACCATGTTGAATGCACGGCTTGCTATTTGTGTACCAGATGCATTCACACCAGTGATTTCAGCTTCGCCTTGAAGCTGGGTGGCAAGTTGATTAAGCTGTCTTGAAGAGCGGGGTTCGGGCATGCGCATAGTCATTTTCTTTTATTATTACTAACTTTTGATGTTTTAAGATATGGGGGTAATTACTGAGAATTAAAAGGCTAGAGTTTTTAACACTTATGAGATAAATCTTTTATGAGATAAATCTTTCAATTAAAGACAGCCAGTAGGAAGATGTCAAACAAACATAGGGTCTGTAAACATTGTTATTAAAAAGTTATTACAAATAACCATATAGCCATCCTATCCTTCTTCATAGGCCTACCCAAACAGACTTATAGAAACCAAAAAATATATAGATTTACCTATCAAAAACTACATAGATTTACACATTTAGCATATCGCTTATATTTACTCATCCTGAATCTTGTAAAGGTAGGTTCAAATCTTTTAAAGGTAGGTTCAAATATTGAATATGACCTGCTATTATAAATATTGAAATATTTCAATGGTTTATTTCATTCAACCAAGAATTGCCTTTTATAATAAAGTAAAAAATTTTATATTAACTTAAAGCATTAAGGATTAAAATTATGAGAGAACGTTACGCAAGTGGTATTAATGATGAAACAGCTAAAAAAATGGTAGAGCTATTAAACTATAACTTAGCTAATTTAATTGACTTAAGCATGGACAGTAAACAATGCCACTGGAATTTACAAGGCAAAGGATTCATCGGGGTTCACCAGCTTCTTGATGACACTTACGAGCGTTTGACCGAGGCCTACGATACGGTTGCTGAACGTATTGTTATACTCGGTGGTAGAGCTAATGGTATTTCTCACCGTGTTACTGAGGATTCAATCTTAGAACCCTATCCTACCGAAATAACTGAGATTGATCAGCATGTACGTGAGCTAACTAATCGTTATAAGATAGTTGCTGAAGAGTTACGTAAAGCCATTGATTCTGCAGGCGAGGCAGGCGATGAAGATACAGCAGATTTATTTACAGAAGTTAGCCGCACCATTGATAAAGATGCCTGGTTCATTGGCGCTAATGCCCCTCTAAACCAATAGTTTTTTATAGAGCGATCTGATCAAAAATCAACTAAATTAAATAAAAGAAGGAGATCGTCACTACAATAGTGATGACCTCCTTCTTTTATTTAATACAATATTCAAACTAATAACTTGTATTTATAAGCTAAAGTTATGAGATACCCCCGTATTTAAAAACATCTCTGAGCAATATACGAGGCATGGAAAACGTCTTATTTTTGTGTGAGAACGTAAAGGTTAGTCGTTTGATATTTTTTTAGTTATTCAACCCTAAAATAAAATTCTCAATTTGTGCGTCGTCTGGGATTTTATGAGGACTTACTGTGTTTGTCTTCGAATTCCACTAGCCCTCCTCAAGTTCTGATTTAGGTATGAGAAATTCAGCATTTATTTCATCTACAACTAAGATTATATGCTCTCTTGTAGGTTCAATTCTTGTGATAGAGTAAGCGTTTTTAACATCACGATATGTTGAGTTATTATGTATACCTTTATCTGTTTTAAAAAAAGGACTTTTAATTAACACTCTGTTAATACTTTGCTTTACTATCCCTGTTTTGTTGGTGTAAGGGTAAAAAGTGCTTTGTTGTTATTAGTATATATTTCATAATCATCATATAGATCGTCTAAAAACTCCCCGTGACCTATTTTTTTATGTATTTGAGTGGCAGGCAAGGTGTGTAAAACGTCTTCAATAGTAGTTGATGCATCAAAAACACCTATACTATCGGTCTTTATGGTGTTTTTGATATACTTACCCGCTAAAGAGCCACCCCCTTTACAATAGAACATCATTTGAAAGCGATCTTCAAATTTATCGGTAAATACTTCCAACCCTAAATTATCATGCGAAGGGGCTATATACATTAATATCTCTTTGTTAGAATCCTTGCTAATATTCATCCAAAGGATATTACTTTCAAGCCAAGCTTGCCCGGAGAAACGACAGTTTTCTTTACCGTTGACCTTAGATGCAGAAAAGCTCACATTATATTTTTTCCCCGTTGGGGTGATAGATAAGGTCTGTGTATAGTCATCTTGAGTTTCAAAGAAGGTTTCGTATTTGCCTGCATAGTTGAAAGTTTGTTGTTTATTCAGTTGATAGTAAGGGGCTAGCGGGCTTGTAATAGGATGTAGATCTTTGCCTAAATAAGTAAGTACGCCTTCATTGATTAAAATCTGACCGCTCTAGAGTCTTCGTGGATAGTTATTATATTATTTTTAACCGTATAATTTCCTTTATGAATAAAGTGTTCATCTTGTTTATTTAAGTAGAGCATGTCGTAGACAAAAGTATTATCCTCATTGAGGATAAGTTTGGTTTCAATACCATAGCAGTCGGCACACGGTAAGGTACCTTTGTATACTCCAACAATATCCGATTGCGCTATCGATGAGTAGTTATCTGGTATAACTGTAAATGTTGGCTTTGAAGAATTTGGTTCAGTAACTTTGAGACTTGATTGACAGGCCGTTAGTAGAAGTGCAGATAAAAGATAGCCAACTGGTTTAATTAGCGTAAAGAAATTATTCCGGAATATGTGGGGTTAAAAAACGCACTAGGACAGTGATTATTAAGAGTATTAGAAGAAGGTATTGATATTTTATAAATCGTTCTGGGATAAATAAACACAGCACAGATACTATAAAAATTCCTATAAGTTCAATCAAATTAGATAAACTTTGAGAGCCAAATCCTAGCCCAGTTAATACGACCCACAAAAATGATGGTAAGAATATTAGGCTAAATTTTTTCAATGGTTTATCCATAGTTTAGGCTTAATAATATAGGTAATAGAAAAACATCCAAGTTGGCTGACTTTTACAAAGTGTAAGACTGTAAAGAATGCGATGTTTGGTTAAAGATTTTTTTAACTAAAAAGAGACTTAATTTAAAAAATATTAAAATTTAAAGTCAGAATACAGGATAAAATTTAATTTTGCGATAATCTACATAGTATTCATGTAATCCGCCTAGTCTTTCATAAATTAAAAGCATGATTTTGAAGAACTCCGATACTCCAATACTCCAATACTCCAATACTCCAATACTCCAATACTAAGGCTCATCTTTTTGTTCTTCGCTTTCAATGTGTTGCGGTAACAATTTTTAACCCATCGATTACGCTTGAAAGGCATATCTTATAAAAGACATATCTTAAACGTTCAATAGTTTTGCAGAAAACAATTATCTTTAGCTAAAATCTTTATTGTCAATACTGGTTTGAATCAGTAATTGTGAATAAGCATGCTTGGGCTTAGAGAACAGCTCTGAGGTCGTAGCACTTTCTACACAAACCCCGTCTCGCATAACCATAATATGCTGACAGAGCGCCCGCACCACATTTAAGTCGTGACTAATAAAGATATAACTGATGCCAAGCTTGGCTTGGATGTCGCGTAGCAGCTCAACCACAGCGACTTGGGTACTGCTATCAAGGGCTGAGGTTGGCTCGTCTAATAGGATGACTTTAGGGCGCATAATAATGGCGCGTGCCAGTGCCACACGCTGTCGTTGCCCCCCCGACAACTCATGAGCATAGCGGTAGGCGAACTCGTTTGGCAGCTGCACAGTTGCGAGTGCCTCAAATACTGCCTGTTGACGTTTTGATTTTGCCACACCTTGCACCAGTAGTCCTTCCTCTATAATTTGCATCACATTAAAACGTGGGTTAATACTGGCGAAGGGATCTTGGAATACCATTTGAATGGTTGCCCTAAATTGACGTAACCTTCTTTTGCTTAGGCTATTTATATTAGTGTTATCAATAATGATATCTCCAGACACTTTGGCCTGATTACTTAGCAGACGGGTTAATGCCAAAGCGATTGTCGTTTTACCTGAGCCTGATTCGCCGACAATACCTAGGGCTTGCCCCTGAGGTAATATGACAGTAACATCATCAACTGCTTTTACCCACTTGCTTACCCCACCCAATAGTGATTTCTGAGCAGGGAACGCCACCGATAGATTTTCAACCTGTACTACTAAGTTTGAGTCCTCACTATTTGAAGCAGCATGCTTGTGACAGTCGAGCGGCTGACCGAAGTTCTGTGATATCAGTGACTTCGTATAATCATCGCTAGGATTTGCAAAAATAGCCTCACTTTCGCCTTTTTCGACCACTATGCCCTGCTTCATGACGATAATGTGGTCGCTATAGCGGCGCACTAAGTTTAAATCGTGGCTGATTAACAGCATCGCCATGCCGTGCTGACGCTTCAGATCGTTTAGCAGTTCCAATATCTCGTGTTGCAAGGTCACATCAAGTGCAGTGGTTGGCTCATCTGCAATCAACACATCAGGGTTTTGTGCCAGTGCCATAGCGATCATAACCCGTTGACGCTGACCACCCGATAGTTCATGAGGGTATCTTGCGAGCTTAGTTTCAGGATTTTTGATATTGACATCATTTAATAGGTCGATAATTTTAGACTTGATCTGCTTTTTTGCAACCCCTGCTAAGCGTAGGCTCTCAGCAATTTGCTTACCAACGGTATGCAAGGGGTTCAAGGCGGTCATTGGCTCCTGAAATACCATGGCGATACGAGAACCCCGTATCTCCATTAATTGCTTTTCACGTTTATTACGCTGCTGACTGGATTCATCAAACATCTGGTCAATAGATAGTTGACCTATTTCGGCTAAAACCACCTTCCCTGTAACTTTTAATCCACTGGGTAGTAGACCTAATACAGCCAGACTAGAAATTGATTTCCCCGATCCAGATTCACCAACAATAGCTAATGTCTGGCCCTGCTCAATCTCGTAAGATAGTCCATCCACAAGCGTCTGATCCTCACTTGAAATAGAGAGATCATTAACGCAGATAACAGGAGATAATTTTGACGAATCATTAGGCATAGATGCAGACTCTAGTGTGATAGGGCGTTATTTGAAGAGGTTTTAGCAAATTTGGATTGACTATAAACTTTTGAGCTATTGGCATTACTTTTAACTTTAAAAGATTTTACCCATTATCCATAATGTGATGCGTAAAAAAAGCATCCACTACTTTATATTGACCTGCCGTGCTCTCTTCACCATACATGGCTTGTCGAAACTCGTTTGAATGACGAATGCCCGAGGTATACCAAGCGATGTGCTTACGGGCAATTCGGCAACCAGAATACTCACCATAAAAAGCATATAACGCTTCAAGGTGGGTTAACACAATATCTTTGAGCTGTGCGGTGGTTGGCGCCGGTAGTGTTTCGCCTGTCTTTAAATAATGAGCGATATCTCTGAATATCCAAGGTTGGCCTTGTGCAGCACGGCCAATCATAATAGCATCACACCCTGTTTGATTAAAAACCTCGATCGCTTTTTGGGCACTATCGATATCACCATTGGCAATAACTGGGATACGTACACTCTCTTTGACTTGGCGTATTAATTCATAACGGGCTTGTCCACCATATTTATCTTCACGAGTACGACCATGAATCGCAATGGCGGCAATACCCGCTTCTTCAGCTCGCTTAGCAATACGTAGGATATTTTCTTGTCCATTCTCATAGCCAAGCCGTGTTTTTAAGGTAACAGGTACCTCAACCGCTGCCACAGTGGCATCCAATAAGCGGGCGACTAACGCTTCATCTTTTAATAACGCAGAACCTGCCAGCTTACGGCATACCTTTTTGGCAGGACAGCCCATATTAATATCAATGATTTGAGCGCCATTATTAACTTGATAGCGTGCAGCTTCTGCCAGCTTATCCACATCAGCACCTGCTATCTGAGCAGATATAGGCGCAATTTCGCCCTCAAAGTTAGCCCGAAACAATGATTTCTTATGCGCATATAATGTCGCATCTGCCGTCATCATTTCACTAACGGCATGACCTGCACCGAACGATTTGCATAAACGCCTAAAAGGATTATCGGTAACACCCGCCATTGGCGCAACCATCAGACCATTGCTGATTTTTAACCCGCCAATATATAAGGGCTGCAATAGCGGATGGGGGTCGATATGAGTTGCTGATAAATTATGAGACATAAAAAATGGCTTGTTGCTGATAACAAGCCACATTGTAAAGGGATTTGCTAAATAATTAAAATGCTATCTGCTTAAATCCTATTTTATAGGGTCAAAATAACAAGTCCAAGTAATGGGTTATCATTTCAAAAGCCCCTTATAATGAATTCGCTCATTATTGATTGGCTGATTATAAATGATAAGTCAATTAGTTAGAAATCGCTGCTTTTAGCGAGTCTGCCATGTCTGCAAGCTCCTGCATGTCAGCTTGCTCACTGCCATGCTTGCCAAGACTGTGTAGACTCGTAGGAATAAGATGCACATGATAGTGAAACACAGTTTGGCCTGCCTCTGCGCCATTTAATTGCATTTGTACAATACCTTCACGATTAAACGCCTTTCGCTGTGCAGCCATCACTTTTTTTGCAGTCATCATTACCGCTTGCGCATATTCAGGTTCAAGCTGACTTAAATCAACCGCTTTTTGTTTAGGTATAATCAATACATGACCTTTTGCTTGAGGCATGATATCCATAAATGCTAACGTTTTATCGTCTTCGTACACAGTGTGATTTGGGATAGCACCGGATAAAATTTTTGCAAAAATATTGTCATCATCATAAATCATAGACATGGTAAGTTCCTTTTTAAATTAGTTTTAGTCACTACAGTTGATTTTTATCTACTTTTAAAAAATAAAAAGCTTGCAGGTTATTCAACACCAACTGCGAATAACTTGCAAGCTTGTAGCTATATTTAAAATTTAAATTTGGAACCTCTGGCTTTTCAGTAATACTGCTGCCATCCTCCAGCTCAAAAGAACATATTAAGCAACAAGAACGAGACACTTGCTAAAATCGCGGCTACAGGGAGCGTAAGCACCCAAGCCATAGCGATAGGACGCATTAAAGCCCAGTTAGCATTATGATTTACCAGTCCAATCCCCAATACAGCACCTACTAGAATATGCGTACTTGAAACGGGTAAACCAAGTAGAGACGCCCCCATTACGACCGCTGCGGCAGACAGTTCAGCCGAAAAACCTGAGGCAGGATGCATTTTAGTCAGGTTCGTACCGACCGTTTGTATAACCTCTTTACCAATAAACCAGAGGCCAACAATTAATGCCACACCAAATGTAACCATCGCCAATGTAGGCACAGCGGCTTTTTGATTCATAGCGCCAGTTTTTAGTACATCTAGAATTGCTGCAAACGGACCAATGGCATTAGCAATATCGTTTGAACCATGGCTAAAGGCAAATCCAGCTGCCGTAAATACCTGCATCCAACTAAATAGAATAAAAGTCGCTTTAGGTAGGTTTTTATTATTATTTTCAAGTGATTTGGCATAAATAAATACAGCCATCCAAATAATGGCTGCCACCATACCCATTATTAGGAAGTTATGTAAGGTAGTTAAACCTAAATGTAGATTTTTAAGACCCTTAAACAATAACATTGAGCTAATGATAGCCCCACCGAATGCAGCTACTAATGGCACCCAAGTCTGTAAAGCTTTAAACGCATCGACTTCATAACGTGCACGCTCTAACTGATATATCTTTTTATAGTAATCAGATTCTAAATCCTCTTCATTAATATCCTCTTCTTGATAGGCTTGAGCATCTCTAGCAAGAGAACTTGTATAAGCCAGCTTTTGCATTTCATTTAATTTTTCGAAAGCTGTTTTGTCTTGCAGTTTAACTAACTGCTTCTTTTGATGTAAGCGTTGTAACACTTCAGCTGCAGAGTCGTTATAACTAAGAATATACTTTTTAATTTGGTAAAATAGAGCGTAAGAAGCCGCACCACCGAGTAAAGGGGACAATACCCATGAGACTGCAATTAATCCAATTTTATCCCATTTTACGGTTTGTACTGATCCATCTAGCCCTGCCAGAGTAAATCCGAGAACCATGGATGAACCCACTAAACCACCGATAATGGCATGGGTAGTTGAAACTGGCCAACCCTTTTTAGTAGCAATTAACAACCAAATTGCGGCTGCCAACAAAGCTGACATCATAAGAAAAACGAACTGCATTGGTTCGATAGTTAGACCATTAAGATCTACAATCCCTTTACGAATTGTATCTGTCACTTCTCCACCGGCAATGACCGCACCACTGACTTCAAATACTGCTGCAACACCAAGAGCCTGTGGAATAGTTAGAGTACCTGCACCCACTGAAGTACCAAATGAGTTAGCAACATCATTACCACCGATGTTGAATGCCATAAACACACCAAATATGGTGGCTGTAATAAAGATGATTGGAAAATGGTTAGTATAGTCCAAACCCCACCATATAAAGTAGAGTGTCGTTACTACTAATAATAAGGCAAATGCAAAGTTGACTTTTTTATTGCCAACTTTAATCAGATTACTCGTTTCAGATCCGTCTTGCATAATTTATACCCCATTTATTATTATATTTAATTATTTAGATAGCTGGTGTTTGGTTTTTATTCTTGCAATTTGTTATTATTCTCTCCATCTATTAAGCTTTGATGAAAACCAGATAATTTTTATGTACGCAGTAGTGAAGACGATGTTATGGATGCCGGAACAGAAATAAAAAAAAGACTGCAAAATTGCAGTCTTTAATGGCTATAGCTATGTACTTTCATTGAGCGTTATGTACTTACAAAATTTTAAAACACCCTATTTAAACCATTTAATGCGGCAACACGGTAGGCTTCCGCCATTGTTGGGTAGTTAAAAGTTGTATTGACAAAATATTCTAATGAATTGCCACATTTCATCACTGCTTGACCGATATGAATAATTTCCGAAGCATGGTTACCATAACAGTGAATACCTAAAATTTCTAAAGTTTCGCGGTGGAATAAGATTTTTAAGACACCTGAAAGCTCGCCAATAATTTGAGCACGAGCAAGATGTCTAAAAAATGCTTGACCTACCTCATAAGGCACACCTGCATTCGTCAGCTCTTGTTCCGTTTTGCCAATGCTTGATATTTCAGGAATGGTGTATATGCCTGTTGGTACACTTGACACTGGTTCTGCATCTTCGTCTCCAATCATAAAAGCAGCAGCGCAACGACCTTGGTCATATGCAGCAGAGGCAAGTGATGGCCAGCCAATAACATCTCCAGCGGCATAAATATTGTCTACATCAGTACAATAAGTGTCATCCACTTTTAATTGACCACGCTTATTGGCCTCTAATCCTACATTTTCAAGACCTAAGCTTTCAGTATTTCCGGAACGACCATTCGACCATAAAATGGCATCCGACTTTATTTTTTTGCCACTTTTTAAATGCAATATAACGCAATCATCAAAGGTTTCTAATTTTTCAATTTCTTCGTTATTACGTATCAGTACACCAAATTGTCTAAAATCGTGCGATAACGCATCACTAATTTCGTTATCTAAATAACTTAATAGCTCTGCATGATTGTTAATTAAATCAACTTTATACCCTAGTCCCGTAAATATGGATGCGTATTCACAACCTATCACACCCGCACCGTAAATTATAATTTTATTAACCACATAATCCATCTGCAATATTTTGTCAGAATCAAATACACGCGGATGATTAAAATCTAACAAGTCTGGACGGTATGGACGACTGCCGACGGTAATAATAGCGTTATTAAAAGTAATCGTTTCGATGCCAGTGCCATCAGTAAGCTCAATATTTAAAGTGTGCTTATCTTTGAAGCTACCCCAACCATGGATTACTTCAACACGATTCCGTTCATAAAATCGTGTATGCGTATCAACTTGACTGCGAACGACTTTACGAGCCTTTGCCAATATTTTAGTTAATGGTACTTGAGTGTAGTCTGACCCTTTAAAAAACATCGGGTCTCGGCGATAACTGATTAAATTAAATACAGATTGACGTAGCGCTTTACTTGGTATTGTCCCAACATGAGTACAATTACCCCCTACCTGATCTCGTGGATCAATAACAGCTACTTTTTTACCGCTTTTTGCCAGTTTCATTGCAGCTGCTTCACCTGCTGGGCCAGCACCTAAAACAACAGCATCATATTCATAGTTATGATCGTCTTTTTTTATACGACCTGAATCTTTAGTCAGATCAGATTCAACTCTAATTCTATTATCATCAAGAGGGCTGATTAAATTGGGGTGATATACCTCGTCAGCAATATCCAAACCTCCAGCAAGCTTTGATTTTTTTGATCTATAAGTGGTTTCTTCCTGCTCATGCACATGCTCAATAGAATGCTCGTTTTCCGTCTCGATTTGCTCAGATCCAGAGCCATTATCTGTTGTGTCTTTTATGTCATTTTCTTTATTTTTTTTAGACATAGTATCCTCTTAATACAGTAGTTAGGTAACATTTAAAGATGAGAGATGATAACGCATCGTTTGCAGGAGTAGGACTGCTAGTTTGAGACCAAGAAGAGATTAATTTATCACTGCTTTCTGGCTTACTACATTTTGCAGTGTCCATTTACCAGTCATTTGCTGTTTATTATCATCAATTTTAGGTTTAACATTAATGACGTACTCCACGCCATTGGTATGACTAAACCCTTCAACCCAGTTGTATGGAATTTGAAATAGCTCTCCTGACTGGTTTTTTGCAACCATACAAAGCATCGGCAGTGCACTATTACAAGGTTCTTTGGTCGGCAACACTGTCAATTGCTGCGCCTCACCTAAGCTCAACTGAGGGATATAGTGTGGCTCAGGAACAGGTTGCTTGGCAAACGGACCCGTCTGACAGCCTGCTAATAAAAAAATTGCTACAATAGCAATACTTGCAGGTAAGTTGGAGAGGCTTAGCTTACTTAGTACAAATGAAACTTTTCGCATTACTAACTACCTAATAATGATTAATTTTATCGTTATGTATAAACACCGTTTATTATATCAACTTTAACACCCTAGGTCAGGCTCAAATAGTTTATAGACTTGTGTCTGCGACTATTCCGCAAAAACATATCACTGCATTTCGGTTATTTTATACCTAATACTCTACTTCTTTAGTTGTTTGATCTCATATTTTTTACCCCATAAACTAACTAGCCTATACGGCGTTTAAGACCCGTTATTTGCAATATTCGAGTGGCAATCTCCTCCACAGACATTTCGGATACGTTTAAGCTTGGTATACCCTGAGTCATATATATAGCTTGAATCGCTCGCTGCTCCTCTTCACATTGTCTATAGCTAGAGTAACGACTGCCTGCCCGTCTCTCTTGTCTAATTTTTACCAAACGATCAGTATCAATTATCAAACCAAATAACTTATTCCGATAAGGCTGAAGTGCCTTTGGTAATTTATTGTCATATAAGTCATCTTCAGTCAGGGGATAGTTGGCTGCTCTGATACCAAACTGTAAAGCTAAATATAAAGAGGTTGGGGTTTTACCTGAACGAGAAACCCCAATCAAAATGATATCCGCCATATCATAATGACGAGTACGTGCGCCGTCATCATTATCCAAAGCAAAGTGAACGGCATCAATCCTTGACTTGTAAGTTTCAGAATCGACATCATCATGCGCATGTCCAGAATGGGCATCAGGCTCTACACCTATTTCATCAGTGATACGGCCAATCAAACCTTCATACATATCTAGATTACAGGCTTGAGCTGAATTTATAATTTCGCGAATCTCACTATCAACAATCGTATCAAACACGAGAGGTAATATTCCTGTTTCCTGATAGGCTTTATTAATTTGTATTACTGCCTCTTGTGCCCCCTCCACTGAGTCTACATACGGAATGACACGAGTTTCAAATGGCACACTGGCAAACTGACTCAGTATCGATCTTCCGAGCGTCTCGGCAGTAATGGCCGTACCATCTGATATAAAAAAAGCAACGCGAATTACCTCAGGTTTATCTATCGCCATTGCACTACGATTTTGTATCGTCGACTTTAATGCTGATGTCTGAATTAAACTTTCCATACCCTTCCTTATAAACTTTTTTATTAACATCTTATGATTGAATGTGTATATCTATTAAAGGAATATTTATCCAATTTTAAGTAGCAAGTATTGTTATTAACATTAAATCAACCAGATTACCCTTATATAACACCCAGTAAAGTATAACTGCCAGTAAAATAAATGGCGCTACCCTTAATAATTGCAAACTCAATCGCTATCAACTTGAGTTAAATATATTCTTGAGTTAAATATACTTTAGACTCAATTTAAAACTTATTTTCAATATTAACAGACAATTGTATTAGAATAATGGTTAAAATTTCAGATAAATACTGGCGTCTTTTAATATATAACGTCATCTAACTGACGGTGTGTTATTTAATTCTATTTTTTGATCCTACTTTATACATGCCTTTTAGCTCATTATATAAATCAATTATTAAGGTAATTTATTGCGAAACACTTTCTGACGGAAGGTCGCTTTTAACGCTTTTAATGAATAGACGCATATCGAATTTAAATGTTATAGTTTACCTCGCATTAACGGGCATAAAACAACACTATATAGGCTATATTTGTCTATCATATTGCTGTTTTATGGCATTTATAAAATAAATACCCACCATACGGTACACAAAATACCTATTTAACGTTATAATTTTGAAAAATAACCTTATTTCCCGGAGTTTTCATGACAGCACCTCAAGTTATTACCCTTGACAAGTTAGGCAAAGACGATGTTGAAATCGTTGGTGGTAAAAACGCCTCATTAGGCGAAATGATTAGCCACTTATCTGACATGGGGGTTAGTGTTCCTGGTGGTTTTGCAACTACTGCAGCTGCATTTAATAACTTTCTTAATGAGACTGGCCTATTAGATAAGATCAATAATGAACTTAAAAGCTTAGACGTAAATGACGTACATAAGCTTGCTGAAGTAGGTAAAAAAATTCGTGGTTGGATTATTGAACAAGAATTACCGCCTTCTCTTGAAGCGGAGATTCGTGATGCATTCGAAGTCATGAGCGGCGGGGAAGATATTGCCGTAGCAGTTCGTTCATCTGCTACCGCTGAAGATTTACCAGATGCTTCTTTTGCTGGACAGCAGGAAACTTACCTAAATATCCGTGGTATTGATAACGTACTGATTGCCATTAAAGAAGTATTCTCTTCTTTATACAATGATCGTGCTATTTCTTATCGTGTACATCAAGGTTTTGAACATGCTGGTGTTGCTCTTTCAGCGGGTATTCAGCGTATGGTACGTTCAGAAACTGGCGCCTCTGGTGTTATGTTTACACTTGACACAGAAAGTGGCTTCGACGAAGTTGTATTTATTACTGCCAGTTACGGTTTAGGTGAAATGGTTGTACAGGGTGCCGTTAACCCTGATGAATTTTATTTATCAAAAGCTTTACTTGCAGAGAATAGACCTGCTGTTATTCGACGCAATTTGGGCAGTAAACATCAGAAAATGATTTATGGCGAAGAAGGTAGCACCACTCGCTCCGTTAAAATTGTTGACGTTAATAAAGAAGAACGCGCTCAATTTGCCCTGACTACAGAAGAGTTAACAGAACTTTCTCAGCAAGCCTTAACCATTGAGAAGCATTATGGTCAGCCGATGGATATTGAATGGGCTAAAGATGGCGATACTGGAGAAATATTTATTGTTCAGGCGCGTCCTGAAACAGTTAAGAGTCGCCAAGATCGTAATGTGATGGAGCGTTATCTGATCCAAAGCCAAAATGCAAAAATATTATGTGAAGGTCGATCTATCGGTCAGCGTATTGGCTCTGGTAAAGTGCGTATCGTCAATAGCATTCATGAAATGGAAAAAGTTCAAGTTGGTGATGTGCTGGTATCCGACATGACTGATCCCGATTGGGAACCTGTCATGAAACGAGCCGCTGCCATCATCACGAATCGCGGGGGTCGTACTTGTCATGCTGCTATTATTGCACGTGAATTAGGTGTCCCTGCCATTGTTGGCTGTGGCAATGCCACGGAGCTTTTAACAGATGGGCAAGAAGTGACTGCATCTTGCGCTGAAGGCGATACAGGTTTCATTTACGATGGTTTATTAGATTTTGAAATTCAGAGCAACTCTATTGATCAAATGCCTGAAATTCCTTTCAAAATTATGATGAATGTTGGTAATCCAGATCGCGCCTTCTCATTTACCCAGATTCCTAATGCAGGGGTTGGTCTTGCCCGCCTGGAATTCATTATTAACCGCATGATTGGTGTTCACCCCAAAGCCTTGCTTAACATGAATACGCTTCCACGCGAAGTGTCGCAAGCAATTAAAGACCGTATTGAAGGGTATGCATCACCTGTTGATTTTTATGTTGATAAATTAGTTGAAGGTATCTCAACTCTTGCCGTTGCCTTTAGAAACTCACCCGTTATTGTGCGTATGTCAGACTTTAAGTCTAATGAATACGCCAATCTAATTGGGGGTAAGTTATACGAACCCTCTGAAGAAAACCCAATGCTTGGTTTCCGTGGTGCGAGCCGTTATGTATCAGAGAACTTCCGCGATTGTTTTGATTTAGAGTGTAAAGCATTAAAGCGTGTACGTGATGATATGGGCCTTACAAACGTAAAAATCATGATTCCATTTGTACGTACCACCGGCGAAGCCAAAGAAGTTGTTGAGATTTTAGAAAGTAACGGGTTAAAGCGTGGTGAGAACGGTCTAGAGCTGATTATGATGTGTGAGCTACCTACTAACGCTCTATTAGCTGATGAGTTTCTTGAGTATTTCGACGGCTTCTCAATCGGTTCAAATGATTTAACTCAGTTAACCCTTGGTTTAGATCGTGATTCTGGTATCGTGTCGCATTTATTCGATGAGCGTGATCCTGCGGTTAAGAAGTTATTATCAATGGCTATTAAGGCATGTCGCGATCAAGGTAAATATGTTGGAATATGTGGTCAGGGCCCATCTGATCATCCAGATTTAGCTTACTGGTTAATGGAACAAGGCATCGACAGCGTGTCTTTAAACCCAGACTCAGTACTCGATACTTGGATGTTCTTGGCAAATGATGATAATGCCAACTAATTTAAGTCTAATTTAACGATTACTTTGACTAAGAAGCACTACAAAACTTAGTCTATGGCCACAATAATCAAATATATGATCATTGTGGTCTTTTTGCGTAGACTCGATTCTAATATCAACCAGTATCTAAAAATAAATAAAAGACATCTCAGTATTATTTAATTTAGTATAGGACGATGTCATGTCCAGTAGTCTATTAGTTATTGTTAATCGTTTGTATACTTATAAATAAGCCCAATCATGATCTCTCATTGAATTGAAACAGTTCCTAGTACATAACCATATCTGTTAAACTATTAAGTGGTTATTTACTATTTAAAAATTTGTTATTTTAACACTCGTTATTTAAAAACTTGCTATTTAAAAAAAGGTTACATTGCGATGCAGATTTATCTTGCAAGAAATCAGGTTCAAGCGGGACCTTATACTCTTGATCAACTTAATAAAATGCTTGCAACACAGCAAGTTGAACTCAATGACTTGATGTGGCACGAAGGTATGGAACAGTGGCAACGGGTAGGCTCTTTAACCAATGAGACCTACCATTATAACCCTACTGCTTCTGCTACTTCATCTACAAGGGTATCCGTTGCTGAGTTATATGGTAATAATGAACCAGATAAAGCAAAAGCCCCCTTTAAAACAAATCTCTCCCCCTTCAAAAAGCAGAATGAACCTTCACATGTTACAAGAGTACGACCTGATGGTTTAAAGACTACTGTGAATGAATTGGCAAGCATTAGCAGTAGAATTCTGGCTGTTCTAATCGACCAAATACTTGCGATTCTTTGTTTGGTACCATTGTTATCAGGACTTGCATTTGATTTCGATAAAGTACAAGAAGCTGCGCAAGACCCCGCTCTACTTTCTTCACTGATAGAAACAGTTCCTCAGTATTTAACTGCCATGACTGCAATCTTTTTGCTATTGTTATTTTTCGTGCAAATTTTCATGTTAATCAAACGTGGGCAAAGTATTGGTAAACTGGTAACAGGCGTACGTATTTTAGACGTTGAGACTGAAAAGCTTCCGACAGTCACTAATATTGTATTGCTGCGCACAATATTAACTAATTTGGCTTACAATATACCTTACCTTGGTCAGTTCATTTTGATGGCGGATGTATTTATGTTAATTGTCAACAAAAAACGCCGTAGCCTACATGACAAATTAGCTAAAACAATTGTAGTAAAAGCTACCGACGGTCAAATAAACAAAGATTAAATTTTAACATTACGCAAATTGATTGAATTTTATCAATCGATTTGCTATGATACTCGGCTTTAATTACGCATAAAAAATATTCCTTAGTTATGCGCGAATTATATGTTGGCGTAATAAGTTTAACTGAATCACTGACAAAACCATGTTATTAAGTTAAGCATAATGACTAACTGGCTGCTTATTTATTATGTATTATTATTGCCATTTTATCATGCTTGCCGGCTGGATAGTCTCAGATCCATAATGGCAAAAATATATTTGGCTTATACCGTCTACTTTTAAAAGTGATGAGTTATAAGCTTTATTTTATTTTTACTTATAATTTTCATCTATAGGTCAGGTCACATACATTATTGACTTTATATTTTTCAGTACAATTTTACTGAGCCCAATTTAGTAATTTAACTTTATCAAGGAGACATCCGTGGCTAACACTGCACAAGCTCGTAAACGCGTTCGTCAAAATAACGTACGTCGTCAACATAAAGCATCACAACGTTCAATGATTCGCACTTATCTTAAAAAAGTAGATGCTGCTATTGTTGCTAAAGATTTTGAAGCTGCTACTGAAGCTTACAACAAGGCTGTACCAGTTATTGACCGTATGGCTGATAAGGGTGTTATTCATAAGAATAAAGCAGCTCGTCATAAGAGCCGTTATAATGCTGCGATTAAGGCGATTAAAGCGTAACTTAATACTCTAAAAATAAAATGTTATTTTATTAAAACGACTTAGTCTAAAAGCTACTAGACTTAGTTTAAAGCCCCTACACCTTACCAAGGTTTAGGGGCTTTTTTACGATGTGTCATGAGTAGGAAAAAACAAACCATTTAAGATAGCCCGTGGCTATAAAAGCATATAGTATTAAATACAAAAGCGTGAAAATATGATGAAGTAGTGAGGCTAGGCTTTAAGGATACACATTTATATGTATTTATATAATTTTAAAGATAAACATAACATGTTTAAGTTTTACTAAATAATTTATAAAACTTATCGGCCAGCAGCCTAAACGGTAAATAAACTCTGTGCAGACACCGAAAAACTTTTACCCCGCCAAATCAAATTAGCTGTGGATTCGTGGAAAGGTTTTTCATCAAACCATATGAATATACCTTCCATCATTTTCGGCCAATCTTCCCATGTAATGGCATTACTTTGCATCATTACCCCTAAAAATGCGGACAAAAGCGTATCATGGCTCACAGCTAATGATAAATGCCCTGGCTCGGGTTGATTTTCATACAGTAAGTACAGTAAATCAAGCGCACCCTTATTGGCTGGCTTAGTGCTTTCTAAAGAATTTTGCAAAAATGCATTTATAAAGTTAAGCGCACCAATCTCTTTAAATCTAGCGCCTGCTACTTTAGCATCTACTACTAAACTACCTGGCTCAACCAATAGTGACTGATGGATGATAGGCTTCTGAACCCCAGCACCTTCCTGCATTAGCTTAGCAGTATCCACACAGCGACCAATCGGGCTAGCGATACTATGCGCATCCATTGAATAGGATAAATGTTCGTCTAACCATCGACCCCAAGATTTTGCGAGAACCCTCCCTTTTGATGTCAGCGGTAAATTTGCACTAGCAAACCCTTCACCATTAGAACGCTCCCGTAAAGAGTGTCTGGTAAATAAAATCAAGCGCTCATTTTGGAAAGGTAGCTGCTTAACTGAGCTAATCATGCTTTCTGGCAAATGAGCTGGGGCTGGTAGTGTAGGATTATTTATCATTATCAATCTTTACAAGTTGAGCCTCTATATTAGTTGAGCATCTATATTTATTTTACCGTTTTAACCCATAAAAGTATCTAACATTAGACTTTGTGTTTAGATTTTGCATTAAAGTTCACACCTAAGATTGTACAGTGGCATCTTTATAGTGACACTTTGATAGTTACGCATTAAAATTAGCAGATCTAAACTACGCTATTTAAATTTCCACTACTTTTGACCAGTCGAATTTCAATTCAGTTGAGCTAACTTCTCCTGGATAAGCCCGTGGATTTGCGACGACTCTAGTGTATCCAATACGATAATCAAATGCTTCATGAGTATGTCCGTGCACCCAGAGTGCTGGCGCCCAAGGCTCCTGCATCCAGCTTGATAAATCACTAACAAAGGCAGCATTGCTAGGGAATCCTGCATACTTTTCTGATACCGATTTGGGACTAACACTATGATGAGTCATTACCACTACTTTTTTATTATCAGACTTTGACTTTATAAGTGCCTGTTTGAGCCAAGCTCTGTGCTCAGCGTGTATTTGAACCGATATGGCGGGCGAAAACAACCCATCACCTGCATAAATCTGTTTATAATCACGCATAAAAGACATGACTGAATCGAATGTCTCCTCAGAGGCTTGATACTGATAATCTGTCCATAGTGTACAACCCAATATACGAATATTATCAATATCATAACTGGTACATTGCAGTACTTTCAAACCTTTATGTGAATGGTCATCATAGTTATCCCAATTTAATAACTGACTATCAAATGAAAAAACATCCTCAGAAAAGTATTCGTGATTGCCTGCTATCGTTATAATAGGCTTGTCATTAAGTTTAGCCTGATCTTGTAGCCAACCCATCCCTGAATCACTATTTGCAGTATCCCCAGCTACTAAAATGATATCTGCATCAGTTTTAGGAATGCGGCCCTTTGGCATATCTCGTCTAGAGTAACTATCTATGTGAAGGTCGCTTAGTACTTGTAACTTCATAAGACTTTCTTTTTTTTAATTTAATTTATAGGTTATGTGTATTTGATTCATGAACAGCCAATTGCAACTGATTTTTAGAGTTGACGCTTAGATACACTTTTAATGCTTTATTGACTTATACCCTCTAAGATTGACGACAGCTTGTCAGATGGGTTGGCAGCCTGAGTAATTGAACGGCCTATTACTAAATAATCTGAACCATTTTGCATGGCTTGTTGAGGCGTACAAATACGTTTTTGATCATCTGCGGAGTCTTCTATAGTGCGAATGCCGGGCGTTATTAGTTTAAAAGTACTGCCGCAAATATTTTTTAACATTGCTGATTCTTGTGCAGAACACACCACACCATCAAGCCCAGATTCTTTTGTCAATAAAGCCAACCGACGAACTTGTTCATCAACTGTTCGATGGATGCCTATTTGCTCAAGATCCTGCTGTGAACTAGAGGTTAATACCGTGACTCCGATTAATAAAGTATCATGACCTGCATCTATCAAACGCTTTTTAGACTCTTGCATGGCCTTTAAACCACTAGAAGCATGTACATTAACCATCCATACCCCCAAATCAGCAGCCGCAAGAACTGCTTGAGCTGTTGTATTAGGTATGTCATGAAACTTAAGATCTAAGAATAGCTTAAATCCCATCTTATGAAGCTCATGCACTACTACTGGCCCGCATCGCGTAAACAGCTCTTTCCCTACCTTAACGCTACATTTTTTAGGGTCCAATAATTCGGCAACTTGCAAAGCCTCAATTAATGATGTTTTATCTATCGCTACTATAATAGGTGAGTATAGAGTCTTAGTCTCATTACCTTGTAAACTTGTCAGTTGATTTGATTGCGTCACGGTATCTCCCAGCATGAATAAGTCGAGCCATACTTTTAATAACTATCTAACTTTTAATAACTATCTTCTAAATAATAACTAGGATGCACATAAAAAGCACTAAATTAATCAATTTTAAATTTTGAAGCTAAGTTGATATTTAACATTGTTTTTCATTTGCTTGATGTGTTTTACCCTAAAGATATTCTGAGATCCAAAAATTAAAAGCTACATTAAACGACAAAAATGATTAAAAAAAACGACCTCAGTCAGGTCGTTTTAATACTATGTGATTTAATACTATTAGGTTATTTTGATAAATTACAGAGTACAGCACTGTTTGTAGTGTTGTACTGAGCTTAGTAACCCTCTATTATCGGATGACCGTCGAATCACTCGAACGAATGGAAGTATCCGTAGCAGTGGTATTACCTACAACTTGCTCTAATGATTGCCCATTGGCTTGACGATCAATGGTAATATTTGCTTGCTTAAGCTGTTCTTGTAACCGTTTGTTCTCTTTATTTAAACGACCAATCTCCCATTTGTTTTGTAATACTTTGAATAACAATAAAGCAAGTAGCATGCCAATCAGCACGCCAAGGAAGATACAAAGAATGAGCAGTAATCCCAAATTCATAGCTGGAGATTGAGTAAATAGTAAGTTAACCGCAACTTCGCTGCCGTTTACCAACACTAAGCCCAAAGAATAACCAAATATTAAAAATAGTAAGATAATTAAAATAAAACGCATAGTTGCCTCTAGTATACAAATGATTATATCAAGTTTAAAAATTATTATATTAATGCCAATTATAACTTTTTATGGGTAATTACTGCTAGTACTCATTTTATATCAATGGTAAACAATATCGCTCATTTTAGATAAGCACGCTACGCTATTAGCGACAGTACATGATAGACGTTATTAAATCATTGTCAGTGAGTTAAAATTATTTAAAACAATACTGAGCTGGTTTATCACTCCTATAAGTTGATAATTTGGAAAAGTACATTGCAAACTTGATCAGAATATTACCAATATAGGCGTGCAAGTGGGTTATAAAAATTGAGGGTATAATAAGGGTATAAGGCTCGCTATTTAATAAGAGGGCTACTTAGAACATTAATTTAAACCTTTAAAAACAGCTCTACTTGTTAAAAACTACTCTACAATGTAAGTAATAGTTATCAAGCAGGCTTTTTTTTGATACCATGCGGGTTATTTTATATTATCTGCCCCCATATATCAGTGAAGTACCCTATATAGGCTATAAGAATAGACTTAAAGTAACTTATTGTCTTTATAGTAACTTAGTATTTATAGGAACTTAGTCAGATTAAGTGATAGAGGTTTTATCGCATCAGTAGATTTTTGCAGCAATTAACTTTTTTAATTTAAGGAAATATTATGAGCTTATTTATTCAAGCAGCACACGCAGCCCCTGAAACCGGAGCAGCACCTTCAATGATGTTACAGTGGCTATTCCCATTGGTCATTTTTGCAATTTTTTATTTTTTAGTTATTAGACCTCAGTCTAAACGAGCCAAAGAGCATCGCAACATGGTTAACTCATTGACTGTTGGTAGTGAAGTTATTTTTGCAGGCGGCTTAATGGGTCAAATTCAATCTATCGATGGCGATTATGCTGTTGTGGCTTTAAATGATAAAACAAACGTTATGGTACAACGCGCTTCCGTAATTTCTGTACTACCCAAAGGAACTATTGATGGCTTAAAATAGCTATTGATTGCAAACTTTAAAGAAATAGCCTTAAGCGTTTAATATATTGTTTAATATAGTCTAGGCTTTTTGTCCCATATTATTTTAGTTTATATCCAGACTATTCTGTCGTATTGCCTGTAAAGTGTTTACCATGTTATTTAGTTAGTGAATTTTATTGACATAATACAGTCAAATAATTGGATAGTATTTAAACTCTACACCTTACCTTCCTTTAAGTGAAGAAGCGACTATGCATTACCCTGCTTGGAAATATTTTTTAATTATATTCGTCCTTTTCATTTCAGGCCTGTATGCGCTGCCAAACCTTTATCCAGACGAACCAGCTGTTCAGGTTACCAGTGCATCTGCAGGTACACAGCTCGACGAAGCTTTGCTACAAAAATCTCAGCAACTCTTGGATGAATCTGGAATTGCAAATCATAATCCTACTTTTCAAGATAATAGTGCTCTACTGCGTCTAGATAACACAGAAGACCAACTTAAGGCACAGGGGGTATTGCGCCAACAGCTGGGCAATGATTATGTTGTAGCACTCAACTTAGCTCAAACTACGCCAGAATGGCTGCGTAGTATTGGCGCTAAGCCACTCAAGCTTGGATTAGATTTAAGAGGCGGCGTCCGTTTCGTACTTGAAGTTGACATGGATAAAGCCATCGAACAGCGTTTAAAAAGCGCCAGTAGTGATGTCCGCCGTGCTCTACGCAGTGAACGAGTCCCTGTGAAAGGTGTCAGCCCTGCAGATCAAGGCTTAATCCTTCACTTTAGTGATACGAGCAATAGAGACAAAGCGCAACGAATTTTGCAAAGTACACAGGGGCCTCAATTCGATATTCAAGCGATTATGGACGACCAAGGGCCGGGACTTAATCTAAGCTATAACGAAGCGACTTTAGATGAGATTAATGACTATGCGGTAGGTCAAAACTTAACCACTCTGCGCAACCGTATTAGCGAGCTAGGTGTCAGCGAAGCACTGGTTCAGTCGCAAGGTAGCAATCGTATTGTCGTAGAGCTACCTGGCGTTCAAGATACCGCTGAGGCTAAACGTGTGCTTGGACGTACTGCTAACCTAGAGTTTCGTTTGGTAGCAGATGACAATGCTAATTATGCAGGTGGAATACCTCCTGCTGGCACAGAAGCATTTCCCTATATGAGCCTTGATGGTCCGCCTTCACTGCTGAACCGTCAACCCATATTAACGGGCGATAGAGTGCAAGGGGCAACTTCTGGTCTCGATAGTGAATCTGGTACTCCTGAGGTAAATATTACCTTAGATAATGCCGGTGGTAAATTAATGCAAAATGCCACCAAAAACGCAGTTGGCAAACAAATGGCTGTGTTATTTATTGAAAACAAGCAGAAGATTGATTACGCCAAAGATCCTGAAACGGGAGAAACCGTTGAAACACGAACGCCCTATTCGGAAACCAAAATCATCAGTCAAGCAAATATTCAGGCTGTGTTAGGCTCTTCGTTTCGTATTACTGGCCTAGATAGCCCAGCTGAAGCCGCTGAATTAGCGCTACTACTTCGCTCAGGTGCGCTTGCTGCTCCTATGTATTTTGTTGAAGAAAGAACCATTGGTCCATCTTTGGGTCAGAAAAATATTGATGATGGCCTCTTTTCAACACAAATAGGCTACTTGTTAGTATTCGTATTCATGATAGTTTTCTATCGCTTATTTGGTGTGATTGCGAATATCGCTTTAGCTTTTAACTTAATCATTATGGTGGCTGTTCTATCCATTCTTGGTGCAGCACTGACTTTACCGGGTATAGCGGGTATTGTATTAACCATTGGTATGGCTGTAGATGCTAACGTATTGATATTTGAGCGTATTCGTGAAGAGCTAGCTGAAGGCGCACGACCGAAATCAGCAATTGTTTCTGGATTCGATCGTGCATTTAGTAGTATTTTTGATGGCAATATCACGACTCTTTTGGTAGCGATTATCTTATTTTCAATAGGTTCTGGCCCTATCAAAGGTTTTGCGATTACTCTAGCTATTGGTATCTTAAGCTCGTTGTTTACCGCAATTATTGTAACCCGAGCCTTAATACACCTCGTTTATGGCAAACGTAAATCTGTTAAATCATTAAGCATTGGCTAGGAGAAAATAATGGCTAATAATAAATTAAATGGAAATACAACAGATAATACGTCTGAAAACGAGACACCTGTTGACTCAATGGCTACCAGTAACGAGGGTAGGCCTCGCAGAAGACGTAAACCTCGTCGTGACGGCAAAGGCAATAATAGTGTTCGCACTCAGTTAGCCCGTAAAGATGATACGACTCTCGCTGAGCCAATAGACAGTCTTGAGGATGATGCAGCCTTATCTGAAGGTGGCATCAAAGCAGTGGGTAATAAACGTATCATTCCGTTTATGAAGCTTGAAAAACCAATGGCTTTATTCTCAATCATCATGGTTGTAATAAGTTTGGGTGCTCTGTTTATCAATGGTTTAAATCTGGGTCTGGACTTTACCGGTGGTGTCTCAGCTGATGTTGCCTACGAACAACCTGTCGAGCAAACCCAAATTACCGAAACTTTAGAGTCCGCTGGGTTTGAAGATGCTGTTGTTCAGTATCTTGGCAGCAATAAACAGCTATTAGTTCGCCTCCCCCCACAGTCTGATAATGTTGATGGATTAAGTGAAAGCCTTAAAACTGCCTTAGACTTGACTGACAATCAAGCCACAATTAGCAGTGTGAATATCATAGGTAGTCAGGTTGGTGGCGAGGTATATTTAAGTTCGATGATAGCTATCATTACGGCTCTAGTCATGATGATGCTGTATGTTGGGGTCCGTTTTCAGTTCAAGCTCGCAGTTGGTGCTTTAGTTGCCCTGTTTCATGATGCGATTGTTACTTTAGGTATCTTTGCAATATTCCAGTTTCCATTTGACTTAACTGTACTCGCAGCAATTTTAGCGTTAATTGGTTATTCGTTAAACGATACAATCGTCGTTTATGACCGTATTCGCGAGAACTTTAGGCGGGTCCGTGGTGCACCCCCAAGGCAAATTATTGATTTGTCATTAACCGAAACCCTACGCAGGACTATCATGACCGTGTCTACTGTATTGGTTGTCGTTTTAGCTATGTTATTCTTAGGCGGCGCAGGGCTATATTGGTTCTCGGTTGCCTTCTTTATTGGCCTGATTGCAGGTACCTACTCTTCAACTTACATCTCAAGCTCTATCCCATTGGCAATGGGATTATCTAGAGATGACTTCGTGGTAAAAGTAAAACCAGAATTTGAAGAAGAAGTGGTCAGTTTTAATGATCCGAAAGCTTATAACGAATAATTACATTTTACCTACTTAATAACCAAAACCATAAAAAGCACCTTAAAGGTGCTTTTTATGGTTTTGGTTATTAGATGAAGCTCCTCAATCACTATCTAAACGTATCGCTTGCTAAAATTTTACCAGTATTTAATTTGCACTTAATAAAAAGTTTTGCATATGAGTCCATCATCCTCTCGCTCAGCCTCAACATTAGATTTAAGCTACTATCGTATTCTGTCAATAGCCACACCGGTGTTAATTGCCAATCTTGCCATGCCTCTACAAGGGGCAATTGATGTGGCTGTCGTTGGTCATTTTCCACAACAATATAGCCTTGCAGGACTCGGCATAGCCTCACAGCTCTGGCTATTAATTTTAGTGAATTTCAACTTTCTTCAATATGCATCATCGGGTCTGTCATCTCAAGCTGTAGGTCGTCAATCAGCAACCGGTAAATTCTCCTCCGATCTGGAACATATACTTTATCGCTCTATAGGATTAGCCATTATCCTTGCAAGTATTTTATGGCTATTCCAACCGATTCTTATAGACTTTGGGCTTGATTTATTAGGTGCCCAACCCAGTAGTAGACAAGCGGCACAGACCTATATTGAAGTCCGCTATTTTGGCATCGCCTTTGAAATGATGAACTATGCATTTATCGGCTGGTTTGCAGGTCAAGGTAAAACCAAACAAATGATGATGGTACAAGTACTTGTTTCAGTTATTAATATTGTGTTAACCCTGACATTTGTATACTTTTTAGATATGGGTCTTCAAGGTGTAGCACTGGCGACGGTAATTGCCTATGCATTTGGTTGCTTAACAGCTACTTTATTAGCCCGTTATCATATCCACCAAATGCACCAATTTTCTGCCATTAGGTTTAATAGTGATACTACGTCAAAGACTATGCAAAGAACGATGTCAGTATCTACCCAAGAACTTATGCAAGATCAGCCAAATAGCGTAGAAGAGACTGGCCATATTAATAAGCAATTATTATCTATTAGTGGTTTAAAGTCTTTGCAGCAACGCTTATCCACTGTATTTGCATTCGATAAAATGCGTCACTTATTTTCCCTTAATAAAGACATTTTCATTCGTACTCTATTATTGACTTTAAGCTTTGCATGGATTACACGCTTATCTGCACAGCAGGGAGATTTGATCATGGCGACCAATGCCATTTTACTACAAGTATTAAGTATCTCAGCATTCGCTTTAGATGGTGTTGCAGTTGCTGCAGAAAGTTTATCTGGACAAGCAGTAGCCTACAAAGGGAGCAAGTATTTCAAGCTCGCTGTCAAAAATACAGGAATAACTATATTTTGGTTAGCGATTACTTTAAGCCTTATTTGGCTATTGGTATTGCCGTCGTTTTTGGGCCTGATGACAGATTTACAAGCGGTAAATACATTGGCTCTAGATTATCGTTACGTTGCCGCTCTACTGCCATTGATTGGTGCGGGTGCATATTGGTTAGATGGGATTATGTTTGGATTAACCGCAGGATCTAAAATTCGCAAAGTTGCTATTATAGTGGCACTTATATTCTTCCCGCTAACTTGGGCGGTGTACAAAATTTACGGCGCTCGCTATGCAATGCCCGTTATATGGTTTAGCGTCTACTGGTTATTGTTGTCAAGATTCGTTGTTTCCGGTGTTGTGCTATGGCGATATAAGCAGCAGCTTATCTATAAAGAACATTAAAGAGGTTTAAATAGCATTTATATTTAAGCCTTATCTACTTCAGCCCCTTAAGTTTTAAATTAACCTCTTCACAATTACGTTATCAAATATACAAACAAGGCAATCCACTTGCTAGGTTAATCGCCTGTTTTACTCAACATATAGCTGTTTAAATCAAGAATCGATTACTTTACAGCCATACATTCTATTTCCACCTTAGCCCCGAAAGCCAGCTCTTGGGCTGCAAAAGCGGATCTAGCAGGATAGGGTTTATTTAGTTTGGCTTGATATGCTGTATTAAATTCGTCGAAATCATTCATATCAGTTAAAATAACCATACATTTAACCAAATCCGAACTCTGATAACCATAAGTTAGTAAAGTATGATTAATATTATCCAACGCTTGCTCGGTCTCTTTTTTGACACCCCCTTCTACCAGCTTTCCATTCTTAATGCCAAGTTGACCTGACATATATAATGTATTGCCAGCACGCACTGCTGTAGAAAATGGATATTCTCCATTTGTACCATAAAATATAGGCGTGGTTTTACTTGGTATATTACTTGGCAAGGTGCTAGTTTGTTGAGTGGTTACTGCATTACCGGTCGTTGCGGCACTACTTAAACCTAAAACTAAAGTCGCTGTTACCATATATCTAATCATACGTTATCCTCCCAAAACTTACCCATAGCAAAAATATTTAATAGCGAACAAAGCATTTATTGCTGTATGAAAAAACGTAAATCACTGTAAACGACGACACGCCCTAAACTTAACCTTACTTTAGTCATATTTTGGAGTTGGACATTTATTAATAACAACCTATCACACCACATAGCATGAATAAAAAAGCAGAATATAACTCAATAGATAAAGTCATACTCTGCTAATCATTCTAAAAAAAATGCTAAAAGCTGTTTATTAAATTTATAAGAGATTTAGAACAGTTAATGTCACTATTTATTGGCCTTCACCCTCTTGAATACCTGTCATATCGACGGGGGTATCTGAGATAATTTGAACCCCACCCGTCTTTACCTTTGCTTGGTCATTACGTTGTTCCTGTAGATAGTTTAAGTACTCTTCAGTGATATTGCCTGTGATATAGTTACCATCAAATACAGCGCAATCAAACCCTTCGACTGTACTGTGTTTAGTGTCTTGAACCGCATCAATCAGGTCATCTAAATCTTGGAAAATTAGGCGATCTGCACCTATAATCTTACGAACCTCTTCAACAGTGTGCCCAGCAGCAATGAGTTCATGACGAACAGGCATATCAATACCATATACATTCGGGAATTTTACTGGTGGCGCCGCACTGGCAAAAAATACTTTATTAGCACCTGCATCGCGCGCCATTTGAATAATTTCATGACACGTTGTACCACGTACAATAGAGTCATCAACCAATAGAACATTTTTATTTTTAAACTCAAGGGGGACAGCATTTAGCTTTTGACGAACTGATTTTTTGCGCTGTTGCTGCCCAGGCATAATGAAAGTCCGTCCGATATAACGATTTTTCATGAAGCCTTCTCGGTACTTAACATTTAAATTAAGCGCAAGCTCCATCGCTGAAGTACGAGACGTATCAGGTATGGGAATAACCACATCAATATCATGATTCTCGCCCCATTCTTTACGAATTTTTTCAGCCAATTTTTCGCCCATACGTAGGCGGGCTTTATACACCGAAATATTATCGATAATGGAGTCAGGACGGGCAAAATAGACATATTCAAAAATACAAGGTGTGTATTTCTTAGGCTCGATACATTGGCGCGTATGCAGCTGATTCTTAAGATCAATAAATATCGCTTCACCGGGCTTAATATCGCGAACGACCTGAAAACCAGAACCAGTAAGGGCAACCGATTCAGATGCTACCATATACTCAGTACCACCATTCTTAGCAAGCCGCTCCCCATATACCAGTGGACGAATACCGTTAGGATCTCTAAAAGCTATTAAACCTTGACCTGTAATCAGCGCTACTACAGCATATGCTCCTTCAAGACGCTTATACATTGAGCTAATCGCATCAAAAATATCGTCTGGGGTTGGCTGAGTTTTATTCAGTGCCTGTATTTCATGTGCTAATACATTTAACAGTACTTCAGAGTCTGAATTGGTGTTGAGATGTCGCAAATCATCTCGATACAATTCTTTGGCAAGCTCTTCGGCATTGGTTAAGTTACCGTTATGCGCTAGCGTGATACCATAAGGAGAGTTGACATAAAATGGCTGTGCTTCTGCACTGCTTGAAGTGCCAGCAGTTGGGTATCTTATATGCCCCACACCAAATTCGCCAACCAATCGCATCATATGACGCGTCATAAACACATCACGCACCATGCCATTATCTTTACGTAAGAAAAAGCGCCCATCTTTCATCGTAACAATACCGGCAGCATCTTGACCTCGATGCTGTAATACCGTCAAGGCATCATATAAAGTCTGATTAACTGGCTCGTGAGCTGCAACACCAACGACTCCACACATACACTATCCTTTTTAAATTAAGTACTCAATTAATAAAAAGCTATTGATCTATCGCAAAGGAAAACTTACTGTTTAGGTGTATCAATTTGTTGCCAAGCTTCTCCAAACACGGTTTTGACAAAATCAGTAGCAAAGGGTGAATATGGCATTAATTCCGGTGCAATGATAGAGGACTTCCAAAGTGACGTGTTGATTAACATTGGTGCTAATACGCTGAGTAAAACTAAAATGGCAATAAGATTTTTAAAAGACCCTAAAATGCCACCCGCTAACTGATCAACCAGCCCCAATTTAAATCCCTTTATCACACTGGAAATCAATGCGGATATTATTTGCATAAACAACATGACTATCAATACAATAATTAAAAAACCCAATGCCATTTGTAAAACTGGAGACTCAATATATCCGGATAACAGTGGACCTACATCATCTGCAAATCTTGTTCCAGCTACTAAAGCGACAAACCAACCCACCAAGGCAATCGTTGTTCGTACTAAGCCAGCCTGAAACCCACGCCATAAACCAATTAGTACTATTACAGCAATAATAATATCTAATAATCCCATAAGATAAACCACACTACTAATTAGTTATTCCAAAAACATCATTTGAATAATGACATCATCATACCTATGCCTATTTTTTATGGCATAATCAGCGAATCGTGATGACTTGCAATTGACTCAATACATTGCTGTACAAGCTTAGGGCCTTTATATATCATGCCCGTGTATAGTTGAACCATTGTCGCCCCTGCATGCAGTTTACGAACGGCCTTCTCTCCACTGTCGATACCACCTACTCCGATGATTGGCACTCGATCCATCAATCTTTCATGAAATTGCTGTATGATCTGGGTACTGAGATGACTGACAGGTCGTCCCGATAATCCACCCGCTTCATCGCCAAAGCGCAAATCTTCAACCCCTGTTCGACTCAGTGTCGTATTGGTTGCGATTAACCCATCTATCTCGAAATCGATTAATTGTTCAGAAATATAGTCGATTTGATTGACTGTTAAATCTGGGGCAACTTTGAGCATCATAGGAACATAAAATCCATATTCAGTTGCCAATTGGCTGTGTCTATTTTTAATAGTGTCTAATAGCTCTGTTAATGCAGTGCCGCTCTGTAAGTCTCGAAGATTTTTAGTATTAGGAGAGGAGATATTTACGGTTATGTAAGAGGCATGAGGATAGACGCGTTCCAAGCAATAAATATAATCATCAGCAGCATTTTCAACAGGTGTCACTGCATTTTTACCGATATTTATACCTATATTGCCTTTATACTTACAGCTCTGTACCCTTTTAACCAAGTGTTCTACGCCTAAATTATTAAATCCCATACGGTTAATAATTGCGCCGGCTTCTTTAATCCTAAACAAGCGGGGTTTCGGGTTGCCTATTTGAGCCATAGGGGTAACCGTACCTACTTCTATAAACCCAAACCCCAGCTCTGCCAAAGCATCAATATAATCGGCATTTTTATCAAGCCCTGCTGCCAGTCCAACAGGATTGGAGAACTGTAAGCCCATACATTCGGTAGGAAGTGCTTGCTGTGAATAGATATAACCTAGAGTGCGGGATTTATGAGCTTTTTCTAGGAGCTGGAGAGTGAGTTCGTGCGCATGTTCAGGATCAAGATTGAATAAAAAAGGACGAAGTAAGGCGTAGGACATAACGCTGGGTAACCTGTTATTAAGAATAATAAATGCAGACCAGCTGCTCAATTTTAGGATTAACTCAAAACCCAAATTATAACAGTATACTGAATTCAATTCACTGTTCAAATTGTATTATTGGTTAAGAAATAAATATATTAAACAGTTGATTACTGTACAGGACGATTATCCGTCAAAGCAATCCAGCCCCGTACAATACGATAAAGGTGCCATAAGATAGCCGCTACGAAAATAAGCCCTCCAATAATTGCCATGACAATAGAACCTATTGCCACTTCAGAGCTTTCTGCAAAAATACTAATACCCAACCCCCCTAAGCTCATAAATAACAAAGTCGCACCGATTATTCCAAAAATCAAACTATACCAAAACGTTTTAATCTGCCAGTCAAAATGGGTGGCCAACCATGTCCCTTCTGCTTCGCCTCGACGTAAATAATTCATCACAATTGGTACTATCCACAAAAGTCCCGCGCTAAAAAAGCTAACCGCGTATAGTAAATAAGTAATATGATTAAATTTTATTAGAGCATCTTCTTTAGCCTTCTCTAACACAGGTAAATTATTGTTATGGCGTGCCATTTGCGTGTCTGAGGCATTAACCGTGTTAAAGCGTTGATTAAAAACAGACGTTGGCTCATTTTTTAAAGACTCATGCCGCTTGGTCTTTATCTTACGACTATTATCCTGATGATTAGCTGCCATAATTATTTACTCTTATTATGTTTATTATAGATGCAAAACGCCAAAACCAATTAAATTGACTCCGTCATGCATCATGACTTCTGAACTCAGCTACGTAGTCTAACCTTTAATAAGGGCGACTTGTTTTGATTTCCAGTCTTTTTTATCCATATAACTACCAGTGAATTACCATAAGATCGCATAAGGTATTAGGGTATTTTTATAATGAAATGAAACAATACGAGGCGCCATTAAGTTATAAGCTCGGGAAGTTAAAAGCTCGGGTTGAATAGTCATTCTACTTAATCCTGATTTTAATGAAGTAGTGGGTCATTTTAGACGAAAATAGCCAATTGTAGGTTGTGAGTAAAGAGTCTTACATCACATCACAAGTTGCGTCATACATCATTTACTCACAGTTGCCTGAACTTCAATCACTTTCGTATCAGGATTTTGTTGCATATTTAAATTGGTAATCTTGTAGCCCGAATTGACTATTGAACTAATGACATTACTAATAACCCCTTGATTATCTTGCATAAAACCAATCTGAGCATCATCTTGCACCATTAATACTTGAGGATTTGCAACACCAGATTGAGTTAAAATCTGACTCAAATGTTGATCTATGGCTAATGTGTTTTCAGCACTTTTTGAAGGGTCTATATTACTTGACTGGGCACGTAACCAGAAATAATCACTAACGGCTGTCTGGTATTCCTCTTGTTTTTCCATCGCTTTATTGTGTAACGTATATCCACCATATACTCCCAGTAAAAGTACCGTAAATATAAATAGAAACGACAAGGCCAATTGATCACGACTAGATAGAGTCGACCATTTGTTCGCCATAGATTCAAGAAGTTTTGAACTCTTGATCGACATCGACTTAATATTCGATGAAGAGTCAAGGGTCATTGTTGAGGCATCATTTGCCTCACCACTCGATGATATAGCATCCGTTTTTGATACTTTATTGGTACGTTTTATTCGGGACAGAAGTTTAGCCATATTTATTCATACGTTTTCAAATAAGAAGGAGTCAGGCAAAGTTACTTATGTAAAGTGGGTGATTTAAAGTAGTTGGTTATAAAGAGCTCATTAAAAATATAGTATTATGGGCCGGCTATCAGAGAAAAAATTAATGGCTATCAATAATGGGTATCATTAAAGCAATGATTTAACTAAGCTTACTATTGTTTTCATTTACAGACACATTTGCCTCACTGGCAAGAGAGATATTTAATTCGCCAACTACTCCCCCATCACTAATAGGGTTGATGGCGCCTAAATTAGCATTGATACCTTGCTCATATAGACTACGCTGTAATTGATCTATTCCCTCACGACGCTCGCCTTTTACCATAATAACTATATTTGACTCATTCCAAACTATTGATTGAGCAATTAAGTTTGACTGCTTTAACAAGGGCGAGATGCGACCTAATATAGTAAGGTGCGGTTGACTATCCCCCTGACCCTGAACCAAACGAGGTTCAACTTGAGTCGTCACACTTACCCTAGGGTTTAAAGTCTCCCCCGGAAACCATTCAGAAAATTGTGCTTCGGTGGCTTGTTTGGTTCTCATGATAGCCTTATCATACTGATACCACTGCAATGCATCACCCACAATTTGGAAGAGGCCTGCCAATAGCAATAGACCTGCCACCAACGATAAATAAGGTGACGCCAAGCGGGTACTTTTAGCTACTATAAAATTGAGCGGATGTTTTAAAGGAAGATCTACGGGATGTAAAGAGAGGCTAGAGGGTTTTAAAACCAATCCAAATTCATCACATATGAGCCTAATGGAGTCAGGGATATTACCCACATTTTCATCCAAACTCGAGCTAGATTGATTGTCTGGCTCTGCATCTAGAGTAAATGTATTTACTATCGAATCATCACTGGAAAGGAACGTTATTTGGCCAACATCTTTAAGCACTCTTGGCAGCAGCGATGAATGACTCAGTCCAATACCTTTAGCAATAGAGAAACGGGCTAAAAAGGAGTTTTGAATTCTATCGTAATATAAGTTTACCGAGCTGTCTATAGGATCAGGGCTATTGTCATTTTGCCTTTCAGGGACTGGTAAAAGTAAATAATCAGGTAGTAAGGCTGTGATTTTGCAACCTGCCAGCTGTGCACTTTGCTGCCATTGTTCAATTTGAGCTGAACTTAATGCATAAAACGTATTTGATAATCCAACACTCATACTACGCACTTGCAGCTGTTCAACTGGCGTCAAAGATAACTCTTCGAATAAATACTGTTGTCCAGTTTGTCCTAACTGTTTAATCTGAGTAGTGCTTAATTCATTTTCAAGCATTAACGCTAATTGAGTCGGAATATACAGACACACATCATTATTATTGGATTTTGAGAATGTCACTTCATTGAGATCTTGCCAGCCATCCAGTTGCATCCAGCTCTCTGTTGCATCGCTCCAAACTCTTAACTTTGCTTTTTGATCTGCCAACCAAACATGCTTCACACAATTTTCCTAATATAATCTTTAAGCCTAAATATACTGTAGTGGTAATTAAGAGAGTTTTAAAATCAACTCTTGAGCGCCACTTAAACGTTTAAAATAACCATAGTGATGCTAAATTAATTCATTACTCTACTTTGATATGCTTGCTAGCAAACGGTATTTTAAGAAACAGGTTGTTGGGGAATAAATCTATCAACCTCATTTCCCATATCTAATCCTATAAACTCAGCCTCAATGATTCGTGCTTCTGCCAATTCATACGCCTCAGGGTATTGAGCCGTTAACAACGCCGTTATCTTAGCTATAATAGGCATATGACAGACAATGAGTATACACTCCCCTTCAATATTCATTAATGTTTTGAGTGCCACTACTGGGTCATCAGACGGGGTAATATTATTTAATACGTTTGTCGCTACATCAGGTAGTTTAACCTTAAATGCCTCTAAAGTTTGCTGTGCTCTATCATAAGGACTGACAATAAATGCATCAGGAATATATTTATTTAAAATATATTCCGCTGTTTCCTCCGCCTGTTTAATACCCATCACTGTAAGTTGTCGCTCATTATCTTGCTGGGTTTTACGTTCTGCTTCACCATGCCGCATCAATATGATTTTCATATGTTTCTCAAAAAAATGAGGTTAAAATTCAATTAACTTCGATAGTGTAACGACTCAATACCTATCATATAAATATTTACTGGTCTAAAATTTTATATGTGGTTAAAAACCCTATACACACTTTTCTTATTCAATTGAAGCATCTGATCTTTGCGCATTTAAAGAATCATTAGTACGATCATGCGGCATGACAAACTCAACATCACTTCTAAACCCTGCTTCCATCAAGTTTAAAGCAACACCAAGTGCCGCTTGATCTTCATATATTACGGCATGTAGGGCATGAGTAATGGGCATATAAATTCCTAATTTAGTTGCCTTCTCATGTACTTGTTGAATGGTATTAACGCCCTCCGCCGTTTGCCCTAACTTTTTGATTGCTGACTCTAAGCTTAGACCTTTGCCTAACATACTTCCAATACGGTAATTGCGGCTCAACTCAGACCCACAGGTAGCATATAAATCGCCGACTCCTGATAGACCTAAGAAGGTCAAAGGATTTGCTCCTGAAGCCGCCCCAAACCTGCTCATTTCAGCCAAAGCACGTGTCAACAACATGGCTTTAGTATTTTCGCCAACATTATAAGAGGCGGCCATACCCATAGCAATGGCATATATATTTTTTAGAGCACCACCCAGTTCCACACCGCGCACATCATCAGAGGCAAAAATTCTAAAAAAGGCACTATGCAAGGCCGACTGAACGGCATGTCTTAACGGTTCAGAATGACTGGCAATAACTGACGCAGATGGCATATTTTGCATAATTTCAACTGCCAAATTGGGACCTGACATAACCCCAAAATTAACCTCAGGCAGCTCATCTTTTATAATCTCACTCATCGTAGAAAAGGTATCTTTCTCCATACCTTTGGTCAATGACACAATAGACTGACCTGAAATATAGGGTGCAATTTTCTGTAAAGTCTCCCTAAAAGCTGAGCTTGGCACGGCAACAAATATAATATCCTTATCTGTCACTGCTGTCTTTAAATCATGCTCAAATTTCAATCGTTCATCAAGTGTAAATCCTGGCAAGTATTTTTTATTTACTCTTGTCTTTTTAAGGCTTTTGACCGTACGTTTATCTCGCACCCATAACGTAGAATCACACCCATTGCGTGCTGCCAGATTTGACATTGCGGTACCAAAGCTACCTCCGCCTAAAAAGGCAAGGCGCAGCTGATTTGATGATAAACTAGAAGGAATAGCAGACTTATCCATCCTGTTTTCAACATCTTCTTCCACTTGTGACGGATCAAGCTGTGGTTGACTCCGTTTTGCAAGATTGATTTTAGTTGCTTTTTCAACAAGACTTGATAAAAGACTGTTATTCAAGTTTACTTTTTTATCTTTGTCGTCCATTTTGTTAAGCCTTTTGGTAAATATTAACTAATCCATTAGTGTTGTTTTAATGGTAACGATAACTACGACTTCAGATTAGGCACTAGGATTGATATTGCACAAACTGTTGAATGTCGATTTTATCACGGACAGGCAGCTCACAAGGGCTACTCCCTGTATAAACAAATGCAGCAATATAGTCCTCTGAACCCACATTAAAGTAAGACTTAACAGCCGGTTCATTAGATAATAAACCAGTGCGCCAGACTGTACTAAAACCTTCGGCTTTTAACGCCAAGATTAAATTTTGTACTGCGGCACCAGTGCTAAGTAATTGCTCAAACATTGGTACTTTCTCATGGTACTGCATTCTTGTGACAACAGTAATAATCATTGGAGCGCGTAATGGCATATTAACTGTTTTATTAAGCGTAGCTTCGTCAAGCTCTTTATTTTCTCGCAAGGCTTTGGCCTCAGCAGCCGCTAATAATGCACGACCAAATTCGTGTCGGGCCTGACCTTGAGTAACAATAAAACGCCATGGCTTAAGCTTTTTGTGATCTGGTGCGGTCATGGCACATTCTATAGCTGCTTCAATTTGCTGCTGATTAGGCGCAGGTAGAGTTAAATTCGCAATACTACGGCGTGACTTAATCCAATCAATTATAGACTCATCTATTATTGGCGACGCAGCCACAGTTGAAGGGTTAATATGCGCATTATCTTTAACAATTATAGAGGACGGTTCAACCGTTTCATTTTTTAGGTTCATCGTATGTATTCACTATATTGGTACAACGGGTGGTTTGACATCGGCATTTTGACCACGATGTCGTAAGTAGTGATCCAACAAAACAATCGCTAGCATGGCTTCAGCAATAGGCGTTGCTCTAACCCCCACACAAGGATCATGGCGACCTTTGGTTAACATATCAACCATATTGCCTTCATGATCAATACTTTTACCTGGTGTGGTAATACTTGAGGTCGGTTTAAGAGCGATGCTCACTTTAATATCCTGACCAGAGGATATACCACCTAATATTCCACCTGCATGGTTGGCTGTAAAACCTTCTGGCGTTAGTTCATCACGAGACACATGACCAAATTGCTCTGCAACCGCCATGCCATCACCAATTTCTACCCCTTTTACTGCGTTAATACTCATCATGGCATGGGCTATATCAGCGTCCAACCGATCAAAGACAGGCTCGCCTAGACCAACAGGTACATTTGAGGCGACTATCTCAACCTTGGCACCGCAACTGGTCCCCTCTTTACGTAGACGATTGATCAAAGCTTCAAAGCGAGGAATGGCATCTCTATCTGCACAAAAAAATGGATTGCTATTAACATAGTGCCAATCAATACATTTAGGATCTTGTGGTGCTACTTTTTCGTTGCCTATTTGCACCACATGACCAAAAATTTCGATGCCTAAGTGCTCATTAAGGTACTTTTTGGCAATAGCACCTGCAGCAACCCGCATTGCTGTTTCACGAGCAGATGAGCGCCCACCACCACGATAATCCCGAAATCCATATTTCATACTATAGGTGTAATCGGCATGACCAGGACGAAAGGTATTCTTAATATCATTGTAGTCTTTAGACTTCTGGTTGGTATTGCGAATAAGCAAACCAATCGACGTGCCCGTTGTCATACCTTCAAAGACACCCGATAAGATTTCTACCTCATCAGGCTCACGCCGCTGAGTTGAAAATTTCGAAGTGCCCGGTTTACGACGATCTAAGTCAACTTGTAAATCTTCTTTGCTAAGCGATAAACCCGGTGGTATACCATCTACAATGGCCATCAAACCACTACCATGAGACTCGCCGCACGTGGTTACTCTAAAAACCTGCCCTATACTGTTTCCAGCCATAATTCATACTCAATATAATTAAACAGGTATTCACTTGACCTGATTTTTCACTATTTTAAACTTATCTTATTAATCAACTATTAAATATATTTAAATTACTGTTCATCTAAATAAGTAGACATCAGCTTATCTAATGAACTTATAAACAAATAAATTTATACACTTAGAGGTTAAACTAAGAGACTAAGCGAGCAACTTGTGCTTCAAATAACCCTCGATATTGCACAAGGGTTTCACGATCTATAGCAAAGATACCATGACCTCCACGAGCAAAGGTCAACCAGTTAAACTGTATTTCAGGATACGTTTGATTCAGCGCCCACTCACTATCGCCAACTTCACACACCAATAAACCCTCAGGAGTGAGATAGTCTGCTGCATCTCCTAAAATAATATGCACCAAGTCCAAACCATCTTGCCCAGCGGCTAAAGCGTGTTCAGGTTCGTGAATAAATTCAGGCGGCAACTCTGCCATAGCAGCAGCATCAACATAAGGCGGGTTTGTTACAATAAGCTCATACTGGTTTTCAGCTGGAATTTTATTAAATAAATCTGATTCGATTAAATTTATTTGGTGGTCCATCCCATGATGCTCTACATTGACAGCAGCTATTTCTAATGCTGATTTATCAATGTCTGTGGCATCAACTAAAGCTTCTCTAAACCAATTAGCCAAACCAACTGCGATACATCCAGACCCTGTACACAAGTCCAAAACCCTATCAGGCTGGCGTAATTGTTTGGCATCTAACCCATGTAAAAAGAAGTTGGGTATATCTGCAGTAGAATCTGCGGCCAACGACTGTGCAAGTTCATTTGTCTCAAAGTAGGGATAAAACTGCTGGCGAATTAATTCTGCTATTGGAGAGCGTGGGATAAGCACCCGTTCGTCAACATAAAAGGGCATACCACAAAAATAGGCTAAATTAATCAGATAGCTAAGTGGCTTTCTTTCAGTAATTCTCTTCTGTAATAATGACAAAACGTCACCCTTCTCTGACGGAGTCAGTCGACTATCCAATATCTGCTCATCAGCAGACCAGTCAAGTGAAAGTGTATGAAGTACAATTGCGGCAGCCTCGGCAAATACATCTGTAGTACCTTGGGCTATGACCACATCATAAGTACGCATTTGCGTGACACAAAATCGGATAAAATCACGAATACTATATAAATGATCATACGCCTCATGGCAATCTCTCATTAAGTACTCATATTGATCATCAAATTCAGCATGAGAAGAATCAATATCATGACCCAATGAAGATACAAGGTCATTTAAACCTGATTGAGAAGAAACTCTTTGAGTACTTGAATCACTATTAAGATTATCTATTGACATATTTTTAAAACTTTCCCAGTCAGTTAGTATAGAGCGGATTTAAAGGGCTAAACATTACTATAGTTTAGTGTATATCATTATGGCTATGTTTAAATAAATATTATTATTCGTTGCACTGAATTTATTCTATAAATTAAGCCTAAAGGATATGCTCCTTCAATGGCCATACCCAAAGGTTAAAATCGGTAGTATCCGGCTAAAACAATTAAACATTAATGCTAAATAGAACGCCAAATCTAGATTAATATTTTCTATGAATCATAAGCGTCAAATAAGCAGGGTAAATTAATATATTTCAATCAGTAATCGTAACCAAAGTGAATATTATCAATATTTTTGTTAAAAACTCTAATCTTAAATTACTATCTTCCTAATTAGCCATTGGCATCATAATGCACTATAACCGTTGAGTTTATCATTATAATGACAAACAAATGTTATATCTATATCTGTTATACGTTTGTCGCTTCTGTTTTCTTGTGTGTCTATTTGCTTTATGCTTTTCTTTATGCCCCTCTTTTTGTAAGCTGTCGCTCCCCCCCTTTTCTATACATTAACTATATGTAACATTAACTATATGTACTCATAGAGTCTAAAAATACAGGGACTGAACCTGAAAGTATACGGTTACTTATATAAGTACATTTAACGAATTGTTGAAACTGATACTTTTGTAAAAGTCTTTTTAATGACTAGATATCATTCATATCATTGCTAACGACAAATAACTATTTATTGATGTTATTCAGGCTTCACTACTTATGAACGTTGCATTACCGTTATTGTTTCTATTGGTATCTAAATTGTGGTAAACATTTGCCAGAAGCTTAAATTCATCGCATAATAGCAGCAACTTTTTAACACAAATTTTTTAATTATGACTCATTTAAACCTTCTGCAGCACAAAGCTGCTCACGATGTCGCGATTACTACCAAAAATCCCACAACAACTATCGTTACGGCAAATGCTATGACCAAAAAACCTGTGAAATTTATGCCAAAAATTTTAGCAACCTCATTGACTACTTTCCTTATTGGTATAAGTAGTCATGCAATGGCTGTGCAAAATCAAACTTTGCCAGTCAAACCTGTAGATAGTCTGTCTGAGCTTATCAATGACGTATTGGCTATTGAGCAGCAAAAAAGTATTACTCCAGTAGATGAAGTAGACTCTAATGACCCAGAGTCAGACAACGATGATAATCTTAGCACTGCTAACGATGCTAACGGGCAAAATCAAGTAACAAGTGGTCAACCACAACAGCAAGTAGCCACCACCACTGAACCTGCAATGGACCAAGAAGCCGTAGAGGCTGAGGTAGAAGAAGAGATTGACGAACAAATCCATAGTGATGCTGAGACTGGACAGGCTGTTGCGGCCAGCTCAATTGTTAATGAAGACTCTATCAAAAGTATAGAAAACAGAGATGGTAAACTTTACACCACGACTAATTTGTCACATTACGCTAAACAAGTTAACAACGCAACGTGGTCAACTAACATGCGTAAAAACACCGCAATGACCGTCAAACTTCAAGCCTTACTTGATTGGAACCATGCCTCTCCAGGTCCTATCGATGGTGGCTGGGGTATGAATAGCAAAAAAGCCCTTGCAAACTTCCAAACTATGCATGGCTTACCGAGAACCGGTAAAATGACTGAGGCAACATGGAATGAGTTAACCAAAAATATCAACCCAAAGATGCCAGTGCTGGTGGAATATAAAATAACCAACGATGATGTGAAAACAAACTTTGCTAATATACCTTCTGGCTCTGAAGCAAAGTCGAAGCTGAAAGGGCTGTACTACAAAAACATTAAAGAGATGTTAGCAGAACGTTTTCATATGGATGTTCGATACCTTGAGAGATTAAACAAAGGAAAGAGCTTTAATGAGGGCGAAACTATCACAGTTATTAATGTTGGTGAACCCTTGAAAGCACGTATCACTAGAGTTGTTGCTAAAAAAGGGGACAAAATCCTATACGCCTATGATGGTGATAAATTAGTTGCTACTTACCCCACAACGGTTGGCAGCAGTAGCACTCCATCGCCAAGTGGCACATACAAGATTGTCAACAAGGTTAAAATGCCTTGGTATAAAGCAACCGTTGGTGAAGATGACAATAAAAAAGTTTACATGCTACCGCCTGGTCCGAATAACCCCGTAGGCGTCGTTTGGATGGGCTTATCTAAACCTTCTTACGGTATTCACGGCTCACCAATTCCCGAAGGTATTAGTCGTCAGGCCTCACATGGTTGTATCCGTTTAACCAACTGGGATGTACTTGAAGTTTATTCAAACATCCAAGGCGGCGCTATGGTTGAGCTTAAATAATATTTGTGATTTAGCACTTTTATAACTGACTGTGCTTAGAAATATAGTCAGTTATAAATTTATTAGTCTATACGTTTTAAAATGCATCTTTCAGGTTTAATATCTCTTTATTTGACTTGGTAATAGGCATCATATATTAAGCTTAATGCAATTAGGAGATTTTATGGGTAAGCATTTAAGTTTTATTGATCGGGCAATTATAGGGATTGACAGTAGTTTAAGAGCTATCATTCCACACTCTAATCAAACGGCTCGCCCTCTACCTGTTAGCTCAGATGAAATACCTGAATTATCGATTAATGAATCTCGTCACGTAGCAGGACTAATGAGAATTAATCATACTGGCGAAGTTTGTGCTCAAGGTCTGTATCACGGTCAAGCATTTACGGCAAAAAATGATGCCGTAAAAGAAGCAATGCAACATTCCGCTGATGAAGAAATTGATCATCTAGTATGGTGCGAGACCCGTTTAGATGAGCTAGGCAGTCATCCAAGTGTGTTTACCCCGGTATGGTATGGCTTGTCATTTGGTCTAGGGGCTATCGCTGGAATACTATCTGACGAATTTAGCTTGGGGTTCGTTGCAGAAACTGAAGCCCAAGTTAGCGAGCATTTGCAGGAGCATATAGAACAACTGCCTGAGCAGGACACTCGAACTAAAGAGATACTTGCCCAAATGGATATTGAAGAGTTACAACATCGTGAGGCGGCGTTGTATCACGGTGGTCAAACATTGTCTGAGCCGGTAAGAGTTTCAATGCGATGGCTTGCGAACCGTATGAAAGAGGTTGCATACCACATTTAAATATTTTTAATTGACGCATGTATTTTTTTATTGAGCTCTTTTTAAGGAAACAAATTAATTATAATCATAATGAACCAAATTAATGCTTAAGCATCCTTTGAAATTTGAAAATGACGCCATTGACAATTAATCTTATTAAAAATAATTGTTCTTATAAAAACTAAGGAATAGAAAATGAATAGACAATTTCGCAAACACATAATATCTAGCGCTGTTCTATTAGGTTTAATGTCAGCTACTAATATTGCTACGGCTCAATCAACAACCAGCGCTAATGTAGAAACATTTGAGCAGAAGGTTACTGGATCAGTACACCGCATCCAATATGATAATCAAGAAGCACTTACAGATCCTTTACGTAATGCCACTGATATTGTTGCTAATCGTATCGATGGTATTCCTACGCCAAATGTTAGTGTGTCCGATATATCTTATCTACCTACGGTCATTATTCAAAAAATGCGTTCAAATAGTCTTGAGAAAATTGACGTCAGCCTTTTAGACGACTTTATTACCGAAGTCAGTCCGAATGCCAGACATTATCCACCAAACTTCAAAAATGCTTCACAAAAATATTACACCAAAGAAAAACTTAAAGAGTTAGAAGCTTGGATTCGTCCTTTTGCTGAAAACTCTGACGCAACATACGACGTTCTCATTAGAGCGGCTAAATTAAATGGTATGGCTAGAAACTTAGACTTAGGTTCAGACTATGCCGTTCGTGCCAGTACTTATGTTGCGAAAGCAATAGACAGGCAGCCTGACAGTGCTGAGGCCAATTTCTTATATGGAATGATGTTATCAGAAGGGGGCGGATTTAAAGAGAGTAAAAAATACCTCAATAAAGCCGTGTCTCTTGGTTATAAAGAAGCTGAACAAAGTTTAGCTCAAGCTGATTTATTGAACGATAATCGTAGTGCTGCATTATCTCGTTTACAAAGCTTGCTTGAAAAAGATCCCAGTAATAAGATCTTGGCACAACAAATTAATTTAGTGCAAAATGGTAAGTACTATATATGGGACCTACCCTCTAACTAATGTTAAATAAAGCTTAGTCAAGTTTTATTAGAATAAAGCCACCCTGTGTGGCTTTATTATTTTATGACATATCAAGTGGGATGGAAAAAACTCCTGTTATTTAGGACGTCTTATCAGAAAAAAGTCCTTAAAAACTATAGCTTACGTTGTTCATTTAGACCATGATGGCTATAAGCCTGAATGTGTACGTTGTACCATTACACCAACATATTAAATAAAATAAAAAAACTCCCATCACATTTAGTGATAGGAGTTTTTGCATTTAGCAACAAATAACAAATGAGGAACTGAAAGCTTAAAAACTACAATACTGTAATATTAATCTCATTATCAATGTATAAATTATGAGTGCCATTGCTATCAGTAAATGAATACACTTGATAACCATTACTTAAGCCATTATAAGTCCCACCATTAGAAATGATCGAGATAGAGTCAGAGCTATCCCCTTCTATATATAAACCTTTATCAATCATGTCTGTATCATTAATAACATCTAAAATATCACTGAAGCCAATATCAATAATAGTCTGACTACCATTACCTTCCATATCAATAACTTCAAGTTGATCAAATACAGAAGCCGAATCAATTGAACTAAAGTCTAAGGTACCGCTATCTTCATTAATTGACAACGTGTCTACTCCATCGCCACCATTGTATAGTGTGTTGTCTGCTTGATAGATTAACGTATCATCGCCACCATCACCATAAAGTTTATCAGTACCTTCCCCACCATCTAAGATGTCATTAGAACTACCACCATATAATTCGTCATTGCCAGCACCGCCATTAAGGGTGTCGTTTCCGTATGAACCACGTAATAGATCGTCACCAGCTAAACCATTTAATGTATCGTCTCCTAACTCACCATATAATTTATCATCTTCTACGGTACCTGTTACTGTATCGTTACCGCCACGTGCTCTCACCGTAACTCCTTCAGGTATATCTTCGCCATTATAGACATTATCATTATCGTCTAAAACGATTTCACCTAATGGAGATATAGACAAGATTAAAGTAGCTTCAGAAATTATCGTATCTGTAACATCATTACCATTAACATTCTTCGCGGTATCAATGCTATTAGCAGTTATTTTGAGACTGCCTTCATAACTACCATGAATAATGGCAACGTTGTCCAGATCGTTTCCTGATAGACCCAGCAAAGTATAAGTACCATCGCCATTGCTTATATATGACTTATTTTGAGTTCCTGAGCCATCATTTAAAGGTATCTCCACTCCTTCCACTGTAAACTTAACATTATCATTTAATGCAGGACTACCATTCACTGCACCAATCATTAATGTCACTGTTTCACTACCATCAACATTGTCGCCTTTTCTAGCGCTTAGGTTCAATAAAGTCGGCTCATAAGCTTCACCTAAGCTCTTAGTTGGTTCAAAATTAACTTCATCAGCAATAGGAGTAAACCCTAATTTGAAGGTCTGAGGAGCTGATATTAGACCCTGCTCATCTACCACCTGTACAGTTGAATCAAATGCACCACTATAACTATCTCGAGGACTGATTTGGAATGGTACGGCATTGCCGTCTGCAGATGGCACAAGCCATTGTCCATTACCAAGGTTAGTTGCTAATACATTGTCTCCATTAGCATCCTGATAGCTGACCGTTGCATCAATACTTTGTTGTTCACCATCAAACTCAGGAACTTTAATAATAATGCCTTGAATAGATGCACCTGATTCAGAAGGATCTGCATTTTCAAGTGTGTAATTATCAAAACTTACTGCACCGCCCTCACTTGAAGTTTTCGTAGTTTCATTGTCTTTTATTTGGACACCATCAGTTACAGGAACGACCTTAAGAGTGGTTACAATATTGGCGGTTAAAGTTTCGCCAACTTGACTAGCTATTTCAGAGTCTTCATAGTGTTTCACTTCTGCTGATATCGTAACAACATTTTCGCCTGTATCATTATTATCCTGTGGCTGGTATTTAACAACTACACTGTCTGGACTACCATTAACAGGTATCACATACTTACCATCTGTAGGCATTATTTCAACAAGTCCATTACCATCGTTGTAGAAAATCTTGCCTGGCGCAAGGCCTGCAGTAACATAACCTGTTTCATCCAATGTCAAAATAATATTGCCATCGACAATCTTGTGATAAGCACCGTCAGCAGGATTGTTAAGATTTATCGTCACATCGACAGTCGTGTCTTCGTCGATGGTTAACTCCTGAACAGCCTCTGGCATAGGGTCTGTTACAGGGGTATAAGTCAATGTACCAGCATCACTGCCAGACTGATTGTCACGCTCATCCCAAGCATTAAGTGAAACGGTAACTGGAACAATACCATCGGGATCGTTTGGATACTCATTCGTATTATTGGTACTGTAGTTTTCAGGCGCAGTAATTTGAATATTTTCTAGAACATTCTGAAGCGCATCGTCATCACCCGTACCACTAACAATCCAGCGTGAACCCACTTTAGCAATGGTTATGCCATCTATTGGGCTACCTGTCCAATCTAACATGGCATCTTCAGGTAAGTTATCGATTGAAAAAGCAAAGCTAGTGTCATCTTGAGCATCACTTCCTAAATGAACCGATGTGCTGGGTAATCCTGCTGGTGTTAATAGATCTTTTAAAGTAATTGGAGTATCTTCTTTAACTTCAACATCGCCAATTTCGACCTGACCTACTAGCTGAAGCGTTGACGTATCGTCTCCATCAGAAGTTACATCTAGATTCAAATTAAACGATACCGTGGTAGAATTCTCATCCGCAATCTCATCACCTTCAGCAGGTGTACCAAAATCTTGCGTAAAGGTTTTAATCGTAATATCGTAGTCACCAGTAGAAATATCACTTTGTTTATAGAATACCAATTCATACCCGGGCGCATTGGTATCGTCAAAAGTATTATCTGCTGTGGCATTTGGCACATCTACATACCATGTAGTGGTATCTCCTACACCGGCAGACTGAATACCGTTTTCAATAGAGACACCCTTGGGTACACCAGTTACCTCTATACGAGTAAACTGCTCAGTACCATCATTGTCTGGCGAAGATAATTGCACGGTTTTGGTAAACTTAATTTCTGGAACAGAATTACCATTAATGGTTTTAACACCTTGATCATCATTAATCACTATTGACAGACCATCATCTACTGTATCAGCATTATCAATTGTAGGCTTATCGGTCACAGGCAACACATCTACTGCTATACTCCCACTACGGGTGGCAGAAATGCTATTGATTTCATTACCATTAATGTCTTTAATTGTAGTACCGACCTCGTCTACAAGGGTATACGTGTAGTCGATATTATAGTCTGTATCCAAATGTGTATCATTTTTCGGAGTAAATGTCACTGCTTTTCCAGCGGCTACTTCATATGCGCCATTATTTAAAATTGGTGTAACTAGGTTCCCTGTACCATTGTCTACTTGAATAGTTAGGTTACTAGCACTTAACTCAGATTCAGTAAAGAAGTAAGTCGTTACTTTCTCAACACCAATATTTGATCCAGTAGTGCCGTCTGTTGTATCTAGCGTGTTTCCACTTGTCGGTACACTCGGCTCGGTAGGCAATGTTAAGCTAAACGCTGCATCTTCATTTTGAGTGACATTTAACGTCGGTACCTGATTATCCGCTGCATCTGGTTTGAAAAAGACGTTTACATTTACTGGATCATGAACTGCCGAGTCTTTATTTAACTTAAGCTCAGTTGTAATGGGTGTGATTTGAAACTTGGCAATACCAGCAAAGTTATCAGGTGCTTCAATGTTTACGTTGCCGTTTAGCAAGTCTTTTAATTTGTAACCCCACAACCCACTACCAAGTGGTGTTGCCCCTGTTACTTTAAAGTCAGACTTCAAACTGTCCATTTGAGCAAAGTCAATTTTGAAACTCACTGATTCATCGACGTCATAAGCGACAGGGTTCTGGTTATAAATTTCTAATAGATTAAATGATGTATCTTCTGTCCCAATACCATTAATCTTATTTGTACTATTTTCGATAGTTGCTAACTCTTTTAGGGAGGTATCATTCTTGACGACATCAGCAACGTTTTGAACAGTAACTGGTAACGTTTGAGTAGCAGGTCCGTTGGTAGAGGTACCATCTTTAGCAACTGCCTCAACTACTAAATCAAATTTTCCACTAAAGTTGTGTGGTGGTATCAGAATTAGTGGTGCTTCACTATCGAAATTTGGAATCTCAACTTGACCATTTGTTACGATTAGCTCTGTACCATCGTAATATATTGAAGAGCCGTCGGGTATATCTTTAATGGTTACAGTGAAGGTTTCAGAGCCATCTAAATCACGCGAAGTTGGCCTGATAACCAGCGGGATACCATCTCCATAATTTGTAATATCATCTGCATTTACATCACTTGAAGTATTGCCATTTCCACGCCCTGCATCCTCAAGTCCTTGTGCTTCACTAACCGTAAGGGTAACTTCGCCTGCAACACTATTAATATTTGGTATTTTTAACCAAGATGTGCCAGTAACTGCCGTATCTGAACCTGATCCATCTTCATCAATATCAACTGTTTTAGCTTGCACCTTAATCCAGAAGTTATCAAATGCATCATTACCAAGCAGCTCTTCTCCTTCATCATTATGATTAAGGTCATAATCGCTGACATATGCCGGTGGCACAAATTGTAGTGTATCTAAGAACGCTACAGGGATATCAGCACCCATGTCATCGCCAGCAGGTATCACAGAGATCCATTCGCTGCCATTATTATAACGGAACAATGCACCCGGCATAGTTTCAAATTTAATTGCCAATGGAACATCATCAGTAGATCCTGCCGCAGTGTCGCCTACCCCAAAGCTAACTCTTGCAAATGTCTCTTCTGAATTGTTATGTGTGGTAAGTGGCTCTATTGGTGGTGTCGTTAAAGATACATTATCTTCATTAGACCAATCAACTTTAAGATTGAATAATACATCATCTTCTTTGCCTAGCGTAAACCAAGTATCAATATCTGAGTCTAAGAGTTCATTTCTTTCAGTTATGTGTTCAGATGGATTATAAGTATGACCATCAGTCATTTTAAGATCAGCATTACCGTCGCCATCAGTATCAGAAACACCAACCTCAATTATTTCAGCAACTGGCGTAACCACAATCTCCTTAACGAACGTTGTACTGTCCGTTACAGCCGTACCAGTAGAACTGTCCGTTGTCTCTACAAAATAGGTCAGAGGAATATCTTTACTGCTGTGAGCTGGTGGTGTAATGGTATATCCTGCAACATCAACTGGGGTATTACCAAAAATGTAATAGGTATTACCATCAATTGTTTCGGTAGCAAGCTGAGACACATCTACCACATTACCATTACCATCACGCACTGTTCCGCCACTGGCATCGAGTGATGATTGTAAAATACCAATTTTTGAGAAGCTCTCATCATCACTTGTATTAGTATTTGGTGCACCATTATCTGCATCCGTGATGCTAAAGATTGAATTACCATTGGCTAGATTAAACAGTGATATCGCTGTATCTTCTTTACCTTGCGGGTTTGCAGCAGTCACATCAATAGTTGGGTTGACCGTTAAGTCTAGTGCAACAGAAGCAGACTCTTGTTTGATTACAGGCTCAATATCCGTCGAGTCTGGATCTCTATCTTCAGTCACTAACCTAATCGTTGCTTTAATAACCCCAGCAAAATCCTTTGGTGGTGTAAATGTAAAGCTTGGATCAAGGGCGTTACCTTCAATAACTGCTTTAGGTAAGATAACGATACCATCTGTTACTGTATAGCTTTCCCCATTAATCGTAACGACTTGACCATTTAGCTCCTCTAAACCTTCTATTGAAAACCAATACTGCTCTGAGCCATCGGTATCTGCAAATGTCTCTTTTAATACAGACTTAAGATTTAAGCTTGTATCTTCATCGATTACGGCTGTGATGGTGTCGTTCTTATCAATACTATTATCTGGATCATTTGATATTGAAATAGAGGTTGTCCCTTCAGGTAGCATTGTCGGTTCAACTAAGTCTATTACTGGGATATCGGTCACAGCTTGTACATCGATAAGCATATCGACTGAGGTTGTCTCTTCAATCAATTTACCATCAATAGTATCTGATGCACTTGAATTATTAGGCTCTGACAAAGGCTTACCATCGGCATCTACTTCATATTCAGTAACACTCATATTTACGGTAAAGTTACTCGCATCATGCTCTTTATGAGAAATAATTAACGACTCAAATTGAGCTTTGGTCATATCAACATCAGCTGTAAGATCCTTAATATGAACACCATCAGTTAACTTAACCGTAACCTTGCCATCATCTCCCGTGCTACTAATGACCGTCTGTTTATCGCCATTATCATCATAGTAAAATAACTCTGCACCTGACGGTATGCCACTTAGGGTAATTGCTCCAAATCGTTCGCTTCGATCTACAGACCCCCCATTGTCATCATCTTCGAGATTAATATCTGCAACAATACTAGCATCAATAACTTCATTGCCTGATGCATCTACAGTGATTGGTGTTGTTCTATCTTCTACACCCAAATCACCCAATATAGGCGCATTAAAACCAAGCTTAAATCCTCGTACAAAACTATTATCGGTCGTATCATCTGGTGTTAAATCTAGAAGCTCATCTTCTTCCACATAATTCGTGAATATCTTAGAACCGGTTTCTCCCGTAGATACAACTTCTTGAGCATCCATAGTAATAATAGGTGCATCGGCTACAGGATCGACTTCTATATTAATCTGATTTTCAATAACTGTTTCATCATCAATGGCGCGTACATGAAACATCACACTATAGTTAAGGTTCACTGTATTAGGTGTCTGCTCATAACCATTAGCTTCATCAGGCGTTCCCAAATTACTATCATTTGGTTTATTAATTGATGAATAGTTTTCTTCAGGATTAAACTCTATTTTTCCATTGCCAATCACTCTGAGGCTTCCTACGACCGCTTCATTGTCCGGTGTATCATAAGCGTTACCATTAACATCTATATAAATTAAATCGCCTTGTGATATCTCAATAGATGAGGTTTTATCGTAGTTTAATATGGTAACGACACCGCCATCAAAGTTTTCAGCGACATTAATTAGTAAAGCGTCCTTACCATTTAGGGCAATGTCTTGATCATTGGTAATATCGCCAAAGTCCCCTTCATTCATTGTGAAACTTAGGTCTCGATTAATGATTCTATTTTCAACATTGACGTTAAATTGATCATTATCAATAGATCCATCGGCATCTACAACCGCATAGTCGAGCTTAAAGATGATGTCATCCAGTCGACCATCACCATCAGAATCAATATTGTAGTGTCTGACAGTATCATATAGCGTAGCGGTATAAGTTAGAGCGCCTGCATCTATATAAGCCAAGCCATCTGGATTAATATCAACCTTAAAAACTACATTGTTATTAGGGTCATCAACCGTGGTAGCTACTAACTCACCTGCCTGAGTGGTAGATGCATAGATTGTACTATAGTCAGTTACACCATCAACTTCTGCATAGCGATAATAAAGTGGTAAACCATCACTTTGGAAGTAGTCTGTTTGCGTCCCCTCAGCAATAGTAAAGTAGATGTCAGCAATATCATCTTTGTTTCCTGATATTGTAAAGGCTTCAACTACTTCTACTTCGTCTGTACCTGCTACACCAGAGTCAGGATATAAGTCATCTTCATGTAAAGTGACGTTTTTGTCCTCCTCAATAACTGGCGCAGTATCCGTTACTCGAATAGTTTGAGTGGCACTGTTTGAAATATCACCATCAGCATCCACAGCTGTATAAGTGAAAGAACCATCATCTTGTAAATTAGGTGCAGGGTCACGGTTGTCAATTGCTTTATTAGCTTTAAATATCCAATCACCATTTTGCTGAACAGTCAGTAAACCCGTTGGTGTTTCCACCTCATTACCAAAGTCTGACGAAGATATCTTTTTTCCATCTACGTTAGTATAAGTAAACTCTTTAATTGCCAAATCTTGATCAGCGCCTATGTCATTCTCTAATACATTACCCGTTAGCAGTGTACTGTCATCAGCACTATCATAAGAGCCCTCAACTACCTCAACTATGGTATCGTCTACGGCTAATACCCCATCATCAATAATATTGACATTAAATTGTTGAATGGAGGTGCTGTCAGTATCTTGAAGCTCGTATTTAACAGGCAAAGTGATTTCATCAGTTCCACCCGCTCCATTGTCATGATCGAGTTGCCCTTTCAGCTCAAACACAAACTCTTGAGTCTTGCCTGAACTATCATCTGTATTGGTTAAGCTAATAGTAAACACTTCATCATTACCCGCTTTGGCCACTATTGTATGACCATCAGTACTTATCTCGTAAGCCAACTCCGTACCATCAGATGTTAAACCTAATGCTTTAAGACCTACAATGGTTTGCGCGTCTGTGAAAACAACATCACTGATATCATCGGCATCTTTTGCGATACCAAGGTTACGAGTGGCGATAAGCGAATCAGGCGTCGTATCTGTACCATTGTCTAGGTCATCCTCATGTAAAGTGACCACAGGCTGCAGTGCTGCAGGATGAGTATCGGTTACTTTGATGGTAAAATCAGCCGTGCTAGTATCGCCATCGGCATCAGTTATGGTATAAGTAATGGTGTCTGTAACGCCTACAGGTGGCGCATTATCTTCCGTAGCATCAGAGGTATACTCCCATGAGCCATCAGCATTAACGGTTAATGATCCATATTGGGTGTCCACTTCAACTTCAGTATCGACAGTAACTGTGGCGAGTGTGCCATCCTCTTTAGTATATTTAAAGCTTGTGATCGTAGTTGCAGGAGATCCTAAATCATCATTGGTCAATAAGTTTAGGTTTGTTGAGTCAGACGATATAACCTTGCCTCCCTCTTCTACGTGAGCAACATCATTAACGGCTTGTGGTGTTCCATCAACCGTAATAACAGTAGTTGCCGTATTACTATTTACACCGTGTTCATCAGTTACTATCACGTCAATAAGACGGTCCACTTCACTTGGTGTAGTAGAGGTATTATTAAACTTTATGGTATTTATCACTGATTGATAGTCAGCAATACTGGCATTGCCAGTTAGCTCAACGATAGAATTACCCAGTAAGGTAGCGGTAATACCTGTACCAGCTGGCAAATTACTAATATCTAATACATCGCCAGTATGCGGATTAGTAATTTTAACAACCGCTTTTGACATAAGATCAGCAACAGTTGTTGTATCAATATCAGCGATACCTGTTGTTCCACTAATTACAACTCCGCCGCTTCCTTCAATAAAGTCATCTGAATAGCCTGTGTCGGCGTCGATAACACCGCTTGTACTTGATAAATCTAGTACTGGGGCATCATTTGTACCTTTAATGGTAATGGTTAAAGTTTCTTTTGTTATTCCATCGGCTAGAGTATATGTAAATTGATCGGTTACCGAAGCATTTTTTGACAACGCCTGAACTTCATCACTGTTGTTATTTAGAACATAGCTATAGCTACCATCACTGTTAAGTGTCAGGCTTCCGTATGTCCCAGTACCTGCTGCTGAGGTTGGATCTATTGGCGTTACTGATGTAACTGTTCCAAGTTCATCATTGTTTAAAACATTACCGGTAGCAATTAACGTATTATCTTCGATAACTGTGGCAGTGTCTGGTTGCGGGTCGATATTATCAATAATCTCACCCGTGACATTATCTTTAGTTGTATCGACTAGTATATTTTCGAACACACCATCATCATCGGTAACTGATTCTAGTGTTAGAACATAACTCTCTATCCCTTCCTTAAACAAATCATCCTTAACCTCTTGAGTAATTTCAAATGTGCTATTGCCGCCAGTGGTTCCAGTTAGTTTTACTGAAGTTCCAATCCTACTACCGTCATAATCAGCATCCGATGTAGAGTCAGAACTAAACTTCAATGTTACAGTAATAGACTCTCCTTCAGGTAATATAACTGCATTACCAACACTGTCTACCAGTTTAATGGTATGAGTCAACTTATTGTCATCGTTAGGTGTCGTACCTGTCGCTCCTTCAACCACTTTGTCATTACCTGTCAGGCGTACATACACGGTGTCTTCTGAACCTTGTTTACTTTCATCATTGATGGTACCAGTCGCAGTCGGTGTGCCTAATTTGGCACCTACTGGGTTGCTGATCTCTAGTACGGCTTTTTCTGATACTTCGTAAATGTAATCATCAAACGGTGTTAGTTTAATTGCAGGGGCTTCTTTGCTACCTGCTGGTATTTTCACGGTTACACCGTTCTCTAAGAAGTCTGCTATTTTTGTAGGATCAGTCAATACGACAGCAGTACCATTTACATCGGTATATTCTACTCTTTCGATATCTTCTGGCTCAATAGTGCTGTTGTCAGTATTCAGTTTAACTAATACTGTGGTGTCAACTGTGCTTTCGTTATTTTGGCTAACTTCAAATTCTAATGCTGTGCCATCTCCTTCTATGACTTCGGGGACGGTCGCTGCTATGCTAACGGTTGGCTTATCGCCCTCGGTTGGGTTGCCATCTGCATCGGCTTCGTCTTTGATGACACCGGTTACTGCGTCTGTACCTATCGTTGCATTCACTGGGCTTGAGATGTTCATGCCTAGCGTTTCTTCGATTTCATAAATGTCATCGTTAAGCGCTGTAATGGTAAATTTCGGCATGTTCTCGGCAGTTGTGCCCGCTGGTATTTCAACTTCTACGCCACCTTTTAACTCAGCTACTGTGTATTCTTGAGTTGTGCCATCGGCTTTGGTTAACACTACTTTAGTCGTAGCGTCTTCAATGTCTTCAGGCTCTACGTCTTTTAAGTCAAGCTTAGCAACAACGGTCGTGGCTTTGTCACTGATACCTTCTTGGTTGATGGTAAAGACGATTTGGCTATCTGTTGCTGGGTCTCCTGCAACGCCTCCTTCACTGGCAATACCATCGGTTTGTACGATGTTGATGACTGGTGCATCGTCATCATCAAGAATGGTACCTGTACCGTCATCTCCACCAATGGTTAGTTTGGTGGTTTCGTCAGCTTCGTCTATTTTATCTAGTGTGGTTGGATAGGTAACAGTGAAACTCTCTACGCCTGCTGGTACAGTGATTGTGCCAGTCGCAGCGTCATAGGTTACGCCATCACTAAATGTTGGATCGTTGTCGTAATCTTCGCCTTCTGTGGCGGTGCTATCTTCTAGTTTAAAGTCATAGGTCACTGGCGTTTCTGTCTTGCCATTGACTGTGACCGTATGCACAAGCTCGCCACCTTCAGTTACTTCAGCATCGCCTACGGTTACTGTCGGTTTGTCGCCGTCTGTTGGGTCAGTCGGATCGTCCGGGTTGTTCGGGTTGTTGTCATTGTCAGCTTGGTCTTCGTCTAGTATCACACCTGTGTCTTCAAGTGTCCCTTCCTTCGCGTTGACAACGTCTGATAGCGTCATGCTAAATTGTTCTGATTGCTCATAGATAGAGTCGTCTAGCGGTACGATGGTAAAGGTCGGGGTAACGCCTCCTGTTGCTGGTATGGTAACGTCTATACCGGCTTGTGCTTCTGCTACTGTTACGCTCTTAACGGTGCCGTCTCCGTCTGTAAACGAGATGGATTGAATGTCTTCAGGCTCAATCTCGCCTAGGTTAAGGGTCACTTTACCTGTGGTTTCAAGTTCGGTTGCGCCCGTGAGTTGTACTTCAAAGACGATGGCGTCATCAACAGCGCCTTCAACGGCTTCTTTATCAGTGCCTACTAGGTTAAGTACTGGCTTGTCGCCCTCGGTTGGGTTGCC